>NZ_VMHP01000001.1:1276610-1595763 GCF_008795985.1 Marinobacter halotolerans | reverse complement strand
CTAATCTGATCATTTTTCCATCAAGTTTTGCTTCGGCCTCTGTTGATCAACTTTCGGTTAACACATATAATTTCGCGCGCTTGCATTGACTCCGTGCGCTTGCCGGCGATGTACACAGGTTGAGCATTCAGAAACCCTGGCAGGCAGGTCCGATGCCGAATACCAGAAAGCGCATTACCCAGTTACCGTTTTTAAAGTGGCTGGCGATTGAACTGGGCCTGATTCTGATTATGGGTCTGTTGTGGAGTCTCGAAAGCCGTTTGGCAGGTTATTCCGCCGTGATTGGCGGTCTTATTTTTGTCATACCAAACGCGTATTTTGCCCATCGAATGTACCGGTATGAAGGCGCCCGACATGCGCAACTGGTAGTGGGCGACATGTTCAGAGCGGAATCGATCAAGCTCGCTCTGACCGCCGTTTTTTTTACGGCCGTTTTCATCTTGATAGAGCCGGTACACGTATTGGCTCTGTTATTCACTTTTGCTGTGATGGTTGTAGTGAACCCGCTGATGCGCTGGTTCATTCGGCCAAGACCGCAGCGATGACTGGACGAGAGCAGTATGGCAGCTGGTACCCCAGTAGAGTATATAAAGCACCACCTCACTAACCTGACTTACGGCAAGTTGCCGGCAGGCTATGAGCGGGCCGACGGAACCGTCGTCGAGGAAGCAACCTGGACCATGGCCCGGACCGGGCAGGAAGCTATGGACATGGGTTTCATGGCGATCCACGTTGACACCATGGGCTGGTCTATAGCCATGGGCCTGCTATTTATCGGGTTGTTCCGGTATGTCGCCAAAAAGGCGACCACCGACACGCCCAGTGGTCTGCAGAACTTTGTCGAAATGTCGATCGAGTTTATCCAGGGCGTGGTGCGGGACGTTTTCCACGGTAAGAACCCGATCATTGCCCCGTTGGCTTTGACTATGTTCGTCTGGATCTTCCTGATGAACTCTCTCAAACTGATTCCGGTTGACTATATTCCGTCGATTGCACACGCAATGGGGCTGGAATATTTCAAGATCGTGCCTACCACCGATCCGAACGGAACCTTTGGTATCGCGCTTGGGGTTTTCCTCCTGATCCTCTTTTACAGCTTCAAGGTAAAAGGCCCGGTCGGCTTCGCCAAAGAGCTTTCATTTACACCTTTCAACCACTGGTCACTGGTGCCTTTCAACCTGGTGCTGGAACTGCTGGCATTGATCATCAAGCCGGTCAGCCTTGCACTGCGTCTGTTCGGCAACATGTATGCCGGTGAGGTCGTATTCATCCTGATTGCCTTGTTACCATTCTGGATCCAGTGGACGCTGAACGTGCCCTGGGCCATCTTCCACATCCTGGTAATAACACTACAGGCCTTTATCTTTACAACGCTGGCTGTGGTCTACCTCAGCGCCGCGCACGAAGATCACTGATAAACGATTTAGCAAACAAACCCTTAACTATCTGAGAAAACTGAGGAGTCTTCAATGGAAATGGTATTTATCGCAGCCGCACTGATCATCGGACTGGGCGCCCTGGGCGCTGGCATTGGTTTCGGTCTGCTCGGTGGCAAGCTGCTTGAATCTACTGCACGTCAGCCGGAACTGGGCAACCAGCTTCAGACCAAAGCCTTCATCATGGCCGGTCTGCTGGACGCCGTTCCCATGATCGGTGTTGGTATCGCGATGTACCTGATCTTCGTTGTTGCTGGCTAATTCGGTCGCAAGGCGGGCGTTACGCTTCCTGAGAGAAGGGCGCCCGGTTTTTCGGACACCGGGATGCAACAAATAGCAAGAGGTACATTGCCGTGAATATAAACCTTACGTTAATAGGGCAATCGATTGCCTTCGCTATTTTCGTCTGGTTCTGCGTCAAATATGTATGGCCTCCGATTACCGAGGCCATGGCAGCGCGCCAGAAGAAAATTGCTGACGGCCTTTCTGCCGCAGACCGTGCATCGCTTGATCTGGAGCTTGCGCAGGAAAAAGCCTCAAAGGAACTGCACAAAGCGAAAGAAGAAGCTGCGAGCCTGATTGACCAGGCCAACAAGCGTGCCGCCCAGATCGTGGAAGCCTCAAAGGATGATGCTCGCAAAGAAGGCGAGAAACTCATTGAGCAGGCACAGGCGGAAATTCAACAGGAGCGCGTTCAGGCTCGTGAAGCACTCAGGGCAGAAGTAGCGAGTATCGCTGTTGTCGGTGCCGAGAGAATTCTGGAACGCTCCGTCGACGCCAAAGCTCACAGCGAGATGCTGGACAAGCTGGCCGCAGAACTCTAAGCGAGGGTCATCATGGCAGAACTGATTACGTTAGCCCGACCCTACGCGAAAGCCGTATTTGATGCCGCGAAGGAACAGAACGCCGTTGATCTTTGGGATCAGGCTCTGGCTTTCACGGCAGCGGTCGCGGCTGACCAAGAGGTAAAGAAAATTCTGGCCAAACCGGGCCTGTCTGAGCAGCGCAAGGCGGAACTCTTCGCAGACTGCTTTGAAGAGCCGCTGCCGGAAGCACTCAGAAATTTCCTGTCGATTCTCGCTGAAAACAAGCGCCTGGCTCTTCTGCCTGCCGTTTCGGAGTTGTTCAGCCTTTACCGTGCCGATCTTGAGCGCACGGTCAGCCTGAAGGTCAGCAGTGCATTCGAACTGACCGCCGAACAGCAGCAGAAACTGATCGACGCGCTGTCCAAAAAGCTGGAGCGCAAGGTAGAGCTTGAAACTTCAGTTGATCAATCATTGATCGGCGGAGTCGTTATACGTTCAGGCGACCTGGTTATCGACGCTTCAGTTCGTGGCAAGCTGGCCAGAATGGCCAGAGCCATGGGCTCCTGATTTCAGCACAAGGTTTGAGGACAAAGGCATGCAGCAACTGAATCCATCCGAGATCAGTGACATCATCAAGAAGAGAATCGAAAAGCTCGACATCTCTTCCGAAGCAAAAAACGAAGGTACGATCCTTTCCGTTTCTGACGGTATCGTACGGATTCATGGTCTGGCCGACGTTATGTACGGCGAGATGATCGAATTCGCCAACGGTACTTACGGCATGGCACTGAACCTGGAGCGTGACTCCGTCGGTGCGGTGGTACTGGGTGAGTACGAGGAACTGGCCGAAGGCCAGAAAGTTCGTTGTACCGGCCGTATTCTGGAAGTTCCGGTCGGCCCGGAACTGCTGGGCCGTGTCGTTGACGGCCTGGGTAACGCGATCGACGGCAAGGGCGAACTGGGCAACACCCTGACCTCGCCGGTCGAAAAAGTCGCACCTGGCGTTATCGCACGTCAGTCGGTTGACGAGCCGGTCCAGACCGGTCTGAAAGCGATCGACACCATGGTACCGGTAGGCCGTGGCCAGCGTGAGCTGATCATCGGTGACCGCCAGATTGGTAAGACCGCCGTCGCCATCGACGCGATCATCAACCAGAAAAACACCGGCATCAAGTGTATCTACGTGGCTGTCGGCCAGAAGCAGTCGTCTATCGCCCAGGTTGTTCGCAAGCTGGAAGAGCACGGCGCTATGGATCACACCATCGTGGTCGCCGCCGGTGCCGCCGATCCGGCTGCCATGCAGTTCCTGGCACCCTACGCCGGTACTTCCATGGGTGAATACTTCCGTGACCGCGGCGAAGACGCTCTGATTGTTTACGATGACCTGTCCAAGCAGGCCGTCGCCTATCGTCAGATTTCCCTGCTGTTGCGTCGTCCGCCGGGCCGTGAAGCCTATCCCGGTGACGTTTTCTATCTGCACTCCCGTCTGCTGGAGCGTGCATCCCGGATCAACGCCGACGAAGTTGAAAAGCTGACCAACGGCGAAGTGAAGGGCAAGACTGGTTCCCTGACGGCATTGCCGATTATCGAAACCCAGGCTGGCGACGTATCTGCGTTCGTTCCGACCAACGTGATTTCCATCACCGACGGTCAGATCTTCCTGGAAACCAACCTGTTCAACTCCGGTATCCGTCCGGCAATGAACGCCGGTATTTCGGTTTCACGGGTGGGTGGTTCGGCCCAGACCAAGATCATGAAGAAGCTCGGCGGTAACATCCGTCTGGCGCTGGCCCAGTACCGTGAACTGGCGGCTTTCGCCCAGTTCGCATCGGACCTGGACGAAGCCACGCGGAACCAGCTCGAGCACGGTCAGCGGGTCACCGAACTGATGAAGCAGAACCAGTACAGCCCGATGTCCGTTGCCGAAATGGGTACCGTACTGTACGCAGCGAACGAAGGCTTCCTGGACGATGTTGAAGTCAATAATGTCGTCAAGTTCGAAGCACAGCTTCTGGACTGGATGCGCGCCGAGCAGAAAGACCTGCTCGATAAGATTGGCGCCGAAGGCAAGTATGATGACGACATCATGGCCGGCCTGAAAGCTGCTCTGGAGAAATTCAAGACCACTCAAAGCTGGTAACACGAGAAAGCCCGCAGGCGCGGGTTTTCTGGTCCACTTGAGTGTCTAACTTGAAAAGGCAGTGACATATGGCCGCAGGAAAAGAAATACGCAACCAGATCGGCAGCATCAAGAGCACGCAGAAGATCACCAGCGCCATGGAAATGGTGGCTGCGAGCAAAATGCGCAAGGCTCAGGAACGCATGAAGGCTACCCGCCCTTATGCGGAGAAGATGCGGCAGGTAATCGGACACATCGCGAAGTCCAACAAGGATTACGTGCATCCGTTCATGCGTGATCGCGAAGTGAAGCGCGTGGGTTACATCGTGGTCTCCTCTGACCGGGGATTGTGCGGTGGCCTGAACGGTAACGCCTTCAAACTGCTCGTACGTGAAATGAAGCAGTGGAAGGAACAGGGCGTTGAGACTGATCTCTGCGCCATCGGGCAAAAGGGTGCCTCGTTTTTCCGCAGTTACGGCGGAAACGTGGTGGCAGCCCTGACTCACCTGGGTGACAACCCGAACGCGGAAAAGCTCATCGGCAACGTCAAGGTCATGCTTGATGCATTCGAAGAAGGCAAGATTGACCGTCTTTTTGTGATTTACAACGAGTTTGTAAACACCATGACCCAGCAGCCGAAATCCGAGCAGCTTCTGCCATTGCCGGAAGGCCTGGACGAAGAAGTCGGTCACCAGTGGGATTACATCTACGAGCCTGATTCACGCCCCATCCTGGATGGGCTGCTGCCACGCTATATCGAATCCCAGGTGTATCAGGGAGTGGTAGAGAATCTGGCCTGCGAGCAGGCTGCGCGGATGATTGCCATGAAGAGCGCGACAGATAACGCGGGCAGCATCATTGACGAGCTCCAGTTGGCATACAACAAGGCCCGTCAGGCAGCTATTACGCAAGAAATTTCGGAGATTGTGAGCGGCGCGGCTTCGGTCTGATCCTGCCCACAATCCTACTGGTTTTATTGACTATCAAGATAACGAGGAACCGAGCATGAGTAGCGGACACATCGTTCAGATCATAGGCGCGGTTATCGACGTGGAATTTCCACGTGACTCCGTTCCGGGCGTTTACGACGCACTGCTGCTTGAAGGTGGTGAGACAACTCTGGAAGTCCAGCAGCAGCTGGGCGACGGCATTGTCCGTACTATCGCCATGGGCAGCACCGAAGGCCTCAAGCGTGGCCTGAAAGCCGATAACACCGGCAAGCCGATCTCCGTCCCTGTGGGCACCCAGACACTGGGCCGCATCATGGACGTACTGGGTCGCCCCATCGACGAGCAGGGCGACATTGGCGAAGAAGAGCGTTGGGCTATCCACCGCAAAGCACCGGGCTACGCAGACCAGGCAGCGTCTGCCGACCTGCTGGAAACCGGCATCAAGGTTATCGACCTGATCTGCCCGTTTGCCAAGGGCGGTAAAGTAGGCCTGTTCGGCGGCGCCGGCGTTGGTAAGACCGTCAACATGATGGAACTTATCAACAACATCGCCAAAGAGCACTCCGGTCTGTCGGTATTCGCCGGTGTTGGTGAGCGGACCCGTGAAGGTAACGACTTCTACTACGAAATGAAGGACTCCAACGTCCTTGATAAAGTAGCGATGGTTTACGGCCAGATGAACGAGCCCCCCGGAAACCGTCTGCGTGTGGCCCTGACCGGTCTCACCATGGCAGAGAAATTCCGTGACGAAGGTCGTGACGTTCTGCTGTTCGTCGACAATATCTACCGTTATACCCTGGCTGGTACTGAAGTATCCGCACTGCTGGGCCGTATGCCCTCTGCGGTAGGCTATCAGCCGACACTGGCCCAGGAGATGGGTGAGCTGCAGGAGCGTATTACCTCCACCAAAGACGGTTCCATCACCTCCATCCAGGCGGTATACGTACCGGCGGACGACCTGACTGACCCGTCACCGGCCACCACCTTCTCGCACCTCGATGCGACCGTGGTACTGAGCCGTGACATCGCTTCCAAGGGTATCTACCCGGCGATCGATCCACTGGACTCCACCTCGCGCCAGCTCGATCCTCTGGTGATCGGGCAGCAGCATTACGACGTTGCCCGTGGCGTACAGAACGTACTGCAGCGTTACAAAGAGCTGAAAGACATCATCGCCATTCTGGGTATGGATGAACTGTCAGAAGAAGATAAGCTGACCGTATCCCGTGCCCGTAAGATTGAGCGGTTCCTGTCGCAGCCTTTCCACGTAGCGGAAGTATTCACCGGTTCCCCCGGTAAGTACGTGTCTCTGAAAGAGACCATCGCCAGCTTCGAAGGCATTCTCAACGGCGAATACGACGATATGCCAGAGCAGGCGTTCTACATGTGTGGCGGTATCGAAGAAGCGATTGAGAAAGCGAAGGCCATGAAAGAGAAGGAAGGAAAGAAGAAGTAATTCTTCCTTCTCGTTCAGACCCAAGAGGCATCAGAAATGGCTATGACCGTACATTGTGACGTGGTAAGTGCCGAAGAGAAGATCTACTCCGGGCTGGTCGAGACACTGACAGCGACCGGTACCGAGGGTGAGATGGGTATTCAGTACGGGCACGCGCCCCTGCTGACCGCGTTGAAGCCTGGCGCCGTGAGAATTGTAAAGCAGGACGGGAAAGAGGAAATACTGTACGTTTCCGGAGGTTATCTGGAAGTGCAGCCGAATCTGATTACCCTGATGGCTGACACAGCAGTCCGTGCCAAGGATGTGGACGAAGCTGCGGCGCTGGAAGCCCAGAAAGAAGCCGAGAAGGCACTGGCGAACAAGACAGGTGAATTTGAATATTCGCGGGCAGCAGTCGAGCTTGCTGAAGCTGCCGCCCAGCTGCGAACCATTCAGAAACTGCGCAACCGGTCCCGCTAATTCCATTAGCCTCCGGTTCGCCACCTGAACCAAGAAGCCGCATCCTGAACAGGCGGCGTAGGGGAAAATTCCGCTGCGCCACTCAAACAGGACGCGGCTTTTTTATTGATACTGACCCGATTCGTTGGAGCGCGACGCTATGAAGCCGCTGCACGTTGTAATTCTGGCCGCCGGTCAGGGTTCCCGCATGAAATCCTCCCTGCCCAAGGTTCTTCACCGCATCGCCGGCAAGCCCATGCTTCACCATGTGATGGACACGGCGCGGCAACTGGGCGCCGAGCGGATCCACGGAGTGATCGGGCACGGCGCCGACCAGGTCCGGGAAATCACCTCGGCTGAGGACGTTCAGTGGGCCTTGCAGGAGCAGCAGCTGGGCACGGGCCATGCGGTGGCGCAGGCCCTGCCCAATCTTCCGGACAATGCCAGCGTGCTTATTCTCTACGGCGACGTGCCACTGACCCGTCGGGAAACCCTGGAAGAACTGGTCTCTCGGGTGAGTGACCAATCCATTGGGTTGCTTACGGTGACCCTGGACAACCCGGATGGTTACGGCCGTATTCTCAGGGATAACCAGGGGAAAGTGACGGCGATCGTCGAGCAGAAGGATGCCACTGACCAGCAGAAGACCATCACTGAGGTAAACACCGGCATCCTCGCGGTGTCTGCAGGCCATCTCAAAGCCTGGCTGCCGCAGCTCTCCAATGCCAATGCCCAGGGCGAGTACTATCTCACCGACATCATCGCCATGGCTGCCGAACAAGGCATCGCCGTAGAAGTGGCCCAGCCGGAAACCGAGTACGAAGTGCAAGGCGTCAACAATCGGCTCCAGCTCGCCGGCCTTGAACGCTGGTACCAACAGCAACAGGCCAACCGGCTGATGACCGAGGGCGCCACCCTGGCCGACCCCGCACGGATTGATGTTCGTGGCGAGCTGATTATTGGTCAGGATGTGCTGATCGATATCAATGCCGTGTTTGAAGGAAAAGTCACCCTGGAAACGGGCGTCAGCGTCGGCCCCAACTGCCTGTTGCGCAACTGCCACATCGGTGGGGACACCCATATCGAGGCCAACTCGGTCATCGATGGTGCCAGGGTGGGGCGGAATGCCCAGATTGGCCCGTTCGCCCGACTGCGGCCCGGAACCGCGTTGGCGGACCACACCAAAGTGGGCAACTTCGTTGAAACCAAGAAAGCGGTTGTGGGTGAAGGAAGTAAGATCAACCACCTGAGCTACGTGGGTGACGCTACCCTTGGCCGCAATGTGAATGTGGGTGCAGGAACCATCACCTGCAATTATGATGGGGTGAACAAACACCAGACCCGGATGGGCGATGGCGTTTTCGTGGGTTCCAATACCTCACTGGTGGCGCCGGTTTCCCTGGCAGACAATGTCACGATTGGTGCCGGCTCGACCATCACCCGCGACGTAGAGAATGGCGAACTCGCCGTTGCCCGGGGCAAACAGCGCAATATCGCCGATTGGCAACGGCCAACACGGAAAGACTGAATCAGCGGCGAGCCGACCCGGCAAATTATCCGAGCCGGTCTGGCAAATTATTTAAGGTGCGAAAGTTATGTGTGGAATCGTAGGGGCAGTATCGGAAAGGGACGTTCAGGGCATTCTGCTGGAAGGCCTGCGCCGGCTTGAATATCGCGGTTACGATTCCGCCGGCATGGCCATTATCGACAGCAACAGCGCCATCAACCGGGCCCGGGAAGTGGGTAAGGTGGCGGCTCTCGACGAGGCAGTCACCGCCACCCCCATGAGTGGCAGCACCGGCATTGCCCACACTCGCTGGGCTACCCACGGTGAACCCTCACAGATCAATGCCCATCCCCATATGTCCGGCGACCGGCTAGCCATTGTTCATAACGGCATCATCGAGAACTACCAGGAACTGCGGGAAGAACTGAAGGCCGACGGCTTCGAATTCACCTCACAGACCGATACCGAGGTGGTCGCCCACCTGATTGAGCAGCAGTATCGAAAAGCGGACGTCCAGACCCTTTATGACGCGGTAAAAGCGGCAATCGAACACTTGCGCGGTGCGTTTGCGCTTGCAGTGGTTCACGCGGACGAGCCGGATCACCTTGTGGTATGCCGGGAAGGAAGCCCGCTGGTGGTGGGTGTGGGCATTGGCGAAAATTTCATCGCCTCGGATCAACTGGCCCTGCTACCGGTAACCGACCGTTTCATGTTTCTTGAGGAAGGCGATATCGCCGATATCCACAAGGGCAGCACCAAGATCCACGACCGCGAAGGCAACCCGGTTGACCGCCCGGTGACGCGCTTTGAACACAGTGCCGATGCCGCCGAAAAGGGCGAGTACCGCCACTTCATGCTCAAGGAAATCTACGAGCAGCCCCGGGTGATTCAGGCCACCACTGAAGGTCGCATCACCCAGACGAGGGTGCTGGAGCAGGCTCTGGGCACCCAGGCGGGCAACCTGCTGGACAACGTTCGCCACGTACAGATCATTGCCTGTGGCACCAGCTACCACGCCGGCATGGTGGCTCGCTACTGGATCGAAGACCTGGCCGGCGTGCCCTGCTCGGTGGAAGTCGCGTCCGAGTTCCGGTATCGCAAGCACGTGATCCAGCAGGACACGCTGTTTCTCTGTATTTCCCAGTCCGGCGAGACAGCCGATACCCTGGCCGCTCTGCGCCAGGCCAAAAAGGCCGGATTCCGTGCTGCCATGGCCATCTGTAACGTACCCGGCAGTTCCCTGGTGCGGGAGTCGGATCTGGTAATCATGACCCAGGCCGGTCCGGAAATTGGCGTGGCCTCCACCAAGGCGTTTACCACCCAGCTTACGGCCCTGCTGATCTTCACCCTGGCCCTGGCTCGCCACAACGGCCTGGATGAGGAAAAAGAAGCTGAAATTGTGCAGGCCATCCGCCTGGTGCCCGGTCAGGTGGAGCAGATGTTGGCGCTGGACCCCCAGATTGCCGAGATGTCCCAGTCCTTTATGGACAAGCACCACAGCCTGTTTCTGGGCCGTGGCGCCATGTTCCCAGTAGCCCTGGAAGGCGCGCTCAAGCTCAAGGAAATCTCCTACATTCACGCCGAAGCCTACCCCGCCGGCGAACTCAAACACGGCCCGCTGGCGCTGGTGGACAGTGAAATGCCCGTAGTGACCGTGGCGCCCAACAACGATCTGCTGGAAAAGCTCAAATCCAATCTTGAGGAAGTCCGCGCCCGCGGTGGCCAGCTTTTCGTATTCGCCGATAAGGCGGCCGGTGTTCGCAGCGAGGACGGGCTGAACGTGCTGGAAGTGCCGTCAGTGCACGCCATCACGGCGCCCATCGTATACACCGTGCCACTGCAGTTGCTGTCCTATCATGTGGCCGTTCTGAAGGGCACGGACGTGGACCAGCCGCGGAATCTGGCGAAGAGTGTAACGGTCGAGTAGAGTCCCTGGCCGGCTGACGCTAATTGTGGGATCATAATAAAGTTGGTAACAACATAAAAAAGTCGGTAACTTTTTAATAAAGTTGGTAACTTTCGGGCGTTGTGGCAAAGTCAGGTCATTCTTCTCAGGAATAATAGGGAATGACCGACTACAAGCTCGACAATCGCACCCGCAAGTGGATCAAAGAAGAGCGAGGCAAAGGAAGTGGTAGGGACTATCACCCTTGGCTCACTGTGAGGGATCTACCTTCCCAAGGCCGTTCACATCGGGTAATGGGCCATCTGACGCAACGGACCCATCACCTCCTCTCCGATATGGAACTGGCGGCCTTCCTCTTGCTCGAATGGAACCCGGCCGTCACTGACATCCGCGAGCAATTCCCCCTGCGTCTAGAAGACACTCTGGTTCTCGCTGAAGAAGCCAACATTCGGCATCCCGAAATTGGCGGATGTACACAAGTCATGTCCACTGATTTCGTTATTGATATCTCGGCACCGTCCGGGCCCGGGCCCCAGCGGATGGCTATTCAGGTTAAAGCCTCCTCCGATCTCAAAGACCCACGTACGGTCGAAAAGCTGGAACTTGAGCGCCGCTATTGGCAAAGGAAAGAAGTTTCCTGGTATTTAGTCACCGAAAAGCAGATCCCCAAAACCGTGGTGAACAATCTGGAGTTGCTCTACTCTGCCAGAGTCCAAGGCGAGAGCCCTGAGGTACTCTTCAATAGCCTTCCTACGTACCTAGCCTCTCTGAACGCGAATCCGAACTCGAGACTCCCCGAAGTCGGGATGTTGATTGACCAGTCTTATTCTCTGGAGCCTGGCACTGCTCTGGCACGATTACGGGCCTTGATGGCTTTACGGGCACTGACATTTGATATCTCAATTCCATGGAATCAATTGGTGGCTGGCGATATCCAGGTTGTTGAGGACATAACATTGTTGAGGGCGAGTTATGCTGCGAATCAATGATGTCGTTCAGATAAGGGAAGAGCGATACCGGGTCCTGACGATCTCAGGGAAATTTGTTATCTGGATCGACATTGATTCAGCCAAAGCTTTTCCCGAAGTCGTTACAACGTCCCATATTGACCAATGGATGCGTGATGAAGCCCTCAGGCGGGCAGACGATCCTTTCTCCTATCTGGCATTAGTTTTTGTTGAGCGAGGGACAAAAGCCCAGAAAATACGCGACGAAAGACACCAACTAATCGCTCCGTTGCTTGCTGACGAGGAAATTTACTATCGCAGTGGCAGGGGCCAGTTGGTACAAGCCCGCAGCGACCTTACTGGCACACCAAGAAAAACCCTCTACAAGCACTTGCGACAGTACTGGCAGCGAGGATCGATACCAAACGCACTGTTACCGGATTACAGCAAATCCGGAGGAAAAGGCCAAAAGAAAACTTCCAAGAAGAAACTGGGTCGGCCGCGGAAAACCTCCCCGGGTACTGGTATTACGGTTGATTCGTCCATTGAACGAATGTTCCGAATCGTGCTTGATCGTCACTACGTTAACGACAAGGGGCACTCGATGCCCTATGTCCACAGAAGATTTATCGATATGTTCGAGGTGGGAAATTCCAATGTGTCACGAGAGGATTACCCAACGGTTCTTCAACTGAGATATTTCTACGAACGTGAATACAAAAAAGCAGACCGGATTCGCTTGCGGGCCAACAGAATCTCCTACCAGAAAGACATTCGCCCATTGATTGGTACCGCTACGGCGGGAGTCCCGGGGCCAGGCTCAAGGTATGAAATCGATGCGACGATTGCCGATATCTACCTGTTATCCGCTGACCGACAGAGCGTAATTGGGCGGCCCACACTATATGTAGTGGTTGATGTTTTCAGCCGCATGGTGACAGGCTTTTACGTGGGGTTGGAAAACCCATCTTATGTGACGGCCATGAGTGCTTTGAACACCTCTGTGTCTGACAAGACTGAGCTGTGTGGCCGGTACGGCTTTGAGATTACCGATGACCAGTGGCCCACGGTTGGAATCCCCGATGCTATCCTGGCAGACCGTGGAGAATTGCTGGGTCACCAGATAGAGTCACTGGAAAAGGCTTTCGGCGTGCGGATTGAAAACACGCCGCCTTACCGGGGCGATGCGAAAGGCATTGTCGAGCGTTACTTCCGTACCCTACAAGCTGAATTCAAACCGTTTGCGCCCGGTGTGGTGACAGGTTCAAGAATCAGAAAGCAGGGAGGCAAGGATTACCGGCTGGATGCAACGCTGACTCTGGATGATTTTACCCGCATTATGCTCGCCTCGATTCTGCACCGGAATCAGTACGCGGTATTGCCAAAATATGATCGTGATGCGGATATGCCCAATGACATGGCACTAACCCCGCTCAACATCTGGAACTGGGGCATACAATACCGGACTGGTCGATTGAGGAATGCATCTGAAGAAGGTCTACGAATTGCTATGTTGCCGAGGCAAAAGGCCTATTTGTCCGATCTGGGTGTGAGCTGTTTTGGTGCTTACTACACATCCAAGGAGTTATTGGCATCCGGTTGGCTGCATCGCAACGGGGATCGCAGGGTAACCAACCTGTATGCGGCCTATGACCCCGCAGTTGCTGACCATATCTATGTTTTTCCCGAAGAAAGGAGCCCGGAATACTGGGTGTGCTCTCTGACAGATCGTTCACGCCAGTATCGAGGTAAGTCGATGTGGGAGTTGTGGGCCAGTCAGGAACAGCAGCGGCAAGCTGCCAGCGCCGCAAAGGTTGCTGAAACCACAAGCAAACGAAATCTCGAAAACCTGGTCAGCCAAACCATCAAGGACGCTGAACGTTCACGTCCCACGGTGTTCAAGCAATCCAAAGCAGAGACCGTCAGGGGTATACGCGACAATCGAAAGCAAGAGCGGGATGCCCAGAGGGCCGAACAAACGAAAGCAAGGCAGCCTGACAAGACCAAACCAAAGTCTGAGGTAACCTACCTGCATGGCAAACCGGATGACGGCGGTTTCCCGGACTTTATCGACGAGCTGTTTGGAGATGACGAATGACTCTACTCTCAGGGATGGTGAAGGCGGTATACCGGGAGACGGGCGTGCCCAGCTACCAGGGAAATCCGTTGATCGAGGCGTTGCCACCGATCCTTGAACGCAAACAGCTAAAGGCCGGGCTCGGCGGAAGCATTAAGCTCCGCCCGGCGGATATATACCTTGATGGTGAGACCAGAATTCATATCATCTCCCAGTTGCTCGATGGCTTTTTTCAGCCGTTAGCACGCCATATTCAGCTGGAATCCAAAATCTCGGTCATGCTACGCGGGGGTTACGTTGGCAGAAATCTGGCCACCGGAGACCTCTCTGCGCATATACAGAATGGCTACGAGCGCATCATGCGCGGAGACCTGTTAGATTTTCGGTTTGACCATGTTGAATCGACCGCGAAAAGCCTGGCGTTCATTGGGTGTTCCGGGTCTGGAAAAACGAGTTCGCTCAATCGCATTCTGGCAACCTACCCTCAGTTGATTCACCACCCAGAACATAACTTCACTCAAATCGTATTCCTGAAAATCGACTGTCCCCACGACGGCTCCCTCAAAAGTCTGTGCCACAATTTTTTCCGGGAAATCGATTCCATCCTCGCCACAAATTATGTCAGGCGCTACGGTGAAAAACGCCACAGCGTGGAGACAATGATTGCTCTCATGTCGCAGCTGGCAAACACCTATGCCATCGGTTTGCTGGTGATTGATGAGATTCAGCACTTGAGCGTTCGCGCATCCGGGGGTGCGGAGAAGATGCTGAACTTTTTCGTAACCCTGGTGAATGAGATCTCGGTGCCGGTCGTCATGGTGGGTACGCCAAAGGCCAGGCCGGTCTTTGAAACAGACTTGCGTTCTGCACGTCGTGGAGCGGGGTTTGGCTCGATATTATGGGAACCCTTGAGCAAACCCTCAGCTGAAGAAAACGTGTTGCGAACCGAGTGGGGGGCGTTTACGCAAAAGCTGTGGAAATACCAGTGGTTGACCAAAGCCAGTGAAACCGTTCCGGATGAACTGAGGGAGCTGTGGTTCGATCTTTCTCAGGGCATCATGGATGTCGTCATCAAGTTGTTTGTGCTTTCCCAGATTCGAGCAGTAGTGACCGGTACGGAACGAATCACACCCAACATCATGAAAGCGGTCTACCAGGATGAGCTGAAACCGATTCATCCCATGATCGAAGCATTGCGTTCCGGTGATCCAAGCAAAATTGCCCGCTATTCAGACCTCACGATCCCGGATATCGATAAGAAAATCCTCGAGCTCAGTAACCTGCTGGAATCCAGTAAGGATCAGATTCGAAAATCGGTGCAGTATGGAGGTAACGATCAGGCAATCCGGTTACACAACATGCTGGTTGATATGGGTTACGAGTCGGATTTGTTGGAACCGCTGGTTCAAAGAGCATTCGAAGAATATACCGACTTACAGATCAAAGACCTGATGCCTATCATCCTAAAATGGTATCAGTCCTCTGAGCAATCACCACCTGTAAAAAGAAAGCAAAAGCCCAAATCGATCAAGGCAAAAGACTGGCATACGCTGAATTCAGACGACCTTCGATTCATGCATTCCCAGGCAGCCAACGAGGAGCGGATGCTTGGCGCAGTTCAGCAATCGGGCCTGGTTTTTAACACCGATCAGTGGCTAGCTTCCGTTGATTAGTCGATAAGCGATATGCTGAACTTCCCAATACCTTACGATAAAGAACTGCTTTACAGCACAGTAGCCCGGGCGGGGATTCGGCAGGGCATTATCAGCCCCAAGCAGTTGCTGGATGAAATCTATGGCAACCGAAAGGTCATAGCAACGCTGGATTTGCCCAACCAGTTGGAGAAGGTTACTCGCTGGTTGCCGCCCGCCTACAATGTTGAGACTCTAGCATACCGCCACACCCTGTTCCCATTGTATGCCCCGTTTATCCCCGAAGAGCGCCGTAAACGTTGTCTGGCATGGATGGCTGGTGAATCCCAAGGTGCGATACACCTCGCGATGGGCGTAGCAGCATCTATTGTGAAGGTGCCGAGCCACGTTCGATATTGCCCGGGATGCCTTAAAGAGCAAGGACGTGCTGTTGGAGAATATTTTTGGCAGCGTGAATGGCAAGTGGCGGGTGTTGAATGCTGCGAAAGGCATGGTGAGTTGCTGAATACCGCTATTCCCCGCCCGCTGGTAGAGCGACACCGCTATCATGCAGCTTCACCTGAGGTATGCCTCTTGTTCCCGCAAAAGTCAGTTTGTGCCCAGTCAGTAAAGATTCAGGTTCAGATCCGACAACTACTGCAGCAAATGCCGGCTGTATCTCCGAGCTTTGCGCAGTGGTCAGTCCATTACCATTGGCTGGCCCAACAGTATGGCTTTATCCGCGGGCAGTCCCAGATTGACCACACCGCTATATTCGAAGCCGTGTTAGCCAAATGGTCCTCAAAGTTTTTGCGTCGGTATGGGTTGGGGATAGGGGAACCGGCAGGTAACTTGTGGCTGCAAGCCATATTCCGAAAACATCGGAAATCCTTCAGCTATCTCCAGCACATTATTGTTCATGAAGCGTTGTTGCCGGAGTTCTGGCATATTGGTGAAGTTATTGATCGTGTTCGGGATTTGCTAGTGCAATCAATGATAGCAATGCCTAAAAGAGCAAAGGTTGAAGCCTTGCTCGATTTAACACAAGATCAGCAGGGTTGGATGAAGATGCTGGAAGAGTGGCCACCGAAGGTAGCCAGGGCTGCCAAACCGGCGCTCTATGCAAGGCTGTACCGATACAACCGGCTTTGGCTGAAACAGGTAAATAGCACTCGACAACGGGCAAAAAACGTAAAAAGAAAACCAAGAATTGACTGGCAGCAGCGAGATCGGCAGCACCTGGCAAAATTACGAGAGATTCTCCGGTTCTTACGAGCGAGTACGTCTGGGCCCCGGCAGTCGCAAACCTTTATGCTCAAACAATTAGGCAAGAGCTCTACGCTGGAGAAGAAACTTCACCGGTTGCCCCGAACCAGGCGGCTTCTGTTGCGATATTCCGAAAGCGTTGCTCAATATCAGGTGCGGCGGTTGCGAAATGCGTGGAAGGAACTCCGGGAAAACTTTGTGTACCCGCCTCGCTGGCGCTTATTGCGCTGTGCTGGTCTCAGTGAAATACGGCTTACCAATGAAGCATGGGACTATTTGAATGGCCTCGAAGACAGCCACACCGCCCATCAAGGGAATCAAGGATAACAGTCGGGTTAAAGAAATCGGTTCCGTTCATCGGCGCCTGGGTGGCTCTGATTGGCGCATCAATATCAAACTGGATCCTGGCCAGGGCAAAAAGAACTTCAGTATTTCACAGCTGGCATTGATGCCCAGACGACGAGTTCTGAATGCAACGGAGCACTTCAAACCAGCCGGGTACCCCTGGACGATACACATAGAAGATGCCATAGCCTGGTCGCATCGAAGAATACGAGAGTGCCCGATCAGAAACGTCAGTGAACAAGAAGACCGAGACCAGTGGTGTTTCAGTTTTGAATCCGACGGCATCGAGTTCTTCTTGCCCCAGATAGAGCTGGCCCGCGTGCTCTTTTTTCACTATGCCTACGTGGCCCGACTGGCGATGATTCCCAACGGATTGAACGAGGAGTTCGATATCCAGCCGGGGGATGATCCAGACAAAACGGAAATTCATATCCTTCCGACCAGCACACTCCCTTTGAAAGCGCGTGGGAACAACGAACAGCGGCGATTGCTGGCCTGGGTGCTGTTAGACGAGGAAGCTCGCCGGTCTTTCAGCAGCATTGCTCAACACCAGCTGAGAGAGGGGGATGAGAGGAATGGCCACAGGGTCTGGAAGTTTCGATTTGACCCGCCGGCATTGCCGAACGTGGAACTCTCGGTACGGGGTCAGTTCCACAAGGAATCCCAGGTTTTCTTTGTGTATGAGGTCTACAGTGCAGAGAACTTGAGCACGCGGAGCTCGAAAGTGGTTGAGTTTTTTGATCCCCGATTTGCTGAGCCACAGGCAGGTAAAGGTGGGGGCGTTCAAAAAGCCACAGTGCCTGCAAACCAGGCACTGATTAATGATGATGAGTTGCCAATGGTGGATTCCGAGGAACACATTCTGGATGTTCCGCCGGTAACACTGTCGTTTTCCCAGCCTGTTATGACAACTCGTAAAGCTTCTAATGGCCGTCGGCGATCTGGGGCCGCAAAAGGGTTGGAAGAAGGTAGTGAAACAGGCGACGGTCAAACAGAAGTCAGTACCGACGAACCGACAATCTGGGGTCAGTTACCGGCTGCAGGGTTCAACGCCATTGATGATCAAAGTGATGACTTGCACCTATATGCACATAAGTTTGAGGCGTTTGCTGCCGTTGTTGAGCTACTCAAAACAAAGGACTGTCGACAGGTCGTTGGAGGCATTAGAAAGTTACCGGCGCTTTCAGGTTACTCCAAACATTTACTGAAGGACGGTAACCCGCGGTGTATATCCTTTAACCTTTTGAATAAAAATGGAAAACGATATGCTCTTCTGGAAGTCGATACATCTGACTATAAAAATCGGTTATCAACGCTGCTCTTGAAGCAACCCAACCGCGACTTTGATTGGCAGGCTGCGCTTGACACTTTAGAGCAGCGTTTATTGCAAAACTCATTGAACTGGCCAACCCCTTATATCAACCTTATATTTCCTGGCCACCATAAGCGCATCTCGCATCCCAGAACATCTTCAGACAACAGGGCATTTATAGAGGCTAGTTCATTGCAACATTGGGCAGATCGGATAGCTTTGGCGATGTGCTGAGATTGACCGTAGTTCTTTTTTCGAACGGCAGGCAAAGGACTACTTCCTGACCTAAACTGAAGAGGTCGACTCAAACAGCGGAGGCAACCCCATCTCTACTGTTCAGTACCTCGGAATTGATCTGGCAAAGAATGTCTTCAGCTGTGCGGGCTTTCCAAATCCGGAAATGTCTTCCTCCAGAACCGCCTGTTTTAATGGCAGCTACATATTCGGATAATTCGGACCGCCGCCGCCTTCCGGCGTTACCCAAGTGATGTTCTGGGACGGGTCCTTGATGTCGCAGGTTTTGCAGTGAACGCAGTTCTGCGCGTTGATCTGGAACTTCTTGCCACTGCCATCATCCGCCTCAACCACCTCGTACACACCCGCCGGGCAGTAGCGCTGTGCAGGCTCGTTGTACTTCGGCAGATTGTCCTTGATGGGAATCTCCGGGTCGGACAGCTTCAAGTGAATCGGCTGGTCTTCCTCGTGGTTGGTGTTGGAAATAAACACCGAGGAGAGCTTGTCGAAGGTCAGCTTGTTATCCGGCTTGGGATAATCAATCTTCTTCGCCTGGTCCGCCGGCTTCAAGGTGGCATAGTCCGGCGTGGTATCGTGGAACGTGAACGGCAGGCTGCTCCGCAGGATGTTCTGCTCGAAATAGGCGATACCGCCACCCACGATGTTGCCAAACTTGTGCATGGCCGGGCCAAAGTTGCGCTCGGCGTAAAGCTCCTTGTACAGCCAGCTGTCCTTGAAGCGCTCCTCGAAGCTGGTGATTTCTTCACCACTCTTACCGTCCTTTAGCGCCTCGAACACCGCTTCCGCACCCAGGATGCCGGACTTCATGGCGGAGTGGGAGCCCTTGATCTTGGAGCTGTTCAGGGTGCCGGCGTCACAGCCCAGCAGCAGACCGCCGGGGAAGCTCATTTTCGGCAGGGAATTGAAGCCACCCTTGGTAATGGCGCGGGCGCCGTAGGACACTCGCTTGCCGCCTTCGAGATGCTTGCTGATTTCCGGATGCAGCTTCAGGCGCTGGAATTCATCAAACGGGCTCAGATTCGGGTTGCTGTAGGACAGATCGGTGATCAGGCCAACATACACCTGGCCGTTTTCCAGGTGATAGAGGAAAGAGCCACCAGTGGAGCCGGATTCGTTCAGGGGCCAGCCGGTGGTATGGATAACCAGGCCGGGCTCGTGTTTGGCCGGGTCGATGTCCCACAGTTCCTTGATGCCGATGCCGTAGTGCTGGGGGTCTTTGCCTTCGTCCAGCTTGAAATCGTTGATCAGGCGCTTGCCCAGGTGGCCACGGCAGCCTTCGGTAAACAGGGTGTACTTCGCGCGCAGTTCCATGCCGGGCATGTAGCCGTCTTTCTCGGAGCCGTCACGGGCCACGCCCATGTCGCCGGTAATGATGCCTTTGACCTGGCCATCTTCAACAATGGTTTCAGATGCGGCAAAACCGGGATAGACCTCAACACCCAGGCCTTCGGCCTGTTCAGCGAGCCAGCGGCACAGGTTGCCCAGGCTGATAATGTAGTTGCCATGGTTGTGCATGTTCTTCGGCACAAAGGCATTGGGGATCTTGTTGGCGTTTTCCTGGTTCTTCAGCAGGAAAATGTCATCACGAGTGACCGGAGTATTCAGCGGTGCGCCTTTCTCTTTCCAGTCCGGGAACAGTTCGTTGAGGGCAGTGGGCTCGAACACCGTGCCTGCCAGAATGTGCGCCCCGATCTCGGAACCCTTCTCAACGACACAGACGGTCAGTTCCTGTTCGGCTTCCTGAGCCATCTGCATGATGCGACAGGCTGCCGACAGGCCAGCAGGGCCACCGCCGACGATCAGCACATCAAATTCCATCGATTCGCGTTCCACGTTGGTCTCCTCGGTTTGGTTCCAGTAATGGTTTACACACGCTCAAAGATGGCAGCGATCCCCTGTCCACCACCAATGCACATGGTCACGAGTGCATATCGACCTTTCGTTCTGTGAAGCTCATAAATAGCTTTGGTAGATATGATGGCGCCAGTTGCCCCAACGGGATGGCCGAGAGAAATTCCTGACCCGTTAGGGTTGACTTTGGCAGGGTCCAAGCCAAGCTCTTGTATCACGGCACACGCTTGGGCTGCGAAGGCTTCATTCGCCTCGACTACATCTATGTCATTCAGTGAAAGCCCTGTGAGTTCGAGGACTTTTCGGGTTGCTGGTACCGGTCCGATTCCCATGTAATCTGGACTTACACCGGCATGAGCGTAACCAACAAGGCGAGCGATTGGTGTCACGGCTAGCCGGGATACGGCTCGTTCACCAGCGAGAACCAGAGCTGCCGCTCCATCGTTCAAGCCAGAGGAGTTGCCAGCCGTAACGGTTCCTTGCTCTCGAGTAAACACAGGCTTCATTTTGTTTAGCGAGAAGACGGTTGTATCCGGTCTAACGTGTTCATCTGTGTCGAAAACGGTTTCACCGTTTTTGACAGCTATTGTCAAAGGCGAGATCTGGGTTGTGAAATATCCAGCGCTGATTGCGTGCGCTGCTCGCTTTTGGCTTTCCGCAGCAAGTTCGTCCTGTTGAGTCCGAGTAATTTTGTAACGTTTTGCCACATTTTCAGCGGTAATCCCCATATGGTTCCTTTTCCAGGGATCGTGGAGAATGCCGTTCATGTAATCTGTGACACCGTTATCCCCTAGCCGAGCTCCCCAGCGCATGGCTGGGAGGAGGTAAGGCCCACGGCTCATATTTTCGGCACCTCCCCCTACTGCAATCTCGGTATCGCCGAGCATGATGGATTGGGCTGCCGAAATTACTGCCTGAAGCCCGGAACCGCAGAGCCTGTTAACATTGAATGCAGGAGTTTCTTCCGGAATTCCCGAGTCCATTCCGGCGACTCTGCTTAGGTATGCATCGCGGGGTTCGGTTGGAATGACGTTTCCCATCACCACGTGGCCAACTTCGTGAGGTGCAATTCCGGAGCGCTCCAAGGCGGAACTCACCGCATGAGTGGCCAGGTAGCTTAGAGACTGATCCCGGAGTGAGCCACCGAAACTGCCAACGGCGGTACGTGCTGCACTGACTACATAGACCTGATTGTGTGACATACCCGTGTCCTCGCTGATCAATCCGGGTGAAGGAGACTGTTAGCCCTCCTGACTATCCCGGTAAAAGTTCTGAATACTGGAAAAGTCCAGCCGTCCGTTACCCTGTTGACCATGAAACTGAAACAAGTTTCGGGCAAGCGATCCCAGCGGAATGGCTGCCTGGTTGGTGACTGCATTGTCGAGTGCCAGCCCAAGGTCTTTGCTCATCAAGTCGACCAGGAAACCGCCCTGATACCCTTTGCTTGCGGGTGCATTCTCCATAACGCCCGGCCAAGGGTTGTAGCCGTTAAGCACCCAGTTTCCGCCTGAGCTCTGTTTCATGACTTCAGAAAGCACTTTGGGGTCGAGTCCGTTTTTCTCGCCCAGAGCCAGGGCCTCGCTGGTACCGCACATGAGTATGGAGAGCAGCATGTTGTTACAGATTTTTGCGACCTGTCCGGCCCCGTTGTCACCGGCATGAAAGATGTTTTTGCCCATCGCTTCCAGAATGGGCCGTGCCTCGTTGTAGTCTCTCTCTGCTCCGCCACAAATAAACGTCAGCGCACCGGCTGTCGCGCCGGCAACACCACCGGAGACCGGTGCGTCCAGGAACCGGATATCGGAACCCCGAGCCGCTTCGGCAACCTTGCGCGAGGTTTCCGGGGCGATCGTGGAAGAATCGATAACCAGCGTTCCGGGGGCGATTTTCTGGAACAAGCCTCCTTCACCAAGGTAAAGAGATTCCACATGCTGCCCTGCTGGCAACATGGAAATGACAATGTCGGCACCGTCGATTGCTGCGGTGGCCGAATCGCTTTTCTTTGCACCAGCGTCCGTAACCGTTTTCAGGGCCGAATCAGAAAGATCAAAGGCGTTGACCTGGTAGCCAGCCTTGACCAGATTGCAGGCCATTGGTCCGCCCATATTGCCCAGGCCGATGAATGCGATAGTGGTCATAACAGGTTCCTTTTACTCGAAGAAGTTGTTTATCCAGGATGACTCAAGGTCCTCTACAGACGCATAGCGCCATCGTGGCTGTTTGTCCTTGTCAATGAGCAGGGCGCGTATACCCTCTGCCATCTCGCCTTTCTCCAGGCATCGAAGGGAGAGCTTCCGTTCTTTCTCGAAAACCTCCGACAGGCTGTTGTGACGGCACTCGTGATATTGCCTCCAGACCAGGGCTGCCGATGTCGGAGAGCCGGCGGCCAGGGTTGAGGCCGCTTTTCTCAGCGGCTTGGAGTCGCCTTCATAAGAGGTGATCTGTTTGTAGATGGCCTCAAGAGAACTACCGTCAGTCAGGCTTTCAATTGTGTCCAGTTCCTCACGGATCACCGAGGGCGATAAAACCGACTGGCTCCGCTCTTCTGCGTCACGAAGGTGTGTGTCGATGCATGCACCCGGGTCATTGGCAAGAGCGCTGTCCGAGGTAATGGCCTCCATAATCGTGTCTCGAAGGCTATGCTGTACGCAGCGGTCGGCCAGGCCAACAAAACGGGCATCGTTTGCATTCAGATGCATTCCAGTCAGCCCGACAAACAGCCCGGTCCGCCCCGGCATGCGCCCCAGAAACCAGCTGCCACCGACATCCGGATACAAGCCAATGGAAATTTCCGGCATCGCGAGCCGGGAACCTTCGGTGGCGACTCTGTGGGAGGCCCCGGACATCAGCCCCAGGCCTCCTCCCATAACGAAACCATGACCCCAGACAACGACTGGCTTCCGGTAACGATGAATCAGGTGGTCCAGTTCGTATTCTTCGGTGAAAAAGCTGACCCCGTCATTGATGCGGTCTTCATAGATCATGGATTCGTAAAGGAATACCACATCTCCACCGGCACAAAACGCTTTGTCGCCTTCCCCTTCCAGCCAGACCGCAGCTATATCGTTGTCATCCTGCCAGCGCTCCAGCTGTGGCTTCAGCAGCCTGATCATTTCCAGAGACAGCGCATTGAGCGACCTGGGTTGGTTTAATCGGGCTACGCCAATTTTCTTTCCACCGGATGTATTGTGTTCTTCGAAAACGACTGATTGATCTGACATAGAGGCTCCAGCACTTAACGGTTTTTCCACTCGGGTTTGCGTTTCTCCAGGAAAGCGTTAACACCTTCTTGCTGGTCATCGGTACTGAACAATTCGACAAAAAGTTCTCGCTCCATACGCCAGCCGTCCTGATGGCCACGACCCGTGCGCGCACTCATGATCAGTTGTTTACATCGGGTAGTCGAAGAAGGGCTTTGATTGCAAGCCAACTGGGCCATCTCCATTGCCTTGTTAAAGGCTTCGCCTTTGTCGACAACCTGTTCGACCAATCCGATTCGCTCAGCGGTTTCAGCGTTTATTCGTTCGCCGCACAGAATCATTCGTTTGGCCCATCCTTCACCGACCAGCCAGGGCAGATTCTGTGTTCCCCCGGCACAGGGGAGCAGCCCTACACCGGCTTCGGGCAATGCCATTTGTGCATGTTGTTCTGCAATACGAATATCGCATGCCAGTGCGCACTCAAGCCCGCCACCCATGGCGTAACCGTTGATAGCGGCTATGGATACACCTCTGAATCCCGTGAGTGCGCTGAAAGCATTGCCAAAGGCCTGGGCCATTGTAGTTGCCGTACTTATATCGCCTTCAGCAAAGGTCTTCAGGTCGGCCCCGGCAGAGAAGAATTTCTCGCCCTCGCCGGTAATGACCAGCGCGTAGATGTCCGGATCCTGGTTCAGGCGCTTTACGGATTCTGCTAGCTGGCTCAGCGAAAATTCCGTCCAGGTATTAGCTGGCGGGTTGGCGATGGTCAACACCGCGATATGCCCCTCTTTTTCGAGCCTGACTTGTGCGTTCATAAACATTGTCCTTACTGGATGGCTTCAACCACGCCGGGCTCAAGCAGCCGTCTTGCTGCAATCAGCCGCATGATTTCATTGGTTCCTTCGAGGATCTGGTGAACACGAAGATCCCTTACATAGCGTTCTAGTGGGTATTCGCGGATGTAGCCGTATCCACCGTGCAACTGCAATGCGTCATTACAGACGTCGAAGCAGGCATCAGTGGCAAAACGCTTGGCCATTGCGCAGTGAAGTGTCGCTTCGGGGTCCTGCTGGTCCAGTTTCCAGGCACCGAGCCTGACCATCTGGCGGGCAGCAACCAAGTGGGTTGCCATGTCCGCGAGCTTGAACTGTAAAGCCTGGAAAGCGGCCAGCGGTTTGCCGAACTGCTGGCGTTCATGCATGTAGTTCCTTGCCCGTAACAGAGCAGCTTGTGCGCCCCCCAGCGAGCAGGTGGCAATGTTGAGGCGTCCGCCATCAAGCCCTTTCATGGCAATGGCAAATCCTTCACCTTCCTCACCCAAACGATTGCTGGCAGGAATGCGAACCTGATCAAAACTGACCAGACGGGTAGGTTGGCTATGCCACCCCATCTTGTCTTCAGCCTTGCCGTACTGAATACCTTCGGCATCGCCGGGAACGACAAAAGTACTAATGCCCTTAGCTCCGCTATCTGGTCCGCCGGTGCGTGCCATTACCACCAATGCCTGCGTGGACCCAGCCCCCGAAATAAACATCTTGGAACCGGTAATCAGGTAGTCATCACCGTCGCGTTCAGCGCGGGTTCGCAGGCTGGCTGCGTCTGATCCGGCGCCCGGCTCCGTCAGGCAATAGGAGGCCAGAGCTTCCCCTGTTACCAGATTCGGCAGAAACGCATTTCGAACCTGGTCACTGCCAAAGCTGGCAATCATCCACGTGGCCATATTGTGGATGGTGATGAATGCAGCGGTTGATGGGCATGCGGCAGCCAATTCCTCAACAACTATCGAGGTGTCCAACCGGCTCAGCCCCAAACCGCCATATTCTTCTGGAACATAGAGGCTGCAAAAGCCGAGGGCCCCGGCTTCGCGGATGACATCCACTGGAAATATATGCTTTTCATCCCACTCCGCTGCGTGCGGTGCCATGCTTTTTTCGGAAAACGCTCGGGCCGCATCGCGGAAAGCGTGCTGATCTTCCGTCAGATTAAAATGCATTGATTTCATCCTAAATATATTTCTAATTACAGTATGCTAGCATAATACAGTCGATAGGAGAAAGCAGTCTAGTGTGGCGTGACAGGTAATATGCAAATTAACAATTGGTTAACCGATTGATTTAAAATTTTATTGGATTTCTTCCTGAGAAGGATCTCACGCTTCCCGTCCACTCTTGTCAAATATTCAGGCATGCGGTATGGTACCATACAATATTGATAGAACATAAACGGGCCCTTATGTTGGTGGGCTGTTGTTGAAGAGAGAATGCTATGAACTTCGCACTAACTGAAGACCAGACAGCTATCCGCTCAGCAATCGAGGATGTCTGTAAAAACTTCGACGATGAGTACTGGACCCATAAAGACAAGGTTGGAGGTTTTCCCGAGGACTTCTATACCGCAATGGCAAGTGCCGGCTGGTTGGGCATTGCAATGCCCGAAGAGTATGGCGGAGCGGGGCTGGGTATCAGTGAAGCGTGCCTGATGATGGAAACAGTGAGTGGGTCCGGCGCGGGGTTGTCTGGTGCATCGGCCATCCATATGAATGTTTTCGGTTTGCACCCGGTGGTGGTTCACGCCAACGACGAGCAGAAAGCGCGCTGGTTACCGCCGATCATCGAAGGTAAGCAGAAAGCCTGCTTCGGTGTAACGGAGCCTAATACCGGGCTCAATACCCTGAAGCTGAAAACTACTGCCGTGCGCAAGGGTGACAAGTATGTGGTCAACGGGCAGAAGGTGTGGATTTCAACGGCTCAGGTAGCTAACAAGATTTTGCTGCTGGCTCGTACCACGCCCATCGATCAGGTGAAATCCGCAGCCCATGGTTTGAGTCTGTTTTACACGGATCTGGACCGCAGCAAGATTGATGTCCACGAAATCGAAAAGATGGGCCGGAAAGCAGTGGATTCCAATCAGCTATTTATTGATGGCCTCGAGATTCCGGTGGAAGATCGTATCGGTGAAGAGGGTGAAGGTTTCAAATACATACTTCATGGCCTCAACCCCGAGCGTTTGTTGTTGGCCGCTGAAGCAACAGGCCTTGGTCGGGCAGCGCTGAGACGGGCGGCGAAGTACGCGGGCGAGCGGATTGTCTTTGACCGTCCGATTGGTAAGAACCAGGGCATCCAGCATCCCCTGGCTGAGCGGTGGATCGATCTTGAAGCAGGCACTCTTCTGTATCAGCGAGGCGCCTGGCTATATGACCAGGGGCTGTCCTGTGGTGCCGAAGCCAACGCCGCTAAGTTTTTCTGCGCCGAAGCCGGCTATCGCGCCTGCGAAACGGCGGTGATGACACATGGCGGTATGGGATACGCCAAGGAATACCATGTTGAGCGGTATTTCCGTGAATCGATGTTGCCGCGTATCGCTCCGGTATCTCCCCAGTTGATCCTCTGTTTCATCGCCGAGAGAGTTCTGGGTTTGCCCAAATCCTACTGATCAATATCCGGGAGAACTAACGTGAAACCGTTCTGGGGACCAACGTCTGAACGCCGAGCCAATGCTCGTATCAACCATTACGCCCAATGGCTGTCGGAGCGCTCTGAAAACACCACCTTCAGTGACTACGATTCACTCTGGCAGTGGTCCGTAAGCAATATTGAAGAGTTTTGGGAGAGTGTCTGGGACTACTTTGAAGTAGAGTCCCCGGTGCCTTACTCAAGTGTTCTGGATGGCCGCAAGATGCCGGGCGCCAAGTGGTTTTCGGGCGCACAGGTGAACTATGTAAACCAGGTATTCAAAAATGCGGGGCGTGATAGTCCTGCCATTATTTTTGAGGACGAAGCGGGCAATCAGCGGGATATCTCCTGGCAGGATCTGGAGCAACAGGTTGCATCCCTGGCCTCGTCCCTGAGGGCTCTCGGTGTTGGCAAGGGCGACCGCGTTGCGGCATTCCTGCCCAACCGCCCTGAAACCATTGTGGCTTTCCTGGCCTGTGCCAGCGTTGGCGCTGTCTGGTCTGTATGTTCTCCGGATATGGGGGCCATAAGTGTCCTGGATCGTTTCCGCCAAATCGAGCCTAAAGTGCTGATCGCGTGCGATGGCTACAGCTATAACGGAAAGGTTTACGATCGCAGAGAGGTTGTCAGGGAGATCCGGGAGCAACTGCCTTCCGTGCGGCATTTTGTGCCTGTTGACGTATTGAAAGCTGAAGGCGCACCTGTCAGGGAGGATGAAGCTCTCAATTGGGCTGAACTGGTTTCTGACTCGGTTGAATTCCAGCCAGAGTGGCTGCCATTCGATCACCCACTCTGGGTTGTTTATTCATCCGGAACAACCGGCAAGCCCAAGCCGATCGTCCATGGCCATGGTGGCATCATCCTTTCAATGTCTGTGAGTCTGGGGTTCCATAACGATCTTGGTCCCCAAGACCGATATCACTGGTACTCCACTACCGGTTGGATTATGTGGAATTGCCAGGTTGGCGGGCTGCTCGTTGGTAGTACAGTCTGCATCTATGATGGCAACCCAGGCTATCCGGATCTCGGCCGGCTCTGGCGATTCGCAGGCGACGCCGGTGTCACGCTTTTTGGTGCCGGTGCCGCTTTTTACGAGTCCTGTATGAAAGGCGGCGTCCAGCCAAAAAAGGAAGCTGACCTATCCAGTCTGCGCACCATCGGGTCTACCGGTTCTCCGTTGGCACCGGATTGTTACGAATGGATACAGGAGCAACTGGGCAAGGATGTGTGGATCGCGCCTATGTCTGGTGGGACCGACCTTGCCGGTCCCTTTATCGGGGGCAATCCGACCTTGCCTGCTTACAAAGGGGAGATGCAGTGTCGGGTACTGGGTGCTGCCGTCTATGCCTTTGATGATGCCGGGAAGCCGGTTATTGATGAAGTCGGGGAACTGGTCTGCACTGAGCCCATGCCCTGTATGCCATTGTACTTCTGGAATGACAAAGGCAACGAGCGTTACTACTCGAGTTACTTCGATACCTTTCCGGGAGTCTGGCGCCATGGTGACTGGATGAGCGTCACGACTCGTGGCGGGGTTGTTATCTACGGTCGTTCCGACGCCACGATTAATCGTCATGGTATCAGGATGGGTACCAGTGAGCTGTATCAAGCGATAGAGGTGCTGCCCGAGGTGGTGGACAGCTTGGTGGTGGACCTGGAGTTTCTTGGCAAGCAATCCTACATGCCTCTTTTTGTCGTGCTAAAAGAGGGAGCGGTACTCGATCAGAGCCTCCGTGAGGACATTAAATCTCGTATCCGCAATGCGCTGACCGCAAGGCATGTCCCCAACGATATTTTCGCCGTACCAGCGGTGCCCAGAACCCTGTCTGGCAAGAAGCTTGAAGTGCCGATTAAGAAAGTACTTCTTGGTCAACCCCTGGAGCAGGTGGTTAACCGGGATTCGCTGGCCAATCCGGACAGTCTCGAATGGTACAGAAAATTTGCAGAGCGATTTCTGAGCAAGGCTCAAGGCCAGGGTTGATTTGTTTGTTTCTCAGAACGTTTCCACAGGATTGTCAAATTTCGAAAGGTGAAAAAGTATGTCAGAAACTAATATTCCAACGGTAAAGCTGCTGATCGATGGTGAGTTTATTGAATCTCAAGCTGATCAATGGCGCGATGTAGTTAATCCGGCCACTCAGCAAGTGCTGGCCCGGGTGCCGTTTGCGACCAAAGATGAAATTCAACGTGCCGTAGAAAGTGCGAACAAGGCGTTTCAGAGCTGGAAACAGACTCCAATTGGTGCCCGAGCAAGAATTTTTCTGAAATACCAACAGCTTATTCGTGAAAATATGAAGGAGCTGGCGGCTCTACTTACCGCTGAGCAGGGCAAGACTCTGGCTGATGCCGAAGGCGATGTCTTCCGTGGTCTGGAGGTGGTGGAGCACGCTTCCGCTGTTGGTAACCTGCAGCTGGGCGAGCATGCAAACAATGTCGCTGGTGGGGTGAACACCTATACGCTGCTCAAGCCCATCGGTGTCTGTGCCGGTATTACACCATTCAACTTTCCGGCGATGATTCCGCTGTGGATGTTCCCGATGGCCATCGCGACCGGTAATACGTTCGTCCTCAAACCGTCAGAACAGGACCCCATGGTGACTATGCGCCTGGTTGAGTTGGCTCTGGAGGCGGGTATTCCGGCTGGCGTTCTGAACGTGATTCACGGCGGTGAAGATGCGGTTAACGGTGTCTGTGATCACCCTGATATCAAAGCTGTTTCCTTTGTTGGCTCGACCCATGTAGGGACTCATGTCTACCATCGTGCTTCCCAGTCCGGTAAGCGAGTGCAGTGCATGATGGGGGCCAAGAACCATGGTGTGGTTCTGCCAGACGCGAATAAAGAGCAAACCCTGAACAACATCGCAGGTGCGTCTTTTGGCGCTGCGGGACAGCGTTGTATGGCGTTGCCTGTCATGGTTCTTGTCGGTGAGGCCCAGAATTGGCTACCAGATCTGATTGAAAGAGCGAAGTCACTGAAGGTTGGCGCTGGCGTTGAGGATGGGACCGATGTTGGCCCTGTTATCTCAAGGTCCGCGCTGGATCGCATTCATAGTCTTATCCAAAAAGGAGTGGATGAGGGTGCTGAGCTCGTTCTCGACGGTCGTAATCCAGAAGTTGAGGGCTATGAAAACGGCAACTTTGTTGGCCCCACAATATTTGCCAATGTAACGGCGGATATGACGATCTATCAGCAGGAAATTTTCGGCCCCGTATTGTGCGTGGTAAATGTAGACACCCTGGACGATGCCATCGAGTTTGTTAACCGTAACCCGCACGGCAATGGCACGGCTGTATTTACCCGTTCCGGTGGCGCGGCTCATCGTTTCGAAGAGCACATTGATGTAGGGCAGGTAGGTATCAATGTCCCAATTCCCGTGCCAGTTCCACTTTTCTCTTTCAGCGGCTCGCGAGGTTCGAAGCTTGGTGATCTTGGCCCATACGGTAAACAGGTTATCCAATTCTATACCCAGGCCAAGACTGTTACCGCACGCTGGTTTGATGAAGATGATGTGGGTGCTGGAGTGAATACCACCATTACCCTGAAATAACGAAAGGTATCCGTTTATGAAAGTGCTAGTCGCTGTTAAACGAGTGATTGATTACAACGTGAAGGCGAGAGTTAAGCCGGACAAGTCAGGCGTTGATCTGAACAACGTCAAAATGTCCATGAATCCCTTTTGCGAGATTGCGGTGGAAGAGGCCGTCAGGCTCAAGGAAAAAGGCATAGCATCTGAAATTATTGTGGTTTCCGTGGGTAGCAAGGCGTCTCAGGAGCAGCTTCGCACGGCAATGGCTTTGGGAGCGGATCGCGGTATTTTAATTGAAAGCGAAGATAGCCTTAGCGCCCTGCCGATCGCCAAGCTCCTCAAAAGTGTGGTCGATAAAGAGCAGCCTGACCTGATCTTGCTGGGCAAGCAGGCTATCGATAGCGACAACAACCAGACGGGGCAGATGCTGGCGGCGCTTGCCGGTTATCCCCAGGCGACGTTTGCCTCCGAGATCGACATCGTGGATGGCAAAGCAAAGGTTACCCGCGAAGTAGACGGTGGACTTCAAACGGTAGAGTTGACTCTGCCAGCCATCGTGACGACGGATCTTCGCCTGAACGAGCCGCGTTATGCCTCTTTGCCCAATATCATGAAAGCCAAGAAAAAGGAATTGGACATCGTAACTCCGGAAGATCTGGGCGTGGGCACCGGTTCCACGTTGCAGATCGTGGAGGTTGAAGCACCTGCGACCCGCACCGCCGGTATCCGGGTTGCGGACGTGGACGAGCTTGTCGATAAACTCAAAAATGAAGCCAGGGTGATCTGAATGAGCATTCTTGTTATTGCGGAGCACGATAATTCCGAACTTAACGGGGCGACGCGTAGCGCCCTGGCGGCTGCGAAAGAAGTAGGGCCAGAGGATATCTCCGTACTGGTGGTCGGTTACAGTTGCGGTTCTGTCGCAGAGCAGGCAGCCCGATGCGATGGCGTGAACACAGTCATTGTTTGCGACGATGCGGGCTATGAGCACCAGCTCCCGGAGAATATGGCCGACCTAGTGGTTCAGTTAGGTAAATGTGCCAGCCATGTTCTGGTGTCTGCCACTACCTGGGGCAAAAGCTTCATGCCTCGGGTTGCAGCGATGCTGGATGTTGATCAGATCTCTGAGATTATCTCAGTGGTGGATGAAGAAACCTTCAAACGTCCGATATACGCCGGCAATGCTATCGCGACGGTAAAATCCTCTGCAGCTGTAAAAGTGATTACAGTAAGGGCAACGGCGTTTGATCCGGTATCTGTGAAGGACGATCCGGCCACCATCGAAAATTGCGACTTAGTTTTGAATAACGATAAAGCCCGGTTTGTTAATGAGCAGCTTACAACATCAGATCGGCCAGATTTGGCAGCGGCGGACATTGTCGTTTCAGGTGGTCGTGGTATGCAGAATGGAGATAATTTCAAACTGCTTTACGGTTTGGCCGATAAGCTTGGGGCGGCCGTAGGGGCATCACGGGCAGCTGTTGATGCAGGGTTTGTCTCCAATGACCTGCAAGTAGGCCAGACGGGCAAGATCGTGGCGCCGAAACTGTACCTGGCAGTGGGTATTTCTGGCGCCATTCAGCATCTGGCAGGCATGTCTGACTCAAAGGTTATTGTGGCAATCAATAAGGACGAAGAAGCACCGATTTTCCAGATAGCGGATTATGGGTTGGTGGCGGACCTTTTTGAGGCTGTCCCTGAATTTGACAGCAAGCTCTGAGTACCTTGGCCCTCGACTCCGAGGATTATTAGGGCATAGTAATAGGAGCTTGTTGTCATGCCCCGGCTTAACCGGTTTCGTATCAGTTTTCGGATTCTGGTCTCAATTCTTTTTCCTGTCCTGCTCACTGCATGTTCCATTGCATGGGTATCGATCGTTCAGATCAAGGCAAACGGTGAAACAGAAATTGATAGGCTCGAAACACGCCTGCTGGAGAGCCGGCGGACAGGGTTGCGAGATACAGTGGATGTCGCTCACTCCATGGTTATGGAAATCAAGGAATCGCCGGGCATTTCGGACTCTGAGGCCAAACAACGAGCTCGCAGTGCATTAAGGTCAATATCGTTTGGCAACGATAACTATGTTATCGCATTCGGTCCTGACCTTGAGAATCTGGCGTATCGGCCAGATCCTTCCATGGAAGGGCCCACCGAAGACCCGAAGCTCAGGAAGCTGCTCTCTGCACTTGTCCAATCAACTAAAGGCGACGGGTTTCATACTTATACTTATATGAACTCAGAGTATGGAGAAATTCAGCCAAAACTTTCGTATCAACGAATGATCACAGGATGGGATTGGCTGATTGGAGCAGGGGTCAATATTACTGATATCACGGCTGCATTGGAGCAGGCGAAACGGGACATTGCGGCGAAAATTTCCAACATATTGATGCTGATATTCTTGGTAAGTATAGGGATCGTTGTGGTCGCTGTTGTGATTGGGATGCTCGCCAGTCGTAGCGTAAGCGCTCCCATCGCCAATATCAGTGTAATGATGCGAGAGATTGCCAGTGGGGAGGGCGATCTGCGGCACAGGCTTCCAGATGATGGAAGCGATGAGTTGGCAGAGCTTGGGCGGTGTTTCAACGCATTTGTGATAAAAATACAACAAACAATCGGTGAAGTGGGGGTGACAACGGACAAGGTGGCAGATTCAGCAAAGGAGCTGAGCCAGGTTGCCGATGAAACCAGTCGTTCTGTTCAGGAACAGGGAGTTGAGACGGATCAGATTGCGTCGGCTATCAATGAAATGGCTGCGACTATTCAGCAGGTCGCAGGAAATGCCAACGGTGTAGAGACCGCAGCAGCTGACGCTGACCATTTGGCGCGAGAAGGCGGGCAAAGTGTCGCCGAAGCGCAAGACGCAGTGAGAAAACTGACGTCAGAGATACAGGAAAGCGCAACGAGCATTGAAGCGTTATCGGAAAAAACAGAGGGTATCTCACAGATACTTGATGTCATTCATGGCGTCACTGAACAAACTAATTTACTTGCCTTGAACGCAGCAATTGAAGCGGCCCGTGCGGGTGAGCATGGGCGAGGATTTTCTGTCGTCGCGGATGAAGTGCGTCAACTTGCGCGCCGCAGTGCGGAATCTGCTGATCAGATCCGTGAGATGCTTGACGGCTTTGTTGAGGAGTCCAGCAATGCTGTTGAACGAATGAAGGCATCGAGGGAAAGTGCTGGTGAAACCGAAGAGCGGATTAATGGTGCTGCTGGAACACTTGGTACGATTGAAAAATCAGTTGGTAACATTCACGAACAGGTTTCCCAGATTGCAACTGCGGCTGAACAGCAGAGCCAGGTGGCGGAGGAGATCAATCAGAATATTGTGCGGATTGTAGACGCGGCCCAACGCAGCGATTCGGGCGTCGTGCGTACGAATGAAGCAAGCAGGGAACTCGCGCAGCTGGGTGATAATCTGCGCGGACTTGTCCAGCAATTCAAAACCTGACTCCTGCAAGGTATGTTTAGGTGACAAGTAAAAACTGGATGGTAGCGGCGGCGATTGGGTGGTCAGGGGATTCCTGAAAAGCGATCACGCGAACATTGGCAAACCGCCGGCTAATTGAGGAAATCGAAGCACTTGCAAATGTATTCCTGGTGAGAGGGGAACCAAGGTACTCGAGACTGCAGCTCAGCATTTTCGGGGGCATAGTGGCAGACGTCTCTCGCATAAGTACCAGTTTTGCGGTGGCGTGTAGGAGAGATGCAACAGCACCGCCGTGAATGGCCGGAACATAGGGATTACCAATTAGATGTTCGCGAAAAGTCATACAGCCGTCGGATCTTTCACTATCGTCATCTGGCCGGATGCCCATCATTTGTTCGTAGGGATTGTCGGAAATTGAATTATCGATCCTTGAGGCTGATTTGGCGTCATTGCGAAAGCGGGTATCTCCCTCGCCAAATCTGTGGGGCTCTGCCTCGCCCTGAAATATAGCAAAGGTTCCCGTTGCAACCGCAATCGGACTATCCTCATCACTGTCGTGTACCTTTGCATGGGTTACGCCAACATTCCGGCTGACCTTTAAGGATTTTGCCTGGCAACTTACCCCTTCGCCCGGCCGACAGCGCCTCAGAAAATCGATTCGCAAGTCCAGCGTGGCGGTTCTCCGGAGTTCTTTTCGCTGCGTCAGTAATACAGAGCCGGCGGAGGCGTCTATCAGTGAGATGATGCCGCCCTCGTGCAATATCTCGGATGCCCGCGAGTCTGTAAGGTAATCTGCAAAAGGCATATCTACGGAAAGATGGCCGTCCAGGCATTCAGTCACCTGAAGTCCCAGCGCACTCTGGTGTGGCACACAGTCGACGAAAAAATCCTGGAGGTCTCGAATAGGCCAGCGCAATAGTGGGCTCACAATCTAATCCTCCAGTATTCCAACAATACTGATTGCCGCAATACTGTTATACGGTACGCCGCCGAGGTTGTGACTGAGCCCCATGCTCATATTTTTGAGTTGCCGCTCCCCCGCACGCCCCTGCAACTGGAGGTAATTTTCGTACACCATTCTCAGGCCGCTGGCACCCACGGGGTGGCCGAAACATTTGAGGCCCCCATCGACCTGGCAGGGTACCTCGCCGTCCGCGTCGAATTTGCCTTCGAGCACATCACGCCAGGCCTGACCGTCTTCGGAAAGACCCAGGTCCTCCATGGTGACCAGCTCCGTAATGGAGAAGCAGTCGTGCACTTCCGTCATGCTTAGTTGGGAAACAGGATCATTGATACCCGCTTCTTTGTAGGCCGCCTTTGCAGCAAGCCGGGTGTTCTTCACGTAGCTACCATCCCAGCCACCGGTTGACGATTCCCAGCCGCTGCTGGCGGAAAGCTGCAGTGCCTTGATCGTCACCAGATCGTGTTTACCCAGGCTGCGGGCAATTTCGGGTGTGGTAATGATGGCGCAGGCTGCTCCGTCACTGACGCCACAGCAGTCAAAGACTCCTAATGGATCGGCAACGATCGGGGCGCCGACAATGGTTTCCAGATCAATGGCTTTTTGCAGGTGGGCCTTGTGGTTTTTGGCTCCGTTCTGGTGGCTTTTCCAGGAAACACGGCCGATGGCCTGCTTCAGGTCTTCTTTGCTGACACCGTATTTCTTACGATAGCCGGAGGCTAACTGTGCAAAGCCGGCCGGGGCAGAAGAATAGGGCATCCACAAATCATTGAGCGTGCCCTTAGTCGGGACAGGCAGTCCACCGAACCCTGTGTCTTTGAGCTTTTCGACCCCAACGGCAATAGCGATGTCTACAGCGCCTGAGGCAACGCCATAAGCTGCACCCCTGAGGGCTTCGGTTCCGGTGGCACACATATTCTCAACCCGTGTAACGGGGATGCCGGTTAAGCGCAGGGATGTGGCCAAGGGAATGGCGGAGTTTCCGATATTGACTTGATCCAGGGCTGAACCCAGCCAGGCAGCTCCAATCTGTGAGCGTTCAACACCTGCATCCAGCATTGCCTCGTTGAAGGCCTCGTTAATCAGCCCATCAGTATCTGTATCCCAGCGCTCACCGAATCGTGAACACCCCATCCCGATAATCGCAACTTTGTCTTTAATACCTGAAGCCATTGTTTAACCCTTACTGAATATTCTGTCGCTAGCGTGTGTTAGTCGTTCGTGGGTGTCGCTTTCCAAAAATACCGGCGATAGTTCCGCAGGTTATCCTTGGCCTTGACCCTGAACACCATTCGCAATGGCATACCGACGTCCAGCTCCTGTTCACCAACATCCACGATCTCCATCAGGACCCTTGCCCCGGATGTAAACTGTACAAGGCCAACGTAGAGTGGGGGCGCTGGGCAATACTGCAGCCAGTCAGCACTGTAAGTAGCGATTTCGGCGTTATCGTTGGCAAGCTGAAACGGCTTCTGGGTGTCCGGAGTGCCGCACTCTACACAGTTGGTTGTGCTTGGAAATTGCACTGCACCACAAGAGTCACACTTGCCGCCGGTAAAGCTGAGGATCTGGTCGGCGGCCCGGTATTGCTGCGGGAATGAAGCTTTGGTATCAACTTCTGCTCTGGGGCCCCAGTCGATATTGAGCTCGCCGTCGAAGGAGAGCATTTTGAGGTAGGAGGTTTCCGGTATGCGGTCTTTAAGGGTTCCTGCCAGACCCCTCTCGGGTTTCCGACTGCCATTTTCCTTGCGGAATACTGCCACATCGCAGCCTGCGCCAAAAGCAGCAACAACAATGATGTCTCCCGGGCGGGCTCTTTCAAATGCTGCCGAGAGCTGTAACAAAGGATGCGCGGTTCCGGTATCTCCGACGTTTTCCTGAAAATCCGGCAGGAGGTTGGCGGGGTTAATGCCGAGTTTTTTGGCAACGATTTTGTCGCTGCCTTTGGGGGCACCTGACAGCCCGAAATAGGCCACCGCAGCCGTCTCGGTACCTGAACGTTCAAGCAATGCTTCTATCGTGGCAGGTACCAGTTTGACCACGCCCTCATCACGTATCCAGCGCTCTTCACCGTAGTAATCGTATGGTTGACCGCTCATCCGGTAATGATCCATAAACGGAGTCGCCAGGTGCTCTCCGCCGAGAAAGGACGCAATCAGGTCGCCTTGCCCGACAAGCATTGCGGCAGCACCAGAGCCATAGCGCATTTCAGCAGGGCTTGCCGGCTGTGCCCGGCGGCGGTCGCTGGCAATCACCAACTGATCTTGCTCTGATGTGTTTACGAGATCATTTATAAGGCTGTTAAGGCCCGCGCGCGTTGAGCCTCCAGCATCCAGGCAGCCAGTTCGTTGATTCAGATTCATAGCGGCTGCAATAATTCCGGAATTCTGAAGATCAGCAAAGGGCGCAGTGGTAGAGCAAAAAGTGACCTTGCCAATTTTATCCTGGTGGTTGCCGAGGCAATCACGTGCGGCTTCTACGCCCAGAGTGATGGCATCCTCGTCCCATGAGCAGATGGCTTTCTCGCCCTTTCCCCGAATGGACGGAAAGGCCCAGGAATGCGCTTTGGCAATTGCTGCGCGATCCAGCCGTAACCTGGGGATGAAGGCGCCAAAAGCCTTGATGCCAACCGTACTGGTATTGCTCATATCAGGTCTCCGTTGTATCCATCGCTGAGGGGAGGTCGTCTTGGCTCGCCCTTGGTGTTAAAAATAGTCTACAATATAGTATTGCAGTATACTAAATTGGTTAACTTTCGTTGGCAATTCAGAAAGAAGGTTTTTTATGCCTATCCCACAGACGGATTCCCCGAGTATCATTCGCTCCATTTTATTTGTCCCTGCTGACAGCGACAGAAAACTGGTTAAATCCATTGATCTCGAGGCCGATGCAATCGCCTTTGATCTTGAGGATTCTGTCATGCCGGCAAACAAGCCCCTGGCCCGGAACAAGCTGGGCGAGTTCCTTAAGACTAACACCTGCAAGGCCGAGCACTGGGTGAGAGTGAATGATGTTCGTTCCGGTGAGTTGCTGAAGGACCTTGCCGCCGTTGTTCCGATGCAGCCGGTAGGCATTGTGCTGCCAAAGATATACGGGCCAGAGGACCTTGATCTGGTGAGTCACTGGTTGGAAATGGCGGAAGCCATGGCGGATGTAACCGTCGGCCAGACTAAAATCCTTGCGGTTGCCACGGAAACCCCAGAAGCGGTCTTACGTTTGTCAGAACTGGGGAACCGGCCCAGGCCACGACTGGCAGGCCTGATCTGGGGAGCAGAGGACCTGAGTAGTGCAATTGGTGCAGGTAATCCGCGCCATGAGGATGGGTCGTGGCGTTTTCTCTATCAGCAGGTGCGTGGCCAGATGCTGTTGGCAGCCCATATGCTGGATGTTCAGGCAATCGATACGGTGTACGTGGACTTTAAAGATCCGGAGGGTTGCCTGGCCAATGCCAGAGAGGCCCGCCATGACGGGTTCACCGGAAAGGTAGCGATTCATCCCGGACAGGTCGAAACAATCAATACCGCGTTTACGCCATCCGAGGACGAAATCGCGTTTGCCAACCGGGTTGTTGCGGCGTTTGAAGAAGGGCAGGGGGCAGTGTCTCTGGACGGTAAAATGCTCGACATTCCGCACTTGAAAGCGGCGCAGCGATTGCTGGCCAGTGTTGGACGAGGTTGAGTGCTTGCAGATAACTGAAAGGAGCCCGGAGGCTCCTAAAAATAACGCTCTTTGCGTTACACCGGGTCCCAGGTAAAGACTTCACCCGAACGATGCAGGGCATAGAAATCGCTTTCGAACATCGGGAACACCCGCTCCAGGATGGTTTCCGGTGTCCAGCCATCAGAGGTATGGGCGGTCCGGATTGGTCGTGGCTGGGAGAAGAGATAAATCTCGTTATTCCTGACGCCAAAAATTTGGCCGGATACATGGGCGGCCTGATCGCTTGCCAATGCTGCTACGAAAGGTGCAATTTTCTCCGGAATCAATTTCTTGAGGCCTTCCACACGCTTCTTCTGTTCCGGGGTTTCATCCGGAATTGAGCTGACCATACGGGTCCAGGCAAAAGGAGCAATCGCGTTGGAGCGTACGCCAAACTTCTGCATATCCAGGGCAATGGCTTTGGACATCCCCACGATACCCATTTTGGCGGCACAGTAGTTCACCTGGCCGAAGTTCCCGATCAAGCCGGATGTTGAGGCCATGTGGATGAAGCAACCGGACGCCTGTGCCTTGAAATGCGGCGCTGCAGCTCGACTGACGTTGAAGCTGCCTTTGAGGTGGACGGTAATCACTGCGTCGAATTCTTCTTCCGACATCTTGTGGAAGATCACGTCCTTTAGATTACCTGCGTTATTAACAACGATATCGATCTGGCCAAATTTGTCGACAGCGGTTTGCACCATTTGCTGAGCCTGACTCCATTCTGCGACGGAATTCTTGTCCGCAACAGCCTCGCCACCGGCATTCTGGATTTCGGTAACCACGGCATCGGCTGGCGATTCGTTGGTAGGGTCACCATCAAGGGCAACGCCGAGATCGTTCACCACGACTTTGGCACCTGCGGCGGCAAGTTCCACGGCTATGCTACGGCCAATGCCGCGTCCGGCACCGGTGACTAACGCTACTTTTCCAGCCAGTACACCCTCTGATCGGTTACTCATATTCCCTCCTTACTTGGCTTGGGGATGATTAGTGGTAGATTGTGGGGGCGCTACAGTCCCCTGATAATGGCCTGCCACTCCTCGAACAGTTCATCTCTTCTTGATGGAGCGGCAATGGAAATCAATGCTTCGGCGCGTTTATGTATGGATAGCCCGCGCAGGCTGGCGACTCCGTATTCGGTAATAACGTAGTCGGCGTCGTGTCTGGGCAGGGCGGTGCAGCACTTGCTGGAGAGCGCGGGCACGATGCGGGTGTATTTCTGGTTGTCTGTCATAGAGGGCAGGACGATGATTGAGCGTCCTCCTTGAGACAGGCGCGCACCACCGACAAAACTGGGGAGACCGCCCACACCGGCAAGTTGGCGGCCCTTTACAGAATCGGAGTTCACCTGCCCGAAAAGATCGACTTCCACGGCGGAATTTATGGCACAGAAGCCAGGAATTTCTGCAATCCTCTGGAGGCTATGGCTTTCGCTGACCGGCTGGAAATAGAAAGTGGGATCTTCGCCAAGTCGCTTGTAAAACTCCAAATCACCCAGGGCAACGCCAGCCCGCACAGCTCCCCATCCTTTTATGCTGCCGCTATCTATCAAATGGGTGACACTGGGCAAGACCATTCCCGAATAGACCTTCAGGTCTCGATGGGAGGTGAGGCCCTCCACAATGGCAGAGGGAAGTTTGCCGATTCCCAGTTCCAGTGTGTCGCCATCGTTAACCAGGTTCACTACATGGCCGGCGATATCGTGCTGGAGCGATTCAGGAACTGCTTTGCTGTAGGTGACCAGATCGGATGGTTCCTCACAGCAGACATCCGCATCACGAAAGCGGATACGGAATGAGCCCTGTGTTCTGGGCAAGGCAGGGTTGATGTGAAGCACCTTGATCTTGGCTTTGCCCCAGACAGCAGGTATGAAGTCCTGCGAGAGCCCCAGTGAGCAGAACCCTTGGGCGTCCGGAGCCGTTACCTGGGCAATGGCCACATCAATCTCGACGTTTTGTTGGAGGTCACGAAAAATGCCGGGATAGTCCAGAGGCAGGATTTCTGCGCGGCCATCTGCCAGTCCTTTACGAAGACCGGGGAGCATAAAATAATTGCGCTGACAGGCCTCGGGATGGAGGCCCAAGTAATCTGACTGGTTTATCCCTGGGAACAAGGCGCCAACAAAGCGCACTCCTCGGCAAGCCTCCGGTGCTTCTTTAAGCGCTTTGTAAAAGGCCAAGCTTTCACCTGAAACACCGGGCACGTAGACCGTCATGCCTGGTCGCAGTCGTTGGACGACATTACTCAGAGTTTCTGACATTGGCATAACGAAATCCTTTTCAGGATGCAACAGGAAGCGATAAGTCGGCTGAGCCGGTAATCACTGTTTTATCGGTACCGTCAATGCTGGCTTCGAGTTTGAGAACAACAGCGGTGGCACTTTTTTCCACCATTTCAGCACGGCACAGAATTATGCTCTCCACTGGCATGATCGACACGAACCGTGAACTGAATCGTTTTAGGTTATCTTGCGGGAAAGCATCGGTTAGCAGGTTCCCAAGTAACGCCATTCCCAGCATGCCGTGGATAATCACATCGTCGAAACCCGATTTACGAGCGATGTCACGATCCAGATGGAGTGGATTACTGTCACCAGAGGCTTCGGCATACGCAACAAGCATGTCTCCGGTAATCGGGCCAAAAACACGCTCTGCGACCAAATCTCCTGGTTTTAGTGCTTCCAAACTTAAAGACATACCCGGTCTCCGTGTTCTTAGATTTGGCGAAGAATAAGGACCTGACGGGATCTTCCTACCAGGATTTGGGGCAAGAGCGCCCTGCGAATTTCAGACTCGACAACCAGAAACTCACGGGTACCATTCTTTTTGAAGTAGTGATCCGACACCCTTCGTGAAACCTCTAACCGGTCACCGGCAGTGATGGGCTCCAGATAGTCAAACTCTTGCTCTGCGTGCAGCACCCGCTTAAGGTCAATGCCGAGATTCTCGAGGATCTTGCGGGAGCTATCGCCCTTACCCTCGATAACCTTTTGATAAGTGGGGGGGGCTACCGGCGTCGTTGCTGATGAGGGTTGTCTCCCTATGGCGACCATGAAGCGATTCAAACTCTCTTCCGTGACGGTAAAGTCGTACGTTGGGTATTCATAGCCAACATAATTATCTTCAGTCATGCACGATCCTCCATGCTTAGCCTTTCTGTTCCCGGTATTTGAAAGGGCCACCACTCCACGCCGGAAACAGTCCAGCCAACACGCAGGCCACATCAACAAAATCGGGATCGGCCTTGCTGCTGGTTTCAACATAATCGGAGGCGATTTGCGATGCTTTATCCAGAGAGTTGTCACCGGATGTAGCCAATTGGACGGTCTCTGCGAGGATTGGCATCAAGGCGTGGGAATGTTGTGTCAGCAGTGGAGCTGCACCCAGCTTTCGAGCGATCAGAAGTGCAGCGTTCAGCGCTCGGCTATCTTTGGGCTGGCCCTTGCAAAAAATTTCCGCGCTTTGTCCGTCAGTCGTTTTCGGGGAGAGCCAGAGGCCAACCTCGCTGTCAGCTATCGGTGTTGAGCTTGCAGTGATTAGCCTGACCGGGATTCCTTTGTGGAGACTCTCGCCGTTGGCAATCAAAACCAGGTCATCATCGGTAAGTTCATCGACGTTGATAATGTCGAATCGAGCTTTTTCGAGCTGGCGAATCAGCTTCGATGTATCCGAATGGCCAATAATGGCAAGGCGTTCTGCCGGGCTTTCGACACCCGCAGTTTGTTTCTGTGCGCGCTGACGGTCGAGGAACAGCGTCCGCACCATGTTGGCGGCGACCCGATCCTTGATCAGCTTGACGAAAACATCCATCTCCCAGGATACGGCCTTGTCCATGGGCATTTTCAAGCCCTTGGTGACACAATCCATAATGGCGTCGTAGGCGGGGTAGTGTCTGTAAGTGTCAGGCTGGATATCGAGTCTTTCGTAAACAGAACGGTAGGGGTTTCCGTCGTTACCATCAAGGCTGATGTCTTCAGCACGGAAATCGTCGTTGTACCAGTTTGCCTTCGTTCGAACGGGCGACAGTGCCAGTTTCCGGGCTTCGTCGATCAAGCGGTTCGCTTCGACAACGGTGTCCACCAATCCGATTTCAAGTGCTTTCTTCGGGTTTACGGGCTGACCTGTCAGCAGCATATGGATGGCCGTGTCATTACCAACCAGCCGTGGCAGGCGTTGCGTCCCTCCCGCACCTGGCAGCAGCCCGAGCTTGATTTCGGGCAATCCCAGCACAGCCCGGTCGTCGTCTATAACTACGCGCTGGTGGCAGGCCAGTGCCAGCTCCAGACCCCCGCCCAACGCCAGACCGTTAAGTGCGGCGACAGTGGGCTTTTCAATCTGTTCAAGCCTTAAAAACAGGCGGCCAAGCCGACCGCAGAGATCATGGAGCTGTTCGTCCGAGTCGCCTGCTGCTCTTTCCGTAAAGACCTTGATCATGCTCAGATCAGCGCCGGCAAGGAAAGTACTTTTGGCGGACGTAATCACCAGGGCTCTGATATCCGGATTCTGTTCAACCTCTATCATCAGGTTTTCCAGTGAGTCCATCATATCGGCAGAAAACACATTCATGGAGCGGCCTGGCATGTCGATGGCAGCAACCATAACGCCTTCGGATTTCAGTTCTGCTTTGAGGTTCGGGTCGGTAAACATGGCTCGGCTTTTTTAGGTTCCGTGGGAGGAAAGGCTGCACCGATCATAGTGCAGCCTTTGGACTGTTTTGAGAGTTACACGTACTTCTTGAAGTCAGGTTTGCGCTTTTCGTTGAATGCGCGAACTCCTTCCTTGGACTCCTCGCTCATGTAGTAGTGCTTAACCGATTGCACACCCATAAAGCTTATGCCGCGGATGTTTTCGCTGTCGGCGTTAAAGGAGCGCTTACAGATTGAAATAGCAGAGGGGCTCATCTGATTTATATCGGCAGCCCATTCTTCAACTTCCTCTGCGAGCTTCTCATGGGGGACAACCTTGTTCACCAGCCCCATATCGCAGGCTTCCTGCGCGCTGTATTTTTTGCAGCGGAACCAGATCTCGCGGGCCTTCTTTTCACCAACGTGGCGGGCAAGCAATGCGGTGCCCCAGCCGGGATCGGCCGAGCCGACTTTAGGGCCGACCTGGCCGAAAACCGCCTTTTCAGAAGCGATGGTCAGGTCGCAGAGAGTGGCGAATACGTTGCCGCCACCGATTGCGAAACCCTGAACCTGGGCAATGGATACCTTACGCAGATCGCGAATGGCGGTTTGAAGCTCCTCAATTGGCAGGCCCACGGTACCGCGAGGGCCGTAGAGACCATCTTTCGAGAGATGCGCTTTCTGGTCGCCGCCAGTACAGAATGCCTTGTCGCCAGCGCCCGCAAGCACAACGGTGTTGACCGACTTTTCCTCATTGGCGCGCTGAAACGCAACAATCAGCTCTTCCACGGTCTGTAAGCGAAAGGCGTTAAACACTTCCGGGCGGTTGATGGTAATACGAACGGCATTTTCACCAACTTCGTAAAGGATGTCTTTGAATTCGTCGCTCATGGTTATCTCCAATTAAAGTGGGAGTGGAATGGCATTAGCCATGCATTGTCAGGCCGCCGGACACGCTGATGGTCTGGCCGGTCATAAAGGAAGCATCGTCACTGGCGAAGAACGCCACAAGTCCGGGGTAATCTTCTGGCTCACCAATCCGGCCCAGGGGTACACCTCTCACCATCGCGTCGCGAATTTTCTGGCCTTCCTCGCCGGTGCCTACAAAGGCGTCCATGGCCGGCGTGTTGGTGGGGCCGGGGCACACGCAGTTCAGCAAAACGTTCTTGCGGGAAACTTCGCGGGAAAGTGCTTTGGCGAACGCTATGGTTGCGCCTTTACACCCGGAATAGACAACTTCACCAGATGAGCCGACGCGGCCGGCGTCGGAAGCAATAAAGACAATACGACCCCCGTTGCGTTCAACCATGCCGGGCGCGACGGCACGGGTCATGTGAAGTGGGCCGAGATAATTAATATCGACCACCTTGCGCCAGAAATCCGGTTCGGTTTTCAGGAATGGCATTGGGCGATCCCAGCCGGCATTGTTGACGAGCAACCAGGTGGGCCCGATACGGCCTTCAATAGCGGCAACTGCGGTGGTGACATTATCAAAGTCAGTGATGTCACACTTCTGGTGGTCAGCAGTACCGCCTGCTTTTTTGATTTCAGCAACGACGGCCTCAGACGCTCCCTCATCAATATCAAGAATACCGACGTGCATGCCTTCCTCAGCCAGGCGTAAGGCAATGGATTTTCCGATACCGCTGCCTGCTCCGGTTACCAGGGCTACTTTATCCTTCAATCCGCGCATGATGGGTCCTCTTTGGTTGTGTGGATATCAAGTAAGCATCACTAAAGTATGCATACATACTACATTTTGGTTGATCATAATGCAAGAAATAATGCCGGGGCTACGGGTGTCTTCTTCTGGGGATAAATGGACTCTGAATCTGTGTTAACGTATTGCTATATTGATAAAAGTTTTTTAGAAGATTTCTTAGCATCAAGGGCGGGCGGAAGTTTCAGTGTTAAAAAGATGGGCCTGAGTTTAGGGGACTTGTTGGTTTAAAGCATGCAGGTCTATTAACAACTCCAGTGATGCAAAAAGGCCGGGGAGAGGCCTACTGTGGAGACGGCAGGTAACTATTCTGACTTGGTTTCTGTCAGCTCCCCGGCAAAAGGGCTTACGCCCGACAACAACAGTAACGTCAAACGTTCAGGATCCCGTTGGCTGTCCCCTCCTTTTCTTCGCTTCCTTGATTACGTGTCGGCCAATAATATGTTTCATGATTTCGATTGAGCCACCTGCGATCTTCACGATGCGGGCATCGGCAAATGCTCGGGAAATAGGGTACTCCCACATGTACCCCCAGCCACCAAACAGCTGCAAGCACTCGTCTGCTACTCGACAATGCAGGTTAGACAACCACATTTTCGCCATGGCGGCATCGACCTGGTCCAGTTCGCCGTCAATGAATTTCTTGATGCACTCATCAGTGAAGACGCGTCCGATAACTGCATCTGTTTTCAGCTCGGCGATTTTGAATTGGGTGTTCTGGAAGTCGGCGATGGTCTTGCCGAACGCCGCACGGTCAGAGGTGTAATCCACAGTAATATCGATCAGGTGCTCCGCCACGGTGGCAGACCGGATAGCCTGTGCCAGTCTTTCCTGGGACAGCTTGGTCATCATGAGGTCGAAGCCCTTGCCTTCTTCGCCCAGCATGCAGTTGGCAGGTACTCTCAGGTCCTCGAAAAACAACTCGGACGTGTCCTGTGCTTTCATACCCAGCTTGTCCAGGTTTTGGCCCCTCTGGAAGCCGGGCAGGCTGGTATCAACGAGAAAAAGGGTAATGCCGTTGTTGCGGTCTGTCGCGTCGGTTTTAGTTGCTAGTACCAACACGTCACAGAGTTGGCCGTTGGAGATGAAGACCTTCTGCCCGTTTATGACATAATCATCACCATCCCGCACCGCTCTGGTGCGAATGTTCCGCAAGTCCGAACCGGCATGGGGTTCTGTCATGCCCAATGAACCGATAGCCTCACCGCTGACCATTTTCGGCAGCCATTGTTGTTTCTGTTCCTCGGTACCAAAAGACTTGATGTAGGTTGCCACCAAATCACAGTGTATTAGGAACCCTGGGCCTGTGAAGCCACTACGAGCCATCTCTTCAAAGACCACGACATCGAACAGGTAGTCTAATTCCAAGCCGCCATATTGCTCGGGAACGGTGCAGCAAAGCATGCCTGCTTCGCCGGCCTTCAACCAGAGATCACGAGGAACAACACCATCTGATTCCCACTGATAGTGGTAGGGAGCTATTTCCTTATCGATAAACTTCCGTACGGTATCTCGGAACATTTCATGTTCCTGGTTAAAAAGCGATCTCTTAAACATAGTGTCACCACATATTCAGTTGGTTTCAGTAAAGGCGTAATTCGTCAGTTGTCTTCGTTACAGATCATGAGGGCTTGTCGCTTGCACCGACAAACCACCTCGCCCTTTTGGTTAAACCCTTCGTGCATGAACGTAACAATGCCTGCGTTCTTCCTAGACTTGCTCTTTCGGGTGTCGACGACGGTTGTTACGGAATTGATTGTATCGCCGGTAAAAACCGGATTTGGAAAAGTGACATCACTGAAGCCAAGATTGGCGATGGTTGTTCCGAGTGTTGTATCCTGAACGCTGACACCGATGACGAGTCCAAGCGTAAATACGGAGTTAACCAGGGGCTTCCCGAACTCGGTATTCGCACAATAGTCAGCGTCGATATGAATTTGTGCCGGATTGTAGGTTGCTGCGCAAAACCAGCTGTTGTCCGATTCGGTAACAGTCTTCCTCACTTCATGCTTGAAGACGTCATCAACGTTCAGTTGTTCAAAATATCGACCCGCCATAGGAAGTCTCCGGTAGCCAATGAATCAAAGATATCTTGAAATCAGCTCTCGCATGATTTCAGAAGTGCCGCCATAAATACGCTGCACGCGCGCATCATTGAACAGGCGACCGATCTCGTACTCCTTCATGAATCCGTAACCACCGAAAAACTGCAGGCATTGATCAACAAGCTTGCCTTGCAGCTCGCTACACCAAAGCTTGGCAATTGAAGCGTTAGCAGGCGTAAGCTCACCAAGTTCATGTTGTTTTATGCACTGATCTACAAATGCCCAGCCCACAGCAAGGTCTGCTTTCAGGTCTGCCATTTTGTGGCTGTTGGCCTGAAATTTTATAATCGGTTTTCCAAATGCTGTACGTTCTTCCATATAGTGGCGCGTGATGTCGAATGCGTACTGTGCAGCGCCAATTGATGCTACCGCGATGGTTAGTCGTTCTTGCGGAAGTTCCGACATCAGTGCCCCGAACCCACTACCTTCGGAGCCGAGTAGATTTGATGCGGGAACTTCCACGTCGGAAAAGAAAAGTTCGGAGGTGTCGGCGGAATGATGGCCAATTTTGTCAAGGTTTCTTCCTCGTTCAAAACCTTCTCTTGTGCTCTCGACGAGAACTAGGCTGATTCCCGCCGCGCCGGGCTCTTCTCCGGTTCTGGCAACAACAATAACGAGATCTGCGTGCTGGCCATTGGAAATGAAGGTTTTGGAACCGTTGATAATGTAACTGTCACCCTGACGTTTTGCCCGAGTTTTTATAGCTTGAAGATCGCTGCCTGTGCCTGGTTCTGTCATGGCAATGGCGCAGACAGTTTCGCCAGAGACCATCCTGGGGAGCCATTTTTTCTTCTGTTCTTCAGAGCCGTAGCCCAGCAGATAGCCGGCGCACACATCACTATGGACTGAGAAATTATTCACTGGGCCGATAAAGCCTTCGCCAGTAAACTCTTCGACCACCATCGTGTTGTACTTAAAACTGCAGCCAGGACCTCCATACTCCTCGGGTATTTGTGGGCAAAGCAAGCCGGCAGCTCCAGCTTTTTCCCAGAGTTCACGGCTCACAATGCCCTGCGCTTCCCAGTCCTGGAAAAACGGTCTTACTTCTTTTTGAATGAATCCCTGCACGCTGCTCCGGAACATTGAATGTTCCTCGGTTTCTTCAGTAAATCTGCCCATGCTGCCGGCCTCTCGAAGGTATCGGGTATACAATCACCTGTAACAATCAATGAATTAATGATAATATGCAGAGGTATAATATGCAACCATACAGAAATAGATAAGTCAGTCGACAACGATGAAGCGTGGCGAATGCGCTCCAAAGCTTAGGCTCCTTCAGGGGTGGTGGCAATGGGTGCGAGAGTATGGGGTTGGTTCGGAAAAAGCCATTGAAAGAGGGCGTTTAGAGAAACTGGTTCTGTTATAATAATGTCTCTTTGGATATCATATTGAAAAATACCTTGCTGCTGCCTCGTGGTTACCTCGTTCATGCGGAGGCGTGGGTAGGGGAGGAGGGAGCTAATAATGCGTGGAGCAATAGATGAATGAGATTTCGGAAGCAAATCTGGAGCTGGCTGCAGCGAACGCAAAACCGGGCAAGAAGAGCAGCCGGAAAACGAACGTGAAGGATGATCGAAATTGGGAATACCATTTGGGTTTTCTGATGCACGATGTCTCACGTTTGCGTCGGACCGTGTTTGATAACTTCATGCGGCCACTGGGCGTCACTCGTTCTCAGTGGTGGGTGTTAGCGTATCTCTCACGTCATGATGGAATGGTTCAGAGTGATCTGGCTAACCTGCTTGAGTTGGGTAAGGCGGCTTTGGGTGGTCTTGTAGATCGACTCGAGGCTTCAGAGCTAATTGTAAGGCGGCCCGATGTCGAGGATCGTCGAGTAAAGCGCGTCTTCCTGACCAGTAAAGGCAAGCAAGTCATCAAGGAAATGGCAGCCATGAGCCATGACATGAGTGAGCGTATTCTTGAAGGGCTTGATCACGATCAGAGAATGCATTTGTGCGAGATGCTGGAAACGGTTAAAAGCAACCTGGTTTCAATTAAGTCTCAAGAAGAGGGATAGATGTGATTTTGGGGCCAGTCGTTCTCAGCGCACACGGATTATCAACGGAGCGCTGTTGCCATTAGCCAGGTGGTGATTGGCCTGCGGTCATATAGTCTACGCCAATCCGAGCGAGCAACTGTCTGGACTTACCCCGATACGCATGACACACCCAGCCTCAAATTGAGGCCATTTCAAAGGCCTCGGGGCTGAGTAGATTCTGTGAGCAACAAGGTTCAAGAAGTGCATTTCATGCAATCTGGCACGCTGCGATTCTTCGGTTGAAACGCTGCTTCCACCTTGCTCTCTAGTGCTTCAATTTTTGCGGTGTCATATTCAGTGATCTGGCGACCGGTTGAAAGCTCCAGCGCTAATAGTGCAGCGCCATAGGCTCCCATAATTTGCGGGTCGTGGGGCACCTGCATTTCTTGCTTTAATGCCTTCTCCAAAAAATGCACTGCTGCAGGGTTTTTGGCCACACCGCCGGTCATGATAATGGTATTGCGCTTGCCCACTTGCGCGACCAGACCTAGAGCCCGTTGGGCGATTGCGCTGTGCACTGACGCGGCCACATCGGCGGGACTTTCACCTCCTGCCAGCAGTGAAATAATCTCGGTTTCTGCAAAAGTTGCACACATGCTACTCACTTCCAGGTCTTTGCGACCCTGCATTGCAAGCGTTCCCACTTCGGCAATATCGCACTCCAGTGCCCGAGCCAGAACCTCATAGAAACGACCGGTGCCACTGGCACAGCGGTCGTTCATGGCGAAGTTGTCCACTAAGCCTTGCTTATCGAGGGCGATGACCTTGCTGTCCTGGCCGCCTATATCGATCACTAGTTCTGCTTTGGGGAATAGGGCTGCCACGCCTCTAGCGTGGCAGGTGATTTCGGTAAAGGTGCGGCCGACTCCTTTTACCAGTCGACGACCATAACCCGTGCCAATAATATAGCTGAGTTCTTCTTGGCCGATGCCTGCGCTTTCGAGGGCACTTTCCACAGCCTGTTCCATACCTCGCTGGCTCACAGCGCCCATTTGTACAATGCAGGCGCTAAGGACTTTAGCGTTGTCGTCCAGTATCACTGTCTTGGCGGTAGTAGAGCCCAGGTCGACACCCATAAAATACGCGGTACTAGTACTCATAATGGAATCCTTTTTTCTGCAGCGGGTCTCAGGGGCGCTCAAAAGCTCAGTTCGAGGCGATAAAGTTGCGAGACCGGCGCACATCAATGGCTTCTAACATCGCTTCCAGGCGGCTTTCCAGTAGTTCGCCTTTGTAAAAAGATTCATCGGCAACATCACCTTCAAAGAAGATCGATGGTATGCCCATTTCTTTTTTCATGGCCCGAGCCAACATTTGCTGAGGACCGGTAAAGGCTCGGCAGGTGCGAGTAGAATGAAAGACGATACCGTCCAGTCCGTAGAATTCGCAGTCATTTTTGGTGAAATCCTTGATGGTCTGGAAGCCATGATTGGTGGGACACAACAAATAGTGTTGGGCCATACCGCGAATTGGGTCGTCGGTATCGATGAGTTGAGGTTCCTGCCAGAAGGGTTTGTGGGTGTAGCGCCCGGCGACAACGGCTACTTTGCGCTCGGCAAAGAGCTTGGCAAGGGTACCCAGTTTGTTCCAATTCATTATACCGTCGAAGTACAGTCGGTATTTCTCGTCTTTAATGGCGCTTTCACCGCTGGCAATACGCTGGGCAACCTCTTCGTGGATCTTGCTGAAATAGTCAACCAGCTCAGGCCCTGCCGGTAAAAAATTGATGTGGGCAACACTGGCAATCCAGTCCCAGAATGTGGCGGGGGCGGGCATGTTGGCGCACATGGCCATGGCTTCCCGGCGGATTTCCGCTGCCTGCTTAATGTGGGTCATACCTTCACGCAGGGCTTCCCAGTCGAAGGGCCGACCAGTTTGTACTTCAATGAAATCGATGAGTTTGTAGAGCTGGTCGGCAACATAATCAGAGGCCTCTTCCCACTCCTTGCCTTTCAGATAGCCGGCGTCTGCCCTGTTACCCCATAGAAATGGCAGCGACACGTTAAAAATTGGTATGTCTTTGCCCAACAGCCGGTGCGTAAAATCATCCCATTGCTGCCCGGTGCTGCAGCCGGCGTAGCAGTTAACAATAAAGTTGGGCATGGGCAAGCGGGCGGCCAAATCGTCCCGGTCAGCGTTATCAACAATACCTTTGTCAAACTTCTCCCGGGCCTGCTTGGCCAATAACGCTGCACCTAAATGTGTGCGAGCGTAGGAGCAGAGCTCGCCGACATAACCAAATTCTTGAGCGGCAAGCTGGGCAGACTTCTCAAGCCTTTGCGCAGAAAGTCGGGCCGCAAAGGCCTCTCCGTGTGCCCATTCAAGCCCCGCAGCCTGAAAAATAGGATTTAACGCAGCGCCGTTATACCAGACCACTTGGGCATTACGCTCATTTGCAGTAAAAATACGGTCCCAGTAATCGCTGATTAAATGCCGCCCGGCATCGTTACTTTTCAGGCGGTTTACACTGCTTTGTTTCGCGTTGCTCATTGTGCTAACTCCTTTGCAGTAGTGCGAGAGGACGATTTGCGGCGAATCCGCTCGATCATGGCTTCTACTCGCGTGCGGAATGTTTCCTCCGGCATACCTTCATGTTCGGTTTCGATGAGTAGGTGGGGTATGTTATTGGCTTCTAATGCTTTGCGTAGTTCCGGGTAGTAAAACATATGGGCTTCGCAGAATTTGGCCATTAACACGATAACGCCTTCCGCTCCGCTGTTTTCAAGAGCGTTGATAAGGTATTCGTCCCAGTTCACCGTTTTTTGAACGCGAGTAGGACAGGGGATGTTTTCGTTTCGAGCAAAGTACCAGTCCGCTAGCGCGGCTCTTGGGGCTAACGATTCTTTAACATCGGTAGATATATAACGAGAACCGGTATAAAGGTCGTCATCGACAATGACTGCACCGCATTCTTCCAGCAAATCAAATAACTCTACTCGTGGCGCGTGACAGAAGTGGCCGGAAAGGTGCAGGCGTACGCGGTTGTCCCGAGGCTTGGTGGAAGCTTCCGCCAACACGGTCTCCAGCAAAGCAGTGTGTTCGTCTTTATCCATAATCATGCTGGATACGATCATTGTCTGCAGCTCACCGGGGGAGAATTGGGCGTCGCCGTTCCGACGCGCCTCAAAAACCTGCCTCAAAAGCTGTCGGTTTTTGTTGTTTGACTCGATGCACCTTGTCAAAGCTTCATCGCTGATCGTTGTACCAGTAACTCGCTCAGCTTCCGCGATAAAGGCATGAATTTTCGTCTGTACCTGGTCCTTGGTCCACGAGTCGTCCATGGCGGCAATCAGATGCTCAAAATACACCGGTTTGTCCGACAGCATTTCTCTGACCACATCTACTGCCCCCAAAAGCTGAATGCAGTGATCGGCATTCATGAAAGCGTCAAAAATATCCAGCTGACCCTTCATGGTTTGATCGGCAATGCTGCGGGTAAAGCCGCAGTAAAACTCCGCAAGGATCGTATTGCCTTCAGAAATGGGCTCTCGACTGTCCTGAATGATGACCGGCAAGGCTCCAGTGGCGGCAATAATCTCCACCGGGAAGTTCATGGGGAAGATGCCAATAACGGGCTGTTGGTGCCGATTTTTCCACTGGGTCAAGTAGTCATCGGGGTGCTGCGCGACATTCTTCATCACCTGAAACGCTTCTACGCTGCTTTTACTCATGATTTCGGTGCTCTCGATTTGTAAAACAGCTCAGTGAGCGGTCATGACTTAGCATTTTTGCTCGGAGTGCTGTTCTTTGTTCATGTTTGTGGCCAAGGCGCTTTTGATGCGGCTGCCTTTTATGCCTCCAATACTAAGTGAGTTCAACTCAATAAGTCAAGCTCACTTACTTTGCTATAAGTGGAGAGGACGAGTCGGACCTTAGTGACTGTCCAAATTTGGGCTCACTTTAGTGTCTAACAGCTTACTCGTCGGGAGAAAAAATATGTTGGCGACAATCGACCACCGCTGCGAGTGTCATTCTCTATTGACTAAGTGAGTCAAACTCACTAGTCTTGATTCGCTATCGGGCTTGATAGCCAAGCAGGGGCTTTTATCGCAGAGGAGTGCGTGCATTGGCAGAGAGTCTGGCGGTTGTTGTGCGGAAGCGTTGGTCAGTTCGCTATGAACGACATTGCGACGCTGGAGGTAAGTTTCTGGAAGTGCTCTTCAGTGCGGTCAATGTCGAGTTAGTAGGCCGCTTCTGATCGCGATGGCCGTTTGGGGCCAGGGAGTACGTAGTCTGTTAATCAAAGCTGGAGCCATTGACGTGGGTGTATTGACTGGAATTCGGGTGGTTGAAATGGCTGGGATCGGGCCGGGTCCCTTTTGTGGCATGTTGTTGGCTGATATGGGGGCTGATGTGATCCGGGTTGACCGGATTGATCAGATAGATCGCGGGATCAACTTCCCTTCAAGGTACGACCTACTTAATCGGAACAAACGTTCCATTGCCATTGACCTCAAGTCGAGCCAGGGACTGGAAACCGTTCATGAGTTAGTCAAGAAAGCAGACGTTCTTATAGAAGGGTTCAGGCCAGGCGCAATGGAGAAGTTGGGATTGGGCCCAGATGTATGTCTCGGGCTAAATCCAAAACTTGCATACGGTCGCATGACCGGTTGGGGGCAGGATGGTTCGCTGAGTAAGGCTGCGGGACACGATCTCAACTTTATTGCTCTTACCGGTGTACTGGATTCCATCGGTAAACCCGGCGAATCTCCCACTATTCCGCTCAATCTGATAGGGGACTTTGGTGGAGGCGCTCTGTACCTTGCGATGGGGTTGCTGGCTGCGGTCATTGAAGCACAACGTTCCGGTGAGGGGCAGGTGGTGGATGCCGCTATCGTCGATGGAGTGTCCAGCCTGATGACCATGCAGTATTCGCTGAAGCAGATGGGACAATGGTCCGATAATCGGGGCACGAACCTCATTGACGGCGGTGCACCGTTTTACAACGTATATGAGACTAGTAACGGCCTATACGTATCCATTGCACCGGTCGAGGGGCGTTTCTATGGCGAAATGTTGAGTCGCATCGGGCTTGGGGATGAAGAACTTCCAAAGCAGAACGATCCCAAAGGCTGGGAAAAACTGAATTCGCGCTTTGCGGAAATTTTCAAATCACGCACTCGTGATGAATGGTGCCAACTGCTTGAGGGTACAGATGCCTGCTTTGCGCCTGTGCTCACAACGGCTGAATATGCCTCTCACCCGCACAGCCTTGAACGTGAGGCCTTTGTTGAAATCGATGGTGTCACAAATCCTTCTCCAGCCCCCAGGTTTAGCCGAACCCCTTCAAAGGTCAGTCGTGTACCTCCAGAAACCGGCGGGGATACGGCAGAGGTTTTAAAGGATTGGGGAATTGCGGACGAGCAGGTGGATGAACTCAGGGCCGCGAATGTAATTAATCACTGACTTTAACTCAAGTTCCATCATTTGGTGAGGTAGGCACGATGTCGGAAATGACAGTCCACGACGAATTCAGGAAGCAGGTCCGCCGTTTGGCTGAGTCTGAAATTCAATCGCATGCCGCTGTCGTTGACGATGAGAGTCAGTTTCCTGACAAGTCCGTTACCGCCTTTAAAAGCATGGAGCTTAATGGTCTGCCTTTTCCGGAGCGATTTGGCGGCTCCGAGGCAGATCTGATGTTGCAGATCATTGCCGTGGAGGAGGTTGCACGAGTATGCGGTTCATCTGCGTTGGTTCTGTTTATCCCCTGGGCGGCAATTACACCGCTGGCCTGGTTTGGTAGCGAAGATCTCAAGCAAAATATTATCCCCGAAATAGTCAAGGGAAACAGCGGCGCCAGTTTTTGCTTGACTGAGCCAGGGGGGGGGTCTGATTTGCCGGGTTTGAAAACCAGTGCCAAGAAGGTAGATGGTGGGTGGTTACTCAATGGCCAAAAGCGCTTTATCTCTAACGTAGGCTGGTCGAGCTGGTACGCAGTCTTGGCTCGCATATCCGATCGGGATTTTGGTGTGTTCATGGTGCACCGGGACGACCCGGGGTTCTCAATCGGAAAGCTTGAACGGAAAATGGGGATGCGCGGCAGCCCAACCGCCGACATCATGCTGGATGATTGCCTGATTCCTGAATCCAGAGTAGTTGGTGATCCAGGGAAGGGGTATGAGTACATGATGCAGACCCTGACTTACACTCGCCCTTTGGTTTCAGCGCAGGCCCTCGGTCTCGCCCAAGGTGCCCTGGAAGAAGCAATCAGCTACACCTCTGAACGAACCCAGTTCGGTAAACGGGTTTCGATGTTTCAGATGGTCAGGGGCATGGTTGCCGATATGACGATTGCCGTGGAATCCTCACGATCGATGCTTTATCGGGCAGCAGATCTGGCAGGGGATAATGATGATCGTGCGCGAGCCTTTGCGTCCATGGCAAAAACCTTCTGTTCTGATACTGCGATGTCCGTTACGACAGACGCGGTGCAACTTCTCGGTGGTTACGGCTACATGAAAGACTATCCGGTTGAGCGCATGATGCGGGACGCCAAGGTGTCACAGATCTGGGAAGGCACCAATCAGATCCAGCGACTGCTGGTGGCAAAGTATATGTATCAGGACTGAAGCAGGGGTATGAAATGACTGGATTTTCAATGTCTGAGCAAAAGAAGGCCTTTCAAGGATACAGGGCAACTCATTTTAAATGGAACTGCTCCGAAGATGGACGGATTGGGGTCATCACATTGAGCCGTCCGAAAAAGAAAAATGCACTGAACATTCCTGTCATTACTGAGTTGACGCAGCTGTTTGACGGGCTAAGTCAGGCGGATGATGTTCGAGCAGTTATCATTACGGGAGAAAACGGTGACTTTTGCTCCGGCGGTGACCTTTTTGAGGTTGTGGAGCCGCTAACAAAGATGGGCGCCGCGGAGTTGCTGGATTTTACCCGAATGATGGGAAGGCTCGTGCGGGTTATGCGCGAGGCCCCACAGCTTATCATAGCTGCGATAGAAGGCGCTTGCGCTGGTGGAGGCGCTGCGATAGCGTTAGCTGCAGACCTCAGGCTGGGTGCGCCGAGCGCCAGAACAGCCTACTTGTTCAATCAGATTGGCTTATCTGGTGCAGACATGGGCGCCTGTGGTCTGTTACCCAGAATCATCGGGCAGGGTCGAGCGATGGAACTGCTGATGACTGGCCGGGCAATGACAGCTAACGAAGGGCTGGCCTGGGGATTCTTTAATGCCCTGCATGAGTCTGAAGAGTTAGTTGAGCAGGCCCGAGTGTTGGCGCGAAGGTTTGCAGACGGCCCGTGGTTTGCTCACACTATGACGAAGTCGTTGGTGAATCAGGAGTGGACAATGAGTCTGGAGGAGATTCTAGAATCCGAAGCCAAATCGCAGGCCATTTGTTTGGCAACGGGTGACTTTCAACGGGCGTTCGCTGCATTTGCTAATAAGGAAAAGCCTGATTTCAAAGGTTACTGATCGGATTTAAATGTCCAGTATTTCAGGATTTATCATGCCTCGGAATATCACATTGGTGATGCCATCGGTGGTCTCGTCCACAGAGAAATCTCCTTCGTTCCTGAGATAAATCCAGGTCTGATGCTCGATACAGCCAAAGATCATGTCCCGCAAAAGGCTGACTGACACATCGTCACGGAATACGCCCGTATCAATTGCTTCCTGGAGAACATCATTGATCTTGGCTGTGAAGCGCTGGTTCAGCTTATAAACTTTCATCTTCCGGTAATTTGGGTCTGCTCTGAGTTCCATGAGAATAAAGCGCGTAAGCGAAGGCTCTTTTCGGACTATAGACAGACTTTGCCAGACAAGTTGTCTCAGTCGCTCGCGAATACTGCCGTTGTTTGCAGTTGAAGCGTCTACGAGGCCAAGAATTTCCTCAAACCATTCTTCTGAAACCCGAATCAATAGTTCCCTGATACTACCGAAGTACTTGAAAATGGTTCCCTCGGATATTCCGCAACGCTCTGCCACTTCAGCGGTGATGACTTTCTGGTAGCCTTTTTCGGCAAGCAACAGGCGCGTTACTGCCATGATCTCCGTCCTCCGCTCTTCCGGTGTCAGGCGTGAGCGGGTTTTCAGTGGAAGTGTGGGGTTAGCCATGGGAATACCGAATAAACATTGTATATCGATAGTGCCTAAATTCGTTTATGGACAGATTTGGCACTATCGGTGAGCTCCCAAAGTCTAACATAAAACTCGGATTGAGCCTTGGGGTAGCCCTTCCAGCAGTAGTATAAATGTAGAAAGGGTTATTGATTTAATGAGCCACCTAAAAACATTACGCCGCTGAAATGCCGCCATTGACACTAATGGCTTGACCGGTAATCTTTGCCCCTTGTGGGCTGGCAAGGAAAACGATCATGTTCGCAAGGTCTTCTGGCTGTACAACGCCAAGGTGTGCCATAGCTGCGGCTCGCTCGAAAATTCTCCAACTGAAGGGGTCGTTACGAATACGGTCGTACGTCATGGTGCCTTCGATAAGCGAGGGAGTCAGGGCATTGACCCTAATGCCCGTTCGTTTTGCCTCAATCGCGAGTCCTCGCGAAAACATGATGATGCTTGCCATGGCGGCTCCGATTACGGATTCGCCTGGTGTTGCTACTTTGCCTGCGTCGGAAGCGATATTGAGAATGACGCCACCATTGCGCTCTCTCATTCCCGGCATGACTGCATGGCTCATCACGATAGGTCCCAGTGCCTGCTGGGTCAGAATGCCAGCCAATTCTTCCCTGGGAATATCATGGAACAGTTGTGGTCCTGCGGAACCTACGGTGGAGTTGACTAGAATATCGACACTACCGAGGTCTGATGTCGCCTTCTCCACGGCCTCTTTTGCCTCGTTTACATCATTGGCATCGGCAGAAATAAATGAAACCGTGATGTCGGGATACTCTTTACATATCTTTTCTTTGGCGTTCTGTCCACGGTCCTTGTTCCTTCCAACAAGGCCAATTCTCGTTACTCCTGCCGCAGCAAACTGCCTTGCCGTTTCGAACCCAACGCCCGAGGTCCCTCCAGTGATTAAGACGGCTGCCTCACTAAACTCCGGAACCCAGATTGCTTTTTTGTCGCTCATAGTAGAATCCTGAATGCAGATGATTAAAGATATTGTTAATTAGGTGTGCTTTGGTTAAGGCTTATCAGATTCCAGGTCGTCGGAAAATGAAGCGCGGCCTGCGAGATACTTTTTGTCCAGTAGACCGGGTGAAAGCTTTTCCCATGTAGCGATGATTTGTTGATAGGGTACTCCGGCGAATAGCCCGTGGTAGTTCAGGTACTCCATGTGCCGCCGATTGTTGTCGAACGAATGAAAAATCGAGTCGTTTTTGCCATCGAACTCCAATGGCGTTAAGCCGGTGCGTTCACACAGCTTCCGATCAAAAGCCGGAGTCGCTTTTACCCATTTATCCGCAATAAACAATTCGCAGTAGGCGTGCCAACGGAATACATCACCGTTGCATGCATCAATCATGCGCTTCGAGGCGAGGTGATTCTTGACGTCCGCAAAACCAAGGCGAGCAGGGATGTTCTGTGCTCTTGCGCATGCAGCAAGTAGTGCAGCTTTGGGGATGCAGAAGCCGCGCCCTCTGTTAAGGGCATCCTTTGCGGAAAAGGTGCTTTCTTTTCTGAAATCCTGGTACGGGTCGTAGGTGATAGCATCCCGCACTGCGTTATAAAGCTTTATGGCTATATCATAGTCAGTCGTGGAGCCCGAGGCGGCTTTGCTTGCGAATACCTCCACCTCTGGGGAATCGCTTTCAACCAGATACGCTGGCTTGAGATAGGTCTCCTCCACAATGCATGCTCCAAAACTCGGTCGTCTCATGATTTAGCGGAGGTAAAGAAGCCGAGATCATCTTCTCACCTCCTGGCTGATTGCTAGAATCAATTAAATTATCTTGGTAGATAAGCTTAAACAACAAAACTCTATTGAAAATATAGTACCATACGGTATGCTAGTCAATAAAGTGAGGCGAGGTAGCGCCTGGCGAACTCAGCGGAATCTTTGAAATATCGTTAGTCACAGAAAATAAGAAGCAGAGGGTATGGTTATGACAGATCCCAGCACGAATACTGTAAATGTCTTCGCGACGGCGGAAGACCTTTGGTTGCCTGGCGGTGAACCCGGGCCAGGAAAAATCGCTAGGGCAAAATTACAGACAGATGCGGACCGTGACGGTATACAAGCATATCAGCCTGATCAATTGCTGCCAGCCGAGACGACCTATGAATGCATTCGCGCCGCCGCCGTTCTTGAGCCATCGAAGGCGGCAATTGTCCAGTTGTTGGCGGCAGATACCGAGGTTGCCCCCCGAGAAATCAGTTACAAGCGCCTGGTAGATCTAATTGAAAAATCGGCAAACCTATTCAGAGAGCTGTCACAGGGCCAGCCTGTGGCCGTTGGGCTGATGTTGCCCATGGTGCCGGAAGCGCTGATTGGAACCTGGGCTGCCCAAACCGCCGGTATCGCTTGTCCGATCAATCCCTATCTTGAGGCGGATGTTGTTGTCAGCATTTTGAACTCAGCTTCGGCTACTGTGCTGGTGACTGGCACCTCGGCTTTTGGCCCGGGATGCTGGGATAAGCTGGAGGAAATCCGTAGTCGTGTGCCCAGCCTGAGAAAGGTGTTGTTAGTGGACTCTAACGACGATAACAATGAATTTATGAGGGCTGCAGAGGCGTCGTTGGGTGGCCATCTCACGTTTGACACTGTCGAAGATCCAAATGCCGATATCATGTATTTACCCACCGGAGGTACGACCGGTGCGCCTAAACTCGTACGAATGAATCATAGAGGGCAGCTATTGAATGCCTGGAGTGTGGGGGCGGTGATGGGATCTGAGCAGGAGGGAGTTGTCGGTCACGCTATGCCAAACTTTCACGTGGGCGGGCTCGTGGTCGTTGCCTTGCGTGCCATTATTTTTGGCCAGACGCTGGTGACGCTGACTACAGAAGGTTTTCGCAACCCGGGTGTCATCAAGCATTTTTGGGACATCGCGAAATATTTCAAGATGACGTCTGTGCTTGCAACGCCTACCACGGCATCCGCCATTTTGGCCGTTCCGGATTCCAATTCTGAAGGACACTCGCTTCACACGTTCAACTGTGGTGCCAGTACGGTTCCGGTTGAGTTGATGCGATCGTTTCATCGCCGTTTCGGGGTTTGGCTGCGTGAAGTATGGGGGATGTCGGAAATCCATGGAGTGGTGACTGCCAATCGCCCCGATGGCAAGGAACCTTCGGTTGGCTCCGTGGGTAAGTTTCTGCCTTATCATTCCGTTACAGCGATCGAAGTGGATGATAAAAACAACTTTATTCGGCAGTGCGCTCCCGGGGAGCGTGGAGTTTTGGCAATTAGTGGTCCGGGCATTGTCCCCGGCTATGTTGAGCCCTCGCTCGACAAGGATTTCTTTGTTAATGGTGCTCCGGATAATCAACGTCTCGCCAATACGGGTGATCTGGGGGCAGTGGACGATAGCGGAAGTGTATGGATCTTCGGTCGTGCAAAAGATGTGATTATTCGTGGTGGCCATAATATTGACCCCAAGCTAGTGGAAGAGGTGCTTGCCGGTCACCCTGATGTGCTGAGTGTCGCGGCGATTGGTCGGCCTGATCCGGTAAAGGGCGAAATGCCCATTGCCTATGTCGAGCTGAAAGACGACAGCGGCACGACTGCTGAAGAGCTGATGGAGTTGTGCCGAGAGAAAGTCCAGGAGCGCGCAGCAATACCTGTCGAGATTATTCTGTTGGAGAAACTGCCCCTGACAGCGGTTGGCAAGATCAATAAACCGGTGCTCCGAAAAGATGCCATGTGTCGGGTTTCCGAAAGCGTCGCCACGCGGGTTGTTGGTAGGTCTGGGGTGATCAGCGTGACATTGGAAGAAGACGGGAAGCGTCCGAAAGTATGCGTACATATCCAGCTGAAGGAAGGTAATCCCTCACAGTTTGAAGCCGCACTCAAAACAGAGTTTGCGGGCTTCACTTACGATACGGCAATCACTATTCGTTGACCCTAACGGATCTGCAGTGTTTTGGGGAGCCATTGGCTCCCCTTTTTTGTTGTGCGCCAGGCATGGCGCGTAGCGCCTTGACGGGCGCTGTTCCGGTGCAGGTGGTGCTGGCCGGATGACTTGGGGGTGCAAGTCCCCTGTGGGCCCGGCAAGGGGAACCACTAGCTGGACGGCAAGGGTGTCCACCGCGAGGTGGAATCTGAAGGAAGCCGCAGGCAAAGCACTGGCCTGACGAACAGGAATCGTATAGGAGGCGGTCACACCTGGTGAGACGGCAACGATCGTCAAAGCCCCATACTTGCACGGAAGGTGTGGACGTAAATGCGGCAGGCATAAGTGTGAAGGTCACGCGTCTTACCCTGGGAAGTCTGGCTCTCTGCCACTGTGCTACCTGCCCCGTGAGGGGTGGGGATGGGGCGCCAGAACTCAGCCGAGGCCATAGTAGGTGCGTCACCGCGTACTGAAGGGCCGAACATGGTTAGCCGTTAGTAGGCGATGAGTTCTCGTGATGTGCTTATGAAGACAGAAGCGACCCGGATGGGTCAGGGCATTCAGGGAGGCGCCGGACAGTATCCGGCAGAGACTGAAGCCCGTGTCGAGGCAGGCGCGGGGGCCTACTCGTGGACGAACGCGGAGCCGAACACGCAGATGGAGCAGGTGCTTGAGCGCCCGAACCTGATGCGCGCGTATCAGCGGGTGGTGTCCAACAAGGGCGCCGCCGGCGCCGATCAGATGCCGGTTACAGCCCTGAAAGCCCACCTGCAAGAGCATTGGCCAACGCTGCGCGAGCGGCTGTTGGCCGGAGACTACCATCCTCAACCGGTACGCCGGGTCAGCATTCCTAAGCCACAAGGCGGCGAACGAGTGCTGGGTATTCCGACGGTGCAGGATCGCCTGATCCAGCAAGCGCTTCACCAAGTGCTAAGCCCGATGCTGGAACCGACCTTCTCGGATCACAGCTACGGGTTCCGCCCCGGGCGAAGCGCCCATCAGGCGGTCAAGGCGATGCAGCGACACATCAATGATGGCCACCGCTGGGTGGTCGATCTGGATCTGGCCCAGTTCTTTGATCGGGTCAACCACGATGTGCTGATGGGCCTGCTGGCCCGTCGCATCACCGACCGACGGATACTCACCCTGATCCGACGATACCTGCGAGCCGGCATGCTCGAAGGTGGGCTGGTCAGCCCGAGACGAGAGGGGACGCCGCAAGGCGGCCCCTTATCACCCCTGCTCTCCAACGTGCTCCTGACCGAGCTGGACCGGGAGTTGGAGCGCCGGGGGCACCGGTTCTGCCGCTACGCGGACGATTGCAACATCTACGTGAGCAGCAAAAGGGCCGGAGAGCGGGTCATGGCCAGCATGACCCAGTTCCTGGAAACGCGCCTGAGCTTGAGGGTGAACACGGCGAAAAGCGCCGTAGACCGACCCTGGCACCGGAGCTTCTTGGGGTACAGTGTGAGCTGGCACAAGCGACAGGTACGGTTGAGGGTTGCACCGAAGAGCCTGAAGGCTTTTATGACCAAGCTGCGACCATTGCTGAAACGATCCCGAGGGCAGTCGCTCTCAACGACCATCCGAAGCTTGAACCCGGTACTGCGGGGCTGGGCGAATTACTATCGCCTTACCGCCTCGAAGCGCCCGGTGGAAGCGCTGGATGGCTGGATACGCCGACGGCTCCGCTTGATCTTGTGGCAGCAATGGAAACGGCCCCGCACGCGGGCACGCTGTCTCATGCGGTTGGGTCTGCCAGAACCGAGGGCCTGGATGGGTGCCACGAATGGTCGTGGACCTTGGTGGAACAGTGGCGCCTCTCACATGAATGCGGCGCTGCCCAAGAGGGTGTTCAACGGTCTGTCTCTGGTAAGCTTGCTGGATACGATGAATTGGCTTCCGAGCCAACCATGAACCGCCGTGGTACGGAACCGTATGCCCGGTGGTGTGAGAGGACGGGGGAGGTAACTCCCCCTCCTACTCGATTGGAAGTGTCTCCCTATCAGTTGCCCGAAGTCGATACAAAAAAAAGATGCATCAATATGGAATGCCTGCATATGCTATGCTAGCATACTAAATAAGGAATGCATTTTGTGTGTTCTTTGGCTCAGCCTCCAGGGCGAACCAATTCTGGAAGTAGGTTCGCTTAGTAGGCTTAAGGTACAAAAACAATCGAAATACTGGAGGGTCGAAATGTTAACAACAACAAGATCGGCAACGCCCAATAAAGCAAAACGCGGGCAGAAGTGTGAGTTCAGATTTTCTGCTCTCGCAACAGGTGTGGCGCTCTCTTTGGGGCTCATTGCATCAGCCCACGCGTTCCAGGTTGATACAGGAAATCGCGATATCGAGATCGCTTGGGATAATACGCTTCGATACAACCTAGGCGTACGAGCAGAAAATATTGGCCAAGTAGGTAACAGCTCAACATCTGATGAAGGGGAATATTTCGCCGACAAGGGAGATATTGTTACCAATCGCCTGGATGTGCTTTCCGAATTTGATTTCATCTATAAAGGAAATTATGGCTTCCGGGTGAGTGCAGCCGGCTGGTATGACCATGCCTATAGGGATGCGGAATCAACAAGAAACCCCGATCTTAATGCACCAGGTAGTTATGAGGATGACGAATATAGCAATTATACCGAGCGCTATTACAAGGGGCCTTCAGGCGAAATACTGGATGCGTTCACGTTCGGTCGCTTCTATATTGGAGACATGCCGCTGACGGTCAAAGCGGGTCAGCATACGGTCTACTGGGGTGAGTCACTATCTCTTGGGGCGGCGATAAATGGTATTGCGTATTCCCAATCCCCTTTGGATCTAATTAAGGGTTTCGCAACACCCGGAGCTGGTGCTAAAGAGCTTTTTCTTCCGCTGAACCAGATATCCACGCAGTTGATCGCAACGGACACAGTTTCCATTGCAGCCAATTATTATTTTGATTGGGATCCTACACGTATTCCGGAGGGTGGCACTTACCTGGGTCCAGCTGACTTTATTGCCTATGGCCCCGACGGTCTTATTCCTGGAGTGGTGAATAACGAGGGAATAGAGGAGCCGGATAGTTCCGGAGATTGGGGCCTCCAAACCCTGTGGCGCCCCCAGTGGCTGGATGGAACACTTGGGTTTTACTATCGCAACTTTACAGACAAGATCCCGGCCTTTTACCTGAACGGCTCTGACTATCGTTCCTATTTTGGTGAGGATATTGACCTGTTTGGTGTCAGCCTTTCGAAACAGGTGGGTGATATGAGCCTTGGTGCTGAGGTTTCGTACCGAAACAATATGCCTTTGGTTGCCAGAACGCTCGGGCAGGTAGCCTTTGATCCTAACCTTCATCCAAACGGTGCGCCGGAACTTATTGATAACTCGTATCAGGCGCGAGGCAAGACAATTCATGGTTCCGCCAGCCTTCTCGGACTTTTGCCGAAAAGCCCTTTGTGGGATTCGGGTACCTTCCGTGCTGAAGTCATTTATGCCCGTCTAGATAGCGTTGATGAGAACGAGGATATGTATCACGGCGTAGGATACGGCACATGCGATGAAAGCCGTAGAGCTGAGCTCGGTGCAAACTTTAGGGATGAAGGCGATCAATGCGCGACCGATGATATGTGGGCCATCTCACTGACAGCTGCGCCGACTTGGCTCCAAGTGTTCCCCGGCGTGAACCTTTCAATGCCATTGGCTTATTCACACACCCTTGAAGGGAATGCGCCGACCCAACTGGGAGGAAACGAAGGCAATGGTAACTACAGCATAGGCGTGAGTGCCGATATCAAGTCGCAATACAGCGTCGACCTTAAGTATGTGGATTATTTCGGTGACGTAAAGCGGTCACAGAACGCTAACGGCGATACAGCGATCACTGGCGCAAACGGCTTGAGTACCCTGTTGAGGGACCGTGGCTGGGTGAGCCTGATGGTTAAAGCAACCTTTTGATTCGCGATTTCCGAGGAGAATGAGACATGATTGTGAAGAGAACTTTAGTTGGTGTTATGGCACTTATGTATGCCGGGGCTGCTTTCTCAGCAGTCTCCCCAGAAGAAGCCGCCAAATTGGGTAATGAACTCACCGAAGTGGGTGCCATTAAAGCTGGCAATGGGGAGGGTACAATCCCTTCTTATACTGGAGGTCTGAAAGACATACCAGCCGATTTTGAAGAGGGAAGCGGTATTCGGCCTAACCCGTTCAGTGGCGAAAAACCTAAGTTTTCCATCGATGCCAATAATATGTCGGAATATGAAGATAAGCTGACGGAGGGAACCAAGGCGTTGATGGAGAATCATCCGGATTTTCGTATCGATGTGTATGAAACGCATCGGACTTCAGCATTCCCCGAGTATATTCTGGAGAATACTAAGGAGTGTGCGACATCCGCAGAGACATATAATGGTGGCCTTTCAATGAAGGGTTGTCATGCGGGCATTCCATTTCCGATTCCACAAACTGGCTTTGAGGCGATGTGGAATCATTTGACTCGTTACCAGGGCCGTAGTGCGGTCCTCAACTTTGAGGCTTACTACGTTGACTCTGATGGTGACCGAGTACTGACCTCAGGTGGTACTTACTCAACAGACTTCCCTTACTATGATGAAAACCCTGAGTCAGAACTGTTCTCCAGGGTAAAAAGTGAATACAAGAAGCCTCGTAGGCGTAATGGCGAAACCATTATGGTTCATGATGCCCTGAATCCCACGGAGCAGGGCCGCCGCGCCTATATCTACCTGCCAGCTCAACGAAGAGTAAAGCTGGCACCGTCCGTGAACTTTGATACTCCAAATCCCTCATTGGGTGGTTTTGCCACCTATGATGACACGTTCATTTTCTTCGGATCGATGGAGCGGTTTGATTTCGAGCTCGTAGGCCGGAAGGAGCTTTTTGTCCCCTATAACACCTACGATGCGGCCTACCATACAACGGCGGACGAATTGCTGACGGCCAACCACCTGAACCCGGATCACGTCCGCTGGGAGCTTCATCGGGTGTGGGAAGTTGAGGCTACGCTCAAGGATGACAGTCGCCATCTATATAGCAAACGGACTTTCTATCTTGATGAGGACTCCTGGGTGGCATTGGCCTCGGATCAGTATGATCAGGATGGGGAGCTATATCGCCCTGCATTTGCCTTGATGACGCCAAGTTATGAGGTTCCAGCTTCGTTCTCTGACAACTTCGTGGTTTACGATCTTGATGCCGGTGTATATGCGATCAACTTTTGGACCGCGACAAGTGGCGGGGTTGAATATGTTGATCCCCTGCCCGAACGCGCCTGGTCTCCGTCGGCGTTGACGGGCTCTGGTATTAGGTAATCTAACCGGCGGTGGAGTGCATGCACTCCGCCGCCCTCGTACCAGACACACACCCGGTATTGAGCGTGCATCATGCAAAACTACTCGAGATTTTCGGTAATTTTCGTTCTGCTTTTGGTCGCTTTAGCAGCTCGAACCTCTTGGGGCTTTACAGACCCAGTTGATACAGCCTCTGCTTTTAGCCCATTAGCAGCAAAGAACCTGCTGAACGGAGTTGCGTCAGCTGGTGACCGCCTTGTTGCTGTGGGCCAAAGAGGTCATATTCTCTATTCGGATGATGATGGTGACTCTTGGCAGCAATCGCAAGTACCTGTCAGCACAGACCTGACCGATGTTCATTTTGCGACACCAACTCATGGTTGGGCAGTCGGTCATGACGGTGTTGTTCTCAAGTCAGTTGATGCGGGCGAAAGCTGGGTGAAGCAATTAGATGGGCGCTCTTTCGATCAGATTTTTGAAAATTTTAAGGCGCCTGAGGGGCTTGAAGATTTTGAGTCGGAATCGCTTCAAATGGCAGCCGATCGGTTTCAGTCGCAAGGGCCAGAAAACCCCCTTCTTACGGTTTGGTTTGAAGATGAGAAAAACGGATTCGTGTTTGGAGTCTTCAACCTCATTCTTCGAACTTCTGATGGAGGCAAGAGTTGGACTCCCTGGATTGCCAAAACTGATAATCCAGAGGAACTTCATTTTTACTCTGCAAAGCGCATAGGAGGCCAGCTTTATATCGTTGGGGAGCGTGGCTTGGTCCTCAGGCTGGATACGGAAAAGAATCAGTTTGTTGATGTCTCGGTTGATTATCGGGGAACTCTGTTTGGCCTTACCGGTGATCGCGAGGTGCTCTTGGTTTTTGGCCTCAGGGGTAATCTCTTCCGAAGCCATGACGGTGGTGTTAGTTGGGAAGCAGTTGAGACCGGAATGAGAAGTTCAATTACGAGCGGAACGGTTATGCCAGACGGCGCCTTGGTCATTGCTAATCAGGAAGGTGAGTTGCTGCTGTCTGAAGACCGGGGTGTTGACTTCAAAAAAATTCGGACCGAAACCAGGCTGCCAGTAACTGACGTTGTTGCTGTGAACGAGGAAAAGGTTGTGGTGGTGGGTGTTCGTGGCCTGGCTGTTCAGCCGCTAGAAAGCTCAGCACAAACTGATAATGGCAAATAGAGTGACTGCTATGACAAATAATAAGGGTAGTCGTGAAGAAACACCTGTTATTTCAAATCTGGATGACTTTGATGTTAACTCCGGAAACTTACCAGAGCGACTGATTTTCAAGAACCGCGTTCTAGTGGTTCTTGCCTGCTTTTTTATAACAATTGTACTGGGTTATTTCGCGGCGACAAAACTGGAAATGAATGCCAGTTTCGAGAAGATGATTCCCCAGAATCACCCCTTCATTCAGAATTACCTTGACTATAAGTCCGAACTCCCTGGCTTGGGTAATGCCATCCGCGTTGTGGTGGAGAACACAGAAGGGGATGTTTTTAGTGAAGGCTATCTGGAAAAGCTTCGCCAGATCACTAGAGATCTGTCCCTCACAAACGGTGTCCACAGGGTAGGGGTGCAGTCACTGTGGCAGCCATCTGTACGCTGGGTAGAAGTAACAGAGGAAGGCTTCCGCGGCGATGCAGTGATTGGTGACTATTACGACGGCTCACCAGAAAGTATTGAACAATTGAAACAGAATGTAGCTCGCTCCCGGGTTGCACGTGATCTCGTGGGAGATGACGAGAAATCCAGCATGATTTTTGTGCCTTTAATGGAGCGCGACCCAAAAACCAAGGAGCCGCTGGACTACCGGAAGTTTGCTACGGAACTTGAAGATAACATACGAGCACAGTATGAAAACGGCGACTCCGGCCCTGACGTAAAAGTCCGAATTATCGGATTTGCCAAACTTGTCGGTGACCTTATGGATGGGCTTACCAAGGTTGCGACATTTTTTGCACTTGCGGTTCTTATAGCTGTGGTCATTATCTACAGCTACTCCCGCTGTGCTCGCAGTACCTTTGCGGTTGTAGGTGTCTCTCTGGCTGGTGTTTTATGGCAACTAGGTGTTGTGTCGGCGCTGGGCTTTGTAATTGACCCATTCACTATACTTGTCCCGTTTGTAGTTTTTGCCATCGGTGTGTCCCACGGCGCACAAATGATGAACGGCATATTGAAGGACGTGGGGCATGGCGCTCATGCTCTTGTGGCAGCGCGGCATACCTTCAGACGACTTTTTACCCCCGGCGTAACCGCGCTGATCTCTGATGCTGTTGGCTTTGCTGTGTTGATGGTAATCGACTTTCCGATTATCAAAGATCTGGCCATTACAGCGAGCATTGGTGTTGCGATCCTCATAATCACAAATCTCATCGTACTGCCGGTATTTCTGTCATATACGGGTGTAAACAAGGCCGCTGTTCGCCGGGATCTGCAGCATTCAAGTGAGAAGGATTATGGTAAGGGCATTGGTCATGTGTGGGTACTGCTGGAAAAACTGACTGAACGAAGGGTGGCGTTGCCGACGCTTATTATTGCTGGATGTGTTGCGGCTGGTGCCTACGCGGTTGGGCAAAGACTCCAGGTGGGTGACCTGGATAGTGGTGCTCCAGAGTTACGTGCTGATTCTCAGTACAACATCGACAATCGCTATATTACTAATCATTATTCGATGTCGACTGACCAGTTCGCTGTTGTTGTAGTAACGCCTGAGGGTGAGTGTTTAAGTTATGAAGCATTGACTGAGGCTGACCGGTTGGCCTGGCGGTTGCAGCATGTCCCGGGCGTGCAATCTACTGTCGCCTTACCAGACGCCATAAGGGCAATCACCGCCGGTGCTTATGAGGGCAGCGCGAAGTGGATGACCATTGCACGTAGTCAAGGAATACTCAACTTTGCAGGGAATCAGGTCCTCATCCATAACCCTGAACTGGCTAATACTGAATGCTCGGTATTTCCAGTAATCGCGAATCTAACTGATCACAAGGCAGCAACCCTAGAGCGTGTTTCAGATGCGGCCTTGAGCTTCGCTGAAGCTCAAGGCACGGATAATCTGAAATTCCTTCTAGCCGCCGGTAGTGCCGGCATTGAGGCGGCCACCAACAGCACTGTTGAACAAGCGAGTACCGAAATGAAGGTATATGTGTACCTCGCGGTTATTCTCCTTTGCTTGATCGCTTTTCGGAGCTGGAGAGCTGTTGTTGTTGCTGTGGTGCCCCTCTTCATCACAACGCTGTTGTGTGAGGCATTGATGGTGGTGTTGGGCCTGGGTATCAAAGTTGCCACCCTTCCAGTGATTGCTCTAGGGGTGGGGATTGGTGTCGACTACGCGCTCTATTTACTTTCCACCCAACTGGCATTCCAAAGGAACGGGTTCACGCTGAGAGAGTCCTACCATAAGGCTTTGCAATTTACCGGGCGGACTGTAGCGCTTGTAGGTGCAATGCTTGCAGTCGCAGTTGTAACCTGGGTTTGGTCACCCATTAAATTCCAAGCGGATATGGGTATTCTCCTGACCTTCATGTTCCTCGCCAATATGGTGGGGGCTTTGGTTCTAATACCGGCGTTGTCACATTTCCTGCTGAATTCCTCTCCGGTTGCTGTATCAGAAGATACCGATTACCAAGAAGGCATCCAGCAGAGTGCTAATGAAACGAGTTCTGAACGTCGGGCACTTTGCGAAAGCGTTTGACGTTTATACATCTCACTCCGTGGCCAATAGAAGTATATGGCAACGGAGTCTGGGCTAGTTGTTAGTGAAGACATCTTGGAGAATAAAATGGGGTATCAATCTGTATTTCGTGAGGGCCTGTTTAATGGGCACGTAGTGATCGTTACGGGTGGCGGAAGTGGTATTGGTCGCTGTACCGCTCATGAGCTCGCGTCGCTGGGCGCAACAGTGGCTATTGTGGGGCGTGATCTCGCCAAGCTTGAAACTGTAAAAAAAGAGATCGAATCAGAAGGCGGAGTGGTTAGCTCCCATGTATGCGATATTCGTGAAGAAGCCCAGGTTATTGCGACTGTAGAGTCCGTCCTAGAACAACACGGTAGAATTGACGCGCTAATCAACAATGCCGGTGGCCAGTATCGACAGGCTCTGGAAGAGATAAGCACGAATGGATTCGAAGCAGTGGTACGGAACAATCTCACTGGTGGCTTCATCTTCATGCGAGAGGTTTATAACCGATGGATGAAAGAACATCGTGGCAGTATCGTGAATATCATTGCTGATATGTGGCACGGCTGGCCCGCCTACGCTCATTCCGGCGCTGCACGAGCGGGCATGTGGAACCTTACAGAAAGTGCGGCTTCCGAGTGGGCGTCAGCTGGCGTGCGGATCAACGCAGTGGCAGTTGGTGGTGTCGCAAGTAGTGGTTTCGACACCTATACGGCTGAAGCGCAGAAGGAAATCCTCAAGTTCCCTACCAAAATCCCGTTACAACGTTACGGAACGGTCTCTGAGATATCTGGTGCCATTGTCTATCTACTTTCTCCAGTAGCCGCATATATAACTGGCACTTGCATTCGTGTGGACGGTGGCGGTCCCAATGCTCGTTTCTGTTACACCGATCTGAAACCTCATCAAAATTCAGATCCGTTTAATGGATTTCATTTAGATGAGCCTCCGAAGCTGCTTACAGAGGGGCCGAAGAAAGAGTGACGAGCTGTCCAAGTCTGGGTTGCCCCTGAGTACGGTGTGAAACCCGGTTGGCGCATAGTAGCCAAGAGTATACCAGCAAAGTTGTTTTCTCGGGGGCGATCATTCTGCACATTGTTGAGACGTAACAAGGGCGCAAGGAGACAGCCGATGAGTCTAGATACAAGGATTTTGGTATCCATGGGCTTGGAACCCTTGGCGGAAGTGTTCTCACAGCCTGCTGCCTCTATTCATGATATTGTGAAAGGAATACTTCTCGGAAATGAAGTCATGCTCGATGTGCAAACCATGGTTAGGTGATGGTTGGTTCGACGCTGACTGCTTCATCGTTTCCAGTATGTCCCCTGTCTGGAGCAGCTAAAATAGCCCCGGCTCCATCCCCTTAACTGAAGTCGCCATGCTCAACTTTTTCCGCCACTTGCGTCACCCAGCGTCGCCCCTCGTAGGTATCGAACATTTCAACAGGTTTTACACCACCCAGCGCCGGCACATTGGAATGAAGCCACTGTTGGGCCAATTCATTAGACTCCCAGGTTCGGCGAACTCGGTCCAAAATGCGAATGGTATCCAGCAGAACTTCAGACCTCCGGCGATCGAGCGGCGTGTCCGTGCAGTAGCTTTCGAGGCCAGCAGAATCTGTGTGGAGCGCCTGTGCAAATATGAGCTCACTGCCAAGCTGACGCAGTGCCCGCCTGAGGACCTGGCCGGAGACTCCCTCCCGAACACTGGCTATAAAATGGGCTGGATTGTGAAAGATCCTGGGATCCAGTCCCAATTCAGTGGTGATGGTGTGTAAGGAGGAGTCCACGGCAATTCCTATTGTCTGATGGTCATGACGAAGATAGGAGAACGATGATCGTCTCGAAGGTCAAGTGTGAGCGCGATGCTCCTTTGTCACTATACAACGTTCCATGAATCAGCAATCCGAGAAACTCGTTTTACGTTCACTTTAGCTTAAGACGCCAGTGGTTTAGTGGGCTCAGCACCAGCCAGTTCAGGGGGCATGACTGATGTCATTAGAAATCTGGTTCGCGTATGCTGTCGCCTCAACAGCGTCATTGGTTATTCCCGGCCCAACCATTCCGACGGTATCCAGCTATCGATTTCTCAAGGGCTGCACGCGAATGTCCCATTGGTGATTGTTGTTGCCCTTGGGGACTAATCAACGCCACTGACATTGGTTCATATTGAAATGTGACAGCCGAATTTGGCGACTAGATAATAAGGGGGCAGTCGTTGCGTATCAATCACGCTATCCTTATCCGTGCTCTACCAGCAGATCGCTTGGAGGACTTCGTCAATGATTGGTTGGCCCAGCGTTGCAAAGACTACCACAGCCATGAACTTTGGCGCGGCACAGGAGACATGGGGCGCGATGTCACGGGCTATGTGACAGATAAACGGATGGAAGGCCCGTGGGATAACTTCCAATGTAAGCAGCTCAGTAAGTCACTTTCCGAAAGCTCGGCTTTTATTGAGCTTGGCAAGATATTTATGCACGCCTCTGCCGGTGAGTATTCCTTGCCACGCTCTTACATTTTTGTCGCACCGCGAGGCGTTGCTAGGGCTGTGCAGCAGTTTATCGCTCATCCTGAGCGTTTTAGAACTGCGTTTCTCGAACGTTGGAATTCTGATATCGCGGGAAAACTAGTGGAAAAGCAAAGTATACCGCTCAGCCCCGAGATAGAAATGGCGATTAAAGCATTTGATTTCACCCAGGTCCATTGGCTTGATGCAGCTCGGCTTGTCGACGATCCTGCGTGCAAGTCCGCTTTGGTTAAATGGTTTGACGAAGATCCTGGCCCTTCGCCACGAGGCGTCGTTCCAGATCAGATAGATGCCAGTGAGTCCTCCTACATCGGTCAACTTCTTAAGCTATACGAAGAAAAAGGTCCGGGGACGTTCCCAGATGCAACTGCAGCATTGGCGAGCCCTGAGTTTGCTACACATTTGCGCGACCAGCGTACTCGTTTCTTCGATTCGGTAGCATTTGATCGGTTTTATAGAGACTCTACCCCTGAGGATTACTTGTTCAACTTTAAGGATGAAATCTATCATGGTGTGGTCGAAATTCATGGTGATGATCATCCAAATGGGCTGGCGAGGCTGCGCCAAGTGATGCAGCAAGCAGCCCTTTTGCAACCATCCGGAATACTGGGAAAGCATGCAGGCCCTCAAGTCAAACAAGGGACCTGCCACCAGTTCGCAAATAACGGACGTTTGCCGTGGCATCGTTAGAGGACAGAATGTTGGACAAACATCCGTTCAATAGCACCCTTGAAACCGGTATTCGGGCCTTGGTAGTGCTTGAGGCTTTTTATCCGCGCCATTGCGATTTAATGGAAATGACGTGGTTTGATCATTTGATTGTACATACAGGCGATATTGATGGGCAGGACGTACCGGAAAGCCTCCACCCCGATTTACCTAATCGTACCGGTGAACTCCTAGTTCGTCGCCAGTTGGTAGAGAGAAGCCTGCGCATGATGCAGCAAATGCACCTTGTTGACGTTTTTGAGACAGAAGCTGGCATCGAATTTTGCGCCAGTGAGGAGGCTCCAAGTTACGTAGAGCTTTTGCAGACGCCTTATTCTCTTGCGCTCAAGGAGCGTGCTAGGTGGATGGCAGGTCGCTTTGCTCAACAGGAGAGTGTTGAAATTCGGGAACTCATTGAAAGCCGGATTGGGCGCTGGACTACGGAATTTACGACTGATGACACATCGTCGGGGCGATCAGCATGAATGGTATCCGGCTGCGTCATCTCGTCTTCACTGGCCCCGGCATTGAGCCCGCCGGACTTGGGTTTGATGAGGGGCTCAGTATTATCTATGGCGCCTCGAATACTGGTAAATCCTTCGCTTCGAAGGCCATTCTGTTCATGCTCGGTGTTTCCAAGAGTTTACCTGAAATTGAAGAAATTGCTGCCTATGAATCGGTTTGGTTAGGCCTGACACTACCTGATAATCGCGATGTTACGCTTTACCGTGCCACACAGGGCGGTCAGTTCAAGCTCTATGAGGGGCTTTACAAGAAGGCCGCTGTCAAAGATGGTTTAGTGCTGCGTCAGAAGCACGATTCAAAGCGTACTGATACGGTTTCGCACTTATTGCTCAATGCGATGGGGGTCGCGGGGAAAGCGGTTGTACGAGACGGTAACTGCAAAAAGGACGCGCTGTCCATTTACTTGTTATCCCCCTACGTTGTGGTGTCCGAGCAGGACATTATTGCCGAGAAAAGTCCTGTCTTTACCTCGGGATCGCCTTCTCAGCGCACCTTCGAGCAGAACCTGTTCAAGTTTTTGCTTACCGGTGTTGACGACGTCGCTGCCGTAACAGTTCCTAAGCCTTCAGAACGCAAAGTGGCGAAGGCTGCGAAGATTGAACTAGTGGATGAGCTGATTGCCCAGATCGATGCGGAACTTGGCGAGAATCCACCAGATGAAAGGGAAACCGAAGAGCAGCTTCGGCGACTGGAGCAAAGTGCAAGTGACCTAGCCTCTCGGCTAAAGGATGCCCAAGCAAAACTTGACGCCCTTGCAGGTGAGAGACGAAAAACCATAGAGCGCCGTCGCGAGTTATTAGAAAGGGCGGGAGAGCTTGATCTAACGATTGAACGTTTCTCTAAATTGCAGGCTGTCTACAGCTCAGACCTTCAGCGCCTGCAATCAATTGAGGAGGGAGGATTCGTGCTCGTGGCGATGACCGATATGGATTGTCCGGTCTGTGGTGCTCCGTCCGATGCCCAAAAACATAATCATGCTGCGGAAGAAATTGCGATGGCGCATAAAGCTGCTGCCGCTGAGGCCCGCAAAATCGAGCGTGAACAACGTGAACTGACCCAAACTATAGCTTCTCTTGAGGCCGAAGCTGTTGGGCTGCGCCGGACCGTTGATTCGGAAAAAAAGGAGATTGATAGACTCGATGGCGAGATAGAGAAGGCGCGCCCACATGAAACTTCTCTGCGAGAAAGTTACGAAGTATATGTTTCGAAGCGATCCGGGATAGTACGTGTTCTCGACCTTTATAAACGCCGTTCCAACCTATCAACCCGGAGAGCCGAAATCGGCGCCGAGCCAACCCGACGTAGTAAAGGCGATGCACCATCAGTCGGCCCAGATTCGACTACACTGTTCCGGTTTGGCGAGACAGTGAAGTCTGTGCTGACTGAATGGCGCTTTCCCGATGCAGACAAGGTGCAGTTTGATACGGAAGCTATGGATATTACCGTTGCCGGAAAACTCCGTGCCGCCAACGGCAAAGGCGTCAGAGCAATTCTCCATGCTGCTTTTAATGTAGCTGTTGTTGTTTTTTGTATCGAAAACGATCTTCCACATCCTGGTTTCCTTGTTCTTGACACTCCGTTGCTCACTTATCGTGAGCCGATGACATCGCGCTATGGTGAGTTGTCGGATGATGAAAAGGTCCTCAAGAAGACAGGTCTTGCTGAGCATTTCTACAAACACCTTGCTAGCCTGAAGGACAAGGTGCAGATCATCGTGATCGAAAACTCTGACCCGCCGGTCGCTATCCGAGATGTAGCTCGTATTGAGACCTTCAGTGGTCTCGAAGGCAACGGTCGATTTGGTTTGTTGGCGAGACGTATGTGATTGTATTCGAAGCTTGAAAATCAAACTCGTCTTGAGTCGTGAGATTACATGGGTTAACAGAAGGTAAGGGGTCAACTTGTTGCTGCGAACAGGGTTCTGAATGCCTGAGCCTGGCGCTGTCGCCGTCACGATAGTGTCCACTTATTTTCTCGTGTACATTTATCATGAACAACGCAATGCCCATCAGAAGGGAATTGCTTTGAAGCTTACCTGTTTCCTATCGGAGAGTTACCAACTTTATTACGACGGAAAATGATTGATTTTCTGCAGGGAGTCTCAAAAGTAACCAACTTTATTTATTTTCGAAAGTGACTTGGTATCTTAAAGTGCGGTCTAAAGAGGTTTTTTGTTACCAACTTTATTATGATCCTACACTAATCCTTTGGCACTGCGACGATCGCTTCCAGTGCCTCCGGATAGACCTCAAACCGGGCGGGGGTGTAACAGACCGGCTCACCGTCGGCATGAATCGCCATCGGGCGCTTTGTCTGCACTTCGATTTCCAGGCCCCTGGCGGTGAAGATACGCCGGTGCCTTTGATGGCTGCCGCTTCGTAGCAGGGGTGCCAGCAGCAATAGCCTCCAGAGTTTCTGTGGTTTCAGGCTGTATACCGATAGTTGTCGGTCGTCGATACGGGCGTTCTTGTGGATCACATTGCCGCCGCCGTAAAAGCGACCATTGCCCACCGCCAGGTGGATGCTTCGCATCCGATGGCTGCGACCATCCACCGTAATTTTCACCGCGAACTGGTCCGTCCTTGCCAGAGCGGCGAACAAAGCCTTGAGATAACTGAACACGCCCCAGCGTTTTTTGTTCTTGTCGGTCAGTTCTTCAGTAACCTTTACGCCCAGCCCGATATGGGCGGCATTGAAGAAATAGTGCCCGTTCAATCGGCCGAGATCGATACGCTGGCGACGGTTTGCGATAATGGCATTGAACGCGGCTTCCAGGCTGTCGGCGACGCCGAGCGATCGAGCCAGATCATTGGCGGTGCCGAGGGGCAGCACCGCCAGGGTCAGTTTGCAGTCCAGCAGCGTTTCGGCCATGGAACTGATGGTGCCGTCGCCGCCTGCCAGTATCACGAGGTCGATGTACTGGTGGCGGCTCTCTACGATTTCGCGACTTTCGGAGGGACTGCTGGACTGAACAGACTCCACATCGAAGCCAGCATCGTGTAGTCGCTCCAGACCCTCCTGCAGTTGATCCACAGTGCCGTGACGGCTTTGGGGGTTGGTGATCAGCAGTGCCTTTACTGAATGTTGAGAGGCCATAAAGTAACGACTATGTGGGTCTGCTCTCATCTTCCAGCCTGGAAAACCTGGTCAGCCATTCAACACCGAACCGCACACCAAAACCCTGAAGGTCGGTTGGTATCTGTGCAAGCCCGCCCTTATGAGTACCTGAGGAAGCCATGTCCACGTGGACCCAGCCAATATCCTTGTCGACGAAACGCCCGAGCAGGCGGGCAGCGTAGATGTGATCGCCTGCCCCGGTTGTCCGGCACTGCAGGGTGTCGGCGACTTGCGATTGCAGATCCTCATCGTAATCGTCTTCATAGGGAAATGGCCAGACCCGCTCGCCACAACGTTCACCGGCCTGAATGATCGGCTCGATCCACTCGCGGCGGTTGGTGATGGCCCCACCCATTCGCTGTCCCAGGGCGGCTACCACGCCCCCGGTAAGCGTTGCATAGTCGACGATGGCCCGGGGTTTTTCGCGGCAGACCAATGCCAGAGTGTCTGACAGCACCATGCGACCCTCGGCATCGGTATTGATCAGTTCGATGGTGGTGCCATTCAGGGCGGTAATCACGTCATTACATTTAACAGCCCGGGAACCAATATGGTTTTCCGCCAGAGCCAGCCAGCAGTCAACGGGCTGGTCGAATTCCAGGCGGGTCAGGGCAAGAAATGCACCCAGGGCGACGGCACTGCCCTGCATATCGCCATGCATGCCCAGCATGCTACCTCCGACTTTCAGGTTGCTTCCGCCGGTATCGAAACAGATGCCCTTGCCGACCAGGGCGAGGGGTTTTTCTTCAGTCCCTTTTGCTCCAATCCCAGACGGGCGGTATTTCAGGTGCAGTATGCCGGCGTCCTTCACCGGGCTGGCCTCGACCACGGAAAGAAACGCGCCTGCGCCCAGCTCTTCCAGTCTGTCCAGGTCATAGAACTCTGTATGCCAGCCTTCCTGGCGAGCAAGTGATTCGGCGTACTCCCGATAGATGCCCGGGGTCAGATAATTGCCCGGCAAATGGGTCAGCCAACGGGCCAGGTTGTTACCTTCGGCGGTTGCTTCCGCGTGGGCGAAATCAGCACTGTCGAAATTGCCGGAAAAGCGGATGGCTTTCAGGTTGCGCGGGTCAGAGGGCTTGTCCGTTATTTTCGGTAGTTGAAAGAGTGCCGCGTGGGCCGCCGCCACGAGTGATTCAGCCATACCCGCTGCCGCGGAATCATCTGGAAGCAGCGAAATCACATTGATCTGTTTCAGTCGGTCAGCCATCAGAGGGCTGATGACCTTGCGGGCCAGAGTCAGAGCCTTGAATGCCGGAAGCCGGTCAGCGACAAAAACAACCACTGTCCGTTCACCGCCGGGCCCTGACAGAATCACCGGATTGGTGGTTTTCGGATAGTCTGGGAGACGGCTTCCCAGGAAATCCGACCAGGGAGTATTTTCTATGGTCTTCCGATCAGCTTCGGGCACCAGGAGAACGACACCTGAGCCCGGTTCGAATTGCCAGGAGGAAGGCATGGATGGGTCTTTATTGAGCTGTAATTCGTATACTTCCGGGATAGCTGGCCTCATGAGGCATACTCCTTGTCCGAGCTGACTATTGCTTCAGCGTAGTGTGATCTTCTTTCTCCAGTTCATAAAGCCGATTCACATTGTGACCGTTCCTGCTGTTCCTGATCATAAGCGAGGCTTCAGATGTCTGACAGTTCTGGTCGAATCAATCGTGTTATCAGCGCTCTTCAAACCCAGTTCATCGCCGATGCCCTGGCCATGCCGGTGCACTGGTATTACAACCCCATGGATATAGACCGGGCGTTCCCGGGCGGCATTCAGCAGTTCGAGGCCGCACCGGAATTTCACCCTTCGTCGATCATGTCCCTGCACTCCACCACCAGTGGCGGCCGTCGAGGCGGAGAGGTCAGTGCGCCCGAAGTGGTCGGCAACCTGATTCTGAAGGGCCGGGCGGGGTACTGGAATCAGCCCAACGTGCACTGTCACTGCCATACAGGCCCTGTGCCGTGACCATGTCGCGCTGACCCACCCGGATGAATCCCTGCTGACGGTGTGTGATCGCTACGTTGCGCTGCTTTGGGGCCTGATGGAAGGCCCGGATGATGACCGGGTGCGCGCGCTTCTGGTGGATGCCGGCCGGGGTGTGGCGGGTCGGGATGTGGAAGTTCTGGCCAAACGGAATCTGCCGGATCTCCAGGTGGTGGGGCGGTTGTACTCACCGGCCTGTTATATTTCCGAGTCCTGGCCGGCGGTGCTGTATCTGGCCTACAAGTACCGCAATGACCCGTCCCTGGCGCTGCGGGTAAACACCAATCTGGGGGGCGACAACGTGCACCGAGGCGCGGTGCTCGGAGCCTTGATGGGGCTGCTGAGCGACCGGGTGGCCACCCGCTGGTTCGACCAGCTGGTAGCCCACCGGGAGATTGATCAGGAGCTTACCGCACTGGTCAGCGCGGCAACCGCTCCCAGATAGTCACTTCCGACAGCGTGTGCTGGAACTTGTGCTGCGTCTCGCGGATCACGAAGGGCACTTTCCTGGGCTCGCTGACCAGCCGGAAATGCTTGCCCAGGTGCTCCTTCAGGCCATCCAGGGTGGTGTGATTCTCACCATCCCGTTTGAAGCCGCCGATCCATTCCGCTTTCGGAGTGTGCTCTTCCAGCCAGGTATAGGGCGAGGCAATCACCAGAATACCGCCGTCGTTGATGCGTTCGTGAATACTGTCCAGGAAACGCCTCGGGCGGTAGAGCCGGTCAATCAGGTTCGCGGCCAGCACCAGGTCATAGCCGTCGTACTGGGGTTTAAGATTGCAGGCATCGCCCTGATGGAAAGAAACCCGGTCTGCGTAGCTGTCCAGTCCTAGCTCTTCGAGGGTACGGTTGTGATAGCTGACCAGCTCCCCTTCCTCTACCAGTTCGTAACGGACCGACCCCTGTTCGGCGATTTCAACGCCCAGCCGAATGAAGTTGGCGGAAAAGTCGACGCCTTCTACAGTGTCGAATTCACGGGCCAGTTCGAAACTGGACCGTCCACAGGCGCAACCCAGATCCAGTGCTTTGCCGGTGGTTTTGCCCTTCATCGCCTTGAGAGACAGGTCCGCCAGGGCTTTGGGGAAATTGTTCACGCCAAACCAGTTATCACCAAAATGGAACTCGGCGTACTCGGCCAGCAGTCGGTCGCTCTCGTAGTAGGCATTGGGCTGGGCTGCCTCGACATCCGAGGCAATATAGCGGAAGCCGGCGTGCTGGAAGAAATGTCTGCGGAATGCATAGCGCGCTGCCAGGCGTGCCTCGTCGCCGCAGGAAATCCACGAGCCGCCCTTGATCAGGTTGTGCTGGCCGTCGAAGGTCGGCGTTGTGAAGTCGTCATACAGCGGGTGAACCTTGAAGTTGTCGAACGGATAGGTGGGTGTTTCCATCCACTGCCAGACGTTGCCCACCACATCAAACCACTGGCCATGGCGAAAACGGGTAACGGCGCAGGAAGAAGCGCCATGGTCCAGATGAAGATTGGCGTCTGCGGGGCGCTCGTCCACCTCTTGTACACCCGCCTCGGAACACAGCCGGTACCATTCATCTTCCGTGGGCAGCCGGATGGGTTGCCCACTCTTTTCCCGCTTCCATTCACAGAAGGCTTTTGCTTCGTGGTAGTTCACCTCAGCCGGCCAGTCCCAGGGCATTTCCACTTCCTCGGTCATCAGCCGTAGCTGCCAGCCGTTGTGCCAGCGCCAGAAAGTGGGGTGTGCGGCCTGGGCAAACGTGCGCCAGGAAGCGCCTTCCTCGCTCCAGTAACGGTCCGTCTGATAGCCGCCGGCCTCAACAAATTCCAGGAACTCCTGGTTACTGACCAGATACTGGCTGGCTTTGAACTCTTCCACACAGGCTTCGTGCTCGCCGTATTCATTGTCCCAGCCATAGAAAGCGTCATCATAGGGCTTGCCGATGCGGACGGCGCCGGCCGGAACAGTGATCAGGGCATTGTCCGGTGCCTCTCCGGTCTGGCGAACGGGAGCCCACTCCGGCTGAGCCCGGACCAGCGCCAGATCATGCTGGCGGATCAGCACCGAGGAGGTTTCCAGATGGATCCGCTCGTGCTCGATGCCCATAACGATCGGCCACCAGGGGCTTTCCCAATTGATCGGCAGGGTCAGAGGCAGGGTCTCGATCAGCTCCAGCACGCCGGCACGGACTTTCCGCCGGTAGTCTTTCACCGCCGATACGCTGGGCCATTCATAATGCTCGTCGTTCAGGTCATCCCAGCTCATTTCGTCCACACCCACGGCGAAGACGGACTCGATGTGAGGGTCGATGCGCTCAGGCAGCAATTTGGCCAGTACCAGTTTGTTCACGAAGAAGGTGGCGGTATGGCCCAGGTAAAAAATCAGCGGGTGGCGCAGGGGGATGGATTTTTTGAAGTAGCCCTCATCGCCGGCAAGACAGTCGAACAGGCGGGTATAGGTATCAAACGTGTTGGCGAAATAGCGGGCAATTTCCGTGCGTTTCTCTTCCGGCGTCCCAGCGTCGAGCCGGGGCGTTCTGAGCAGCTTTGGCCGGACGGATTCTTGGGTCAACGAATCGGAGAAGGCAACAGGATCCTGGGTAGACGATGCCATATCAAAACACTTCCTTGGTGATTTTCACTAACCGTCTAGTACGCTTGAGGGTCTGAAGTCGGTTCACTTTCTTTGGCTCGTCGAACCGCTTCCGGTGCGCCGAGGGCGAGCAACACAGCGCCGATTGAGCAGGCCAGCATGCCGGTGGCAATGGTTGTCAGGCTCAGATCACCAAAGCTTGACGACACGCTGCTGATGGCGCCGGCAATGGTGAACTGGGAAGCCCCCAGAAGGGCAGACGCCGTGCCACTGAGTTTGGGAAAGAACTCCATGGCGTTGGCCATATTATTGGGCACAATCCCGCCCTGGCAGCCGATGGCCAGGATAATGCAGGGCGCCACCGCCCAGACCGTTCCGCCCAGAAGTGCGGCGACCGTCAGGGCAACCAGGGCCAGGCACTGAAGAATGACCTGGGCCCGAACCAGAATCGCGGAGGGAAAGTATCTCAACAAAGGCCGGTTGATCAGATTCAGAAGAGCCATCAGAACAATATTGGCGGCGAACAGCAGGGAAAAGTGGCCGTTCGACAGACCGAACCACTCCTGATAGATAAACGAAGAATGGGTGATGAACAACAGCATCATGCTGAAGCAGAGCACCTGAATACCGATGAAACGCATGGTGGTGCGGTGCCTGAGTACCAGCAGGTAGTTGGTGGCCAGGGTAGCGATCGGCGTTTTGGTGGGAATGTGGGGTTTGAGTCTGGGGAAAAGTGCCAGATTCAGTGCCAGCATCAGGCCACCGGCGTAAGCGGCCAGCATCAGAAAGATCCACTGCCACTCGCCCAGCGCGAGCATCAATGAGCCAAGTGCGGGTGCCGCGGCCGGCGCAACGAACATGATCAGGCCAATCAGCCCGAACAGCCGGGCGGCGTCCTGCCCGCTGACCTGGTCCCGCACCAGGGCCGGCACCGAAACCGCACAGAAGGCGCCGCCAAGGGCCTGGGCCACGCGCCAGAACACCATCTCCGAAAGGGTGTCGGCCAGTGAAACCATAACGGCGCCCGCAGCAAAGACAAGCAGCCCGCCAAACAGGACAGGCTTGCGTCCATAACGGTCGGACAGCGGTCCGCCGACCAGTTGCGCCAGCCCGAGCGTCATCACATAAGCGCTGAGGGTCAGCCCGACCTGGGCATGGGGAATGCCCAGCCAGTCGGCGATGCTGGGAAACGCCGGCAGGTAGGCATCAATGGACAGCGGCGCAAGCGCCACTGTCATACCGAGCAATAGAGCGAGTCGCAGCTGTGACAAAAGACGTTTCCCTGAACGATAGATCGCTAACGGTACGCTGTTAAACTGTACCGGACCACGATCAATCTGATAATGACACACAGAGAGCCACAGTATGAGCAATCAAGCCCTGGCCGAACTACTGGCACTGGACGGTGAAGAGCGGTACGACTTCTTTCTGAGCCAGGTGGCGGAGGAGCGTGAAATCTGGATTCTGGCCAACGCCGACAACCGCTTCCTGAAAATTTCCTCCGAAGAGGACGGCGTGGAGTATCTGCCGGTCTGGCCGGCATCGGAGTTTGCCGTGGACTATGCTGGCGGCAGCGATGGACTGACACCCCTGAGCATTTCATTGCCGGATTTCTTCCGCAAATGGGTGCCGGGGCTGACCAAGGACGGCCTGGAAGTGGGTGTGTTTCCGGGCCTCGACAAAACCCTGTGGATTACTGAGCCGGAAGAGTTAAAGCGGGATTTGCAGGATGCCATGTCGGACTTCTAGCGGGTAGCTTATGCAGCGTTGGCTCCTGTTCTGTGGAAGCTTCCTTTTCTGTCAGGATCTGGCAGCCGAGCCAGCTGGCAACTGCACGGTCAGCGAGGTCCAGCCGGAGACAATAGATCTGGACCGGCCCCGTGACCAGCTGGCGCGCCAGTCGGATCTGGTGATACCGGAAGATGCCCGCATTGGCCGGATCCGCATTATTCGCCGCCCCATTTTCGATACCAGCGACCCTGACCAGGACAACGTCCTCTATCGTACCCTGAATGCGCTCAATACCCCAACCTGGGAATCAGCCTTACGGGCCCAGCTGGTCTTCAGCGATGGGGATCTTTATCAGCCCGGAATGCTTGCCGAAACCGAGCGGGTTCTTCGTCAGCGCCAGTATCTGGCGGCTGCCTGGGTTGGAGTTACGCGCATCTGCGGGAACGAACTGGAAGTCAGTGTGCTGGTGCGAGACACCTGGACTCTGTTACCCACGGTGGGCGCCTCCCGCGCCGGTGGCGAGAACACCACTAGTACGGGCCTGTCGGATCCGAATTTTCTCGGTTCCGGCAAGAGCCTGGGGATTGCCTACACGGAAAGTGCTGATCGCAGCCAGACCAGCCTGAATTTCGATGACCCCAACCTGCTGGGTACCCACTGGCAGACGGGATTTTCATATGCCAGCCGCAGTGATGGCCGCGGCCGCAGTGCTTACCTGGAGCGGCCCTTCTACAGCGAGCGTACGAACTGGCGTTTTGGCCTGAGCGGCACGGAAGACGTGCGTGAGCAGACCCTGTATGTGGGCGCGCAGGCCTTCGCAAATTATCGTCGTCGCAGTGAATTTGCCAGCATTGATACCGGTTGGCGGCTGGCGGAGCGCAACAACAGACAACTGCGGCTGCTCGCCGGCTACCGGTACGACACCAAAGAATTCGAGCGGCTGCCCGGCCAGTTTGACTTCTCACCCTTTATTGAAAACAGAACTCTGAGTTATCCCTGGGTCGGTTTTGACTACCGGGAAAACCGGTTCCGGGAAATGACAAATCTGACACGACTTCAACGGGTTGAGGATGTCAGGGACGGCTTTGTCTGGCGCACGGAACTGGGTTACTCCTCCCCCGGACTCGGCGCAACAGAGGATCGCGCCGTCCTGAATATGGATTTCCGCGATGCGCTTCTGGTTACTGACACCAATTACGCCCGTTACGGGTTCAACCAGAGTGGCACCTGGCGTTTTGATGAGCACCGCTTCGAAAATCTGCTGGGAACAGTCAGCCTGGAGTATTTTCATGGAGGGTCAGTGACCTGGAACAGCTGGTATACCAAGCTGTCCTTCACCGCGGCCCATAATCTCACCTTGGACCAGCAGCTGCTGATCGGCGGTGACAATGGGCTTCGCGGTTATCCCAACGACTATCAGCAGGGTAATCGGCGAGCGCTCTGGACCCTGGAACGGCGCTACTTCCCGGACTGGTACCCGTTTAAGCTGTTCCGGCTTGGCGGCGTTGTGTTCACCGATGTGGGGCGGGCCTGGTTCAGTGACGGACGCAGCAATGGCCCTGACCAGGGCGTACTGACAAACGCGGGCTTCGGGCTGAGGCTGGCGTCGAGCCGGATTGAGGTCCAGAGAATGCTGCACCTGGATCTTGCCTTCCCGCTCGGCGCGGACGACAACATCGATCAGGTGCAGATTCTGTTACGGGGTCGTACGAGCTTCTAGTTCGCTTTGATCCGCTGGTACTTCCTGGTACCAGTCGTCCATGGTGTCGTACATCTCGCCCCGGAACAGGTGTATGGGCGCGTTCTTGTAGATCTTGATGTCGTGGAAAGGGTCGGTGAGGATCTTGGTCATCCACACCAGCCCGGATTGCACACCCATCAGCTTGAACAGGTGCACCGTCCGGAACAGCACCGCACCCAGGCCGATGTAGAGCCACACCAGGGCGGTATTTGTGATAAAGCCCATCAGGTCCGTGGCCGGTGCGAACAGGCCGAACAGGTCGGGGCGCAGGTAGAGCACCAGCGGGGTAGCGGCCCAGATGGACAGCAGCACCACCTTGCGGTTCAGGTTATAGCCCACCTTGATGCTTTCCTTGTAATCGTGGGTGGCCTTGTTCACCTCGTCGTAGGTCTTGGGCTCGAAAAAGAAGTGTCCGGTCTGGCGCAGGGTCATGGCCAGCAACCAGCCCACCAGCGCCGCGGCCGCCGGATAATAGAACACCAGTCCGTAGCTGATCAGAAAACAGCAGGCGCTGAGCAGATGCAGGGACTGGTTGATCCGGTTGTGATGGTAAAACCGGTGATCGTCCCATCGCTGTTTTTGAAGTTCTTCACGAAAGTTCATGGCAATTTCCTTGCAGTTCAAGAGTTGAGTTGGTGACCGGTCAGCAGTACCTGACCCATGTTGATCGGTTGCCCCGATGTGATGCCGGGGCTGAGTTGGTAATGCTCGGAGGCAAAGACGATGATCGTTGAGCCGTGCTGGAAGTAGCCCATTTCATCGCCCTTGTGAAAATGGGCGTCACAGGGAATCCGATTCGGACCCCGGTATTTCAGGTCCAGTGGCTCCGGCAGGCAGTGGAATTTCATGCTGGCCACCAGAATGGCCGCCACCGGCACCAGGGTCAGGCTGGCTTCGGGATGATCGAACTCCAGTTCCAGCACCGCCCGTTCGTTCTTGCAGAACAGCTTTTCCACTTTTTTCAAGGCAATCGGATTCACGTTCCAGGTGTCGCCGGAGATGTAGTTCACCTGCCGGACGCGACAGTCCACGGGCGCATGAAACCGGTGGTACATGCTGGATTTCAGCCTCAGGGTCACAAATCGTCCGTTGCGGTAGCGCCTGGCAAGGGCCGCATCGGGAATCAGATCTTCCAGGGTGTAGGGAAAGCCCTTGGCCTGGAACAGCCGGTTACCCTCGATGGGCCCACAGGCGCCGATGATGGCGTCGCAGGGGCTGGTGACCACTTCGGGACTGTTATCCAGTGGCCGCAGTCCGGGTTTGAGCTGGCGAGTGAAGCAGGCCTGCAGGCTGCGAAAGCTCTGGGTTGTGGCGTCCTGAAGGCGCAGATCCTCGGCAAACAGCTGCCAGACGGCGATGGACAGACGCGTCAGCGCCGGGCTTTCAATCCGGCTGAACCAGCCCATGAAGAGCGTCAGCCAGCGCCTGGGCAGACGGTTGGTCAGCAGGAAATTCAGCTGTTCCCGAACGGTCAGTAGCGGTTTTGGTTCTGTGGCGGAATCGAGTGTATCCACTAGGCCACCGTCACATGGGCGTGGGCGGTTTCCGGGTAGTCCAGCCCCAGATCCGCCACGAACTGGCGCATGATGGGCTCGGCCTGGAACCGCGCCGCGCGCTTGCGGGCCTGGTCTTTCATTGCCTTCCGGTCGTTCTGGCTGAAGAAGCGCACAACCGCCTCTGCCATGGCGTCGATATCCTCAACCAGATAGCCGCTGGTTTCGTGCTCGATAATGTCTTTCGGCCCCTTGCAGTTGTAGGCCAGCGCGGGCATGCCGTGGGTCAGTGCCTCAAGCAGCACATTGCCGAAGGTGTCGAAGCGGGACGGGAATACAAACAGATCCAGTCCCAGATAGAGCGACGCCAACTGTTCACGGGTCTGCCAGCCCAGGAACACCGCGTCAGGCATGGCCCGTTGAAGCTCCGCACTGGCGGGCCCGGAGCCGGCAACCACAATCTTCAGGCCGGGAACCGACAACTTTGCCTTGCGGACAATATCCGGCAGATCAAATATGCCTTTCTCGCGACTCAGGCGGCAGGCGATGAACAGCACCGGGGTGTTTTCGTTGGCGCCGGGAATCAGGTCCGCCTTGCGCGCCGGCTGCACCCGCAGGTCCCGGGGCGAGGTGTGATGGGCGGTGAGGAAAACCCGCTCTTCTGGAAGTTCCATTTCATAGCCGGTGAGCCAGTCCCGGTGTTCGCGGTTGAGAACAAACACTCCGTCAAAGCGGCCATAGAGCGCCCGCATCAGTCGGCGGATCCGGTCCCTTTCAGGCCGGTTCAGATTGGTGGCATGGGTGATGAAATCTATCCAGTCCGTGTGCATAAAGAAATAGCTGGGCACGTTGAACATCTGCTGCAGGAACAGGGCCACCAGCGCCATGGGGCCCTCGGTGGAGCAGACAATCCGGTCGTAGCCTCCTTCATAGAAGATGCGGGCGATTTCCATCACATCCGGCACCTGCAAGGTCTGTTCACCGAAGGGGTGCAGATCGATGTCGGCTACGGGTCTGACCACGTGCAGGTGGGGCTCTGCCTCGGCCTCCGGATGACAGATCAGGAAATCAATGGGCAGGTCGGTGCGTTTGATCTCTTTCAGCTTGCCGCTCAGGGACGTGGACACGCCGTTCTTGTCCAGCAGGGTGTCGGTGAGATAGAGCGCCCTTCTGGAATGCTCGTTTTTGCCGAGTTCCCTGGCAAACCGGTTGAGCAGGTCGCGATTCTGGTAGAGCACCCGGGTGGACGCCAGGGTGGACCCCGCCAGCACGGTACTGATCAGCACCGGGAAGGACAGGCTGTCCAGCACTTCCGCCAGATTGATATTACTCATGTTGTCCTGGCGTTTGCCGTCGCCCAGAAACAGCGAGGTGAGCTGGCTGGGGATCTCCAGCTTGCGGGTCAGCTCCTCGGTGGAGAAGTCCTTCAGGCTGGTGCCCTGATGCTTTTCCAGGGCCTTGCGAACCCGTTTGGCAATCAGCAGGTTGAGATGGTTGAACAGCTCGCCGATGCTGTCGTTGACCGTGTCCACAAAGGTGTCCGGGTTGTTGCGTTTGCTGTCGGCAATCCGCTCCAGGTGGGTGATGCAGAACTTGTAGTCTTTCGATGCCTGCCACTTCAGGAAACGCTGGGGCTTTTTGCCCTGCAGGGCGTCGTGAATGAACGAGAAAAACTTCATGGTTTTCTTGTGCTTCTGCATTTCCAGAAACAGGTTGGCGACCACAAAGCAGCCCATCTTGTCCCAGGTGGACCCCCGGTGAAGCAGGATGCGCAGCAGGCCCGGGTCTTTGAGTTTCGTGGCCACCTGGGCGAAGTAGTCCAGCAGGGCAATGTTCAGTTTCTGGTTCTCGCCCACCGTGCCAAAAGGTGCGACCTGGCCGTTGCGCAGGGCTTCCAGGGCCAGGTCGGAGGCGCGTTCAGTTTTCAGGCGCTTCCGAAGATCGGGCACATGCAGGCGGGACCCGCAAAGTCCCGCGAAAATGCCGGTGTGGTCGTCGGAGCCGCCGGTCACCACCTTGGGCTTGTCAGGGTCAACCCCGAATTCGGCCGGGTCCAGATTGTGCTTCGTCGCGCAGGCGCGGATGCGTTCCGGTGTCAGGCTTTGCACCCAGTTGAGGGTCAGCACGCTCTGCCAGAGGTCGCGCTGACCGTTCAGCACTTCAAAACGCCAGAACATCACCGCCAGCTTCTCGAACAGACACAGGTCGATGTGGTCGTTGCGGCAGTACAGGTAAAGGGGATGGGGCAGGATCACCGGAATATCGAATCGGGCGGCGTAGCGCAGAAATTCGTAGATGTTCTGGCGCTTCTGGTTGAGGATCACTTCCTGTTCCCGGGTGAAACCGTAGGTAAGCACGTGAATGAACAGATCGTATTCGGGAAAGAAGCAGGTGAATTCGCAGCCCACCAGCACATCCACGCCTTTTTCCTGAAGTTCCCAGCAGGATCGTGCGTTGTTGTGGTTGGTCACGGTGACTACCGAGCTGCCGTTCTGCTCCAGCACCTTGACCAGCTTTTTGGTCTTCAGCCAGGTTTCCGGTAGCCGCAGGATCCGCCCCCAGAGTTCGTCGGGTATGTCGCTGTTGTGGTCGTGGCAGTGAAAGTCGATCTGCAGGCAGTCCTCCGGGTCGAAGCGCCTGGACTGCTGGCTGATAAAGTCATCGAACTCCGCCCGGAGCCCTTCGCGGAATTGTGGTTCGCCGTTGCTCTGCCATTGCATGGTCATACTCAACCCACCTTTTGGGAGTGTTGGTCCGGGCCCGTTATCGGGCCGGCACGGGTTTTGTCTCGGGCGTTTGCTCGGGAAGCGCCAGGGGGCCGTTCAGCCGGCCTTTCAGTACCGGAAACCGGGCGCACAGCATGTCCACCAGAAACTGGCGCTTGATGGCCTTGTTGGTCAGTCCCGGGCTTTGCCACCACCAGCCTTCTGCTTGCATCCTGCGGGCGGCGGCGATGAAGCGTTCGATGACCTGGTTAAAGTCGTCGTCGGTAAAGCTGTAACTCATGATCAGCCGGCCGGTGCCGGTCCAGCTCAGTTCCAGCCCGGCGTCGCGCAGATAGAACTGAAGCATCCAGTTGTAGCGACTGGGCCGGGTATAAAGCACCGAGAGAATGGAATGGATGTTGGTGATTCGCAGCGGCAGGGCTTCACTTTCCAAACGCTGATTAAACGTGGCCACGCGCCGGTTCCAGAGGCTTTCCGACTGCCGGTACTGTTGCTGGAACTCAGGCTGGCGGGCGCGCTCCAGGAAGGCATTCATGGCACCCATCACATAGGGGTGCGAATTGAAGGTGCCGCGGGCAAAGGACACGTTGACCGGCTGATTGTCCTTGAAGCGTTGCATCAATCGGTGGGTTCCCGCCAGCACGCCGATCGGCAGGCCACCGCCCAGGGTCTTGCCGTAGGTCACCAGGTCCGCCTGAATGCCGAAGAACGCCTGGGCACCGCGCCAGGCCAGCCGGAAGCCGGTAAACACCTCGTCGAAAATCAGCACAATGCCCCGCTCGGTACAGACTTCCCTTACCTGCGCCAGCCAGCGGGTGTAATCCTCTTTGTCGAAACCGTTGTTGCGGTCACTGGCCACCAGCGCGGTATCGGAGGGGGCATCGCTATTGGGATGGAAGGCCTGCAGCGGATTGATCAGCACGCAGGCGATGTCCTTGCGGGTGCGCAGTATGTGCAGGGTGTGTTCGCTTTGATCGGCCAGGGTGTAGACATCCCGGGCCTTGCGGGTGTTGCCGATACCCGGCTGCACGCCGTCCCACCAGCCATGATAGGCGCCGCAGAAACGAACCAGATGGGTTTTGCCGGTGTGGTAGCGGGCCAATCGCACCGCCTGCATCACCGCCTCGGTGCCGGACATGTGGAAAGACACCTCGTCCAGCCCGGACACTTCGCGGATGATGTTCACGTTCTCGGTAATCAGCGGATGGTAGGCGCCCAGTACCGGGCCCAGGGCGTGGGTTCTGGCGATACCCTCGTCCATGCACTGCTTGTAGAAGTCGTAGCCAAAGACATTGACGCCGTAGGAGCCGGACAGGTCATAGCGCCAGTTGCCGTCCAGATCCCGCACCTGCGAGCCCCGGCTTTCCTCGGCCATGGAGCCCAGGCGAAAACACTCCGGCAACTGGTCAGTGAACGGAAAAGGCACCCGGTAACGGCTGGTAAAGCGGATATCGGAAACGCTTTCTTTCAGGCTGCGGCAGTGGGCGAGGGTTTTTGCGCATTGTTGTTCGGCCCGACTCTGCAATGCCAGCAGCCCCTGGCGACGCTGCTGCTGTATTTCCGTTGGCGCGCCGTCACTGGCAAAAAAACCGTGCTCATCGTAGCTGAAAAACGGCACCAGACGTGCCACCCGCCGGGACCAGTTGCTGTGTCCGCGTAACGAGGGATGTTTCGCCCGAGACAGCTGCAGCCTGACTACAAGGCGGTAAATAAAGTAGAGGCCGGCGGCTGTTGCGAAAGCGTAGACAATAAAGGCAGACGTCATAGAACCTGTTCCTGCTGGTTTTATTGAAACCTAGCAATAGCAGGTGAAGCCTTTGTGTCAGTTTTCGGACAGTTGCATGACAGGCAAAAGGGCGCCACCGAATAAAGTGTTGATGGAAATCATTTTCTTCCATCAATTTTGCTGAAAAACTGTCATCTGTTCGCAGATCTCGCGAAATTCCCTGGCCGTCTCTGGTAAGATTGCCGCGCCTTCGGCACCACCCCTCCGCACTGAACAACTGAAGTGAAAAAAGCTATGCCTTCCACCGTCACTGGTAGTTTTGCCGCCAACTTCCTGGGCAACGCGCCTGCCTGGTACAAACAGGCCATTGTATTGTTTCTGATTGCCAACCCGTTGATTGTCTGGACCCTGGGGCCGGGCGTGGCAGGCTGGGTACTGGTGGCGGAATTCATCTTCACTCTGGCCATGGCGCTGAAATGCTACCCGCTGCTGCCCGGAGGGCTGCTGGCGATTGAAGCAATACTGATAGGCATGACCACTCCCGAGACGGTCTACGAGGAGCTGCTAAAGAATTTCCCGGTGATCCTGCTGCTGATGTTCATGGTGGCAGGTATCTACTTCATGAAAGACCTGCTTCTGGTGACCTTTACCCAGATTCTGGTGGGCGTACGGTCGAAATCAGCCCTTTCATTGCTGTTCTGCATTGCAGCAGCCCTGCTGTCGGCGTTTCTGGACGCGCTGACCGTCACCGCCGTAATCATCAGCGTGGCGGTTGGCTTTTATTCGGTCTATCACAAGGTGGCCTCGGGCAGGGGCTACCACCACAAGAACCACAATACGGCCAGCGATGAGCTGGTAGTCGAACTGCATCGTGAGGACCTCGACCGGTTCCGGGCGTTTCTGCGTAGCTTGCTGATGCATGGAGCGATCGGCACGGCGCTGGGAGGGGTTGCCACCATGGTCGGTGAGCCCCAGAACCTGCTGATTGCCAAGGTGGCAGGCTGGGATTTTGCCGAGTTTGTAAGGCAGATGGCACCGGTGAGTTTCCCGGTACTGGGTGCGGGGCTGCTGACATGCTGGGCCCTGGAAAAACTGCGCTGGTTCGGTTATGGCGCACGTTTGCCAAAGCCAGTTCGTCAGGTGCTGGTGGAGTTTGCCGATAATGAGCGCGCCCGTCGTACCAAAGCGGATCAGGCCGCCCTATGGGTTCAGGCGATCGCGGCGTTTATTCTGGTGGTTGGCCTGGCGTTCCACCTGGCCGAGGTGGGACTGATTGGCCTGATGGTGATCATTCTGATCACCTCTTTCACCGGCGTGACGGACGAGCACCAGATCGGCAAGGCGTTCCAGGAGTCCCTGCCGTTTACCTCATTGCTGGTTGTGTTCTTTGCCATTGTTGCGGTTATACACGACCAGCATCTGTTCAAACCGGTGATTGATTTCGTTCTGAGCCTGCCGAAGGACCAGCAGCCGGGCTGGTTCTTTGCCGCCAACGGCTTTCTGTCTATGATCAGCGACAACGTATTCGTGGCGACGGTCTATATCAGCGAAGTGCGGCAGGCGCTGGATGATGGCAGCATCAGCTATGCGCATTTCCAGGAGCTTGCGGTGGCGATCAATACCGGCACAAATCTGCCCAGTGTGGCCACCCCCAACGGCCAGGCGGCGTTTCTGTTTCTGCTGACCTCCGCGATTGCGCCGCTGGTGCGGCTGTCCTACGGCCGCATGGTGGTGATGGCGTTGCCCTATACTATTGTGATGAGCTCGGTAGGCCTGTTCTGTGTCATCAATTTTGTCTAGCCTCGGTCGTACAAAACGGACCCTGTCTGTTACGTTTTATTCGTGAGGTGCAGACTTATGACCAGAGCATCACTGGTAGTGCTTTTTCTTGCCGCCGGCGTGCTGTTTCCGGCTCTGTTGTCCGCGGCTGACTCCGTAGACAAGCGACCGGTGCTGCAAACCGGTTTCGTCGAATTCCCGCCGTTCAAATATGTGGATGAAGCAGGCAAAGCGTCTGGTCCGTGGATCGAGATGACCGATAAGGTCGCCGCCGAGGCCGGTTACCGTGTGGAGTGGGTGCATCTGCCGATTGCGCGGGTCTATCTGTACCTTCAGAACGGAACAATCGATCTATGGCCCGGCGTGGCCGGTATTCCGGCGCTTCAGGGCAGTGTCTTCGAAAGTACCGTCACCCCCATGGAAGTGGTTCTCTACGCCTTTCACCGTAGCAGCGCCGAGCCACCGGACAGCCTTGAATTCCTGGTGGGTCAGCCGTTGATTCTGATTAACGGATTCAGTTATCTGGGGGCACTTGAGAAACTGCCCCTGGAAGATAACGATTTATCCTATTCGCCCGGCCATGAGTCGGCTCTGCGGATGCTGGAGCTGGGCCGGGGGCGCTACGTGCTGGACTACGACGAGCCGGTTAAAGCGGTGCGGAGCGAGTTTCCGGCGCTTGATCTTACCGGCACGCCCATATTCGAGGCCCGGGGCGCGTTCATTGTGTCCCGGGCTCTTCCTGATGCAAAAGCCGTTATCAAGAAGTTTGATGAGGCATACCGCCGCCTGGTGGAAACTGGCGAACTGGAGCCGCTGCAGTAAATCAGCGACTATCCGATTCTGTTGGTCACCAGCGGTAGCTGAGCGTCCCGGTAATGCTGCGTTCTTCACCGTAGTAGCAATAGAACTCACAGCTGGCGACGTATTCGCGGTCAGCCACGTTGTTCACATTCAGCTGCGCTCTCCAGTTATCGGCAAAGGCGTAACTGGCCATCAGGTCAACCAGGGTATAGGACGGAACCGCTGCGCCGGTAAAGCTGTCATCCGTTCCTCCCACATAGCGGGCACCACCGCCTAATTTCAGGCCCGGCGCCAGGGCCTGGAAGGTGTAATCAAGCCAGGCAGAAGCCGAGTGGCGGGGAATCAGGTCTGCCGGTGCTTCGGGCTGGTTATCGGTGGTATTGTCGCTTGTGGCATCGTTGTAGGTGTAAGCGGCCGTCAGCTCCAGTTGATCTGTCAGGTAAACCACGCTTTCAATTTCAAAGCCCTGGGTCTCCCGTTCGCCCTCCTGAACCTGGAATCCGGATGGGTTGTTCACCAGAGAGTTCTCTTCCTTGATGTTGTAGATGGCCGCCGTGACATAGCCATCAAGATCGTCAGGCGCATACTTGACCCCGAATTCCAGTTGCTCACCCGAGCGCGGCTCGTACAGATTGCCATTGCTGTCGGTGCCGGCAATTGGCTCGAATGATTCGGTCCAGGAAAGGTAGGGCGATAGTCCGTTGTCCGCCAGGTACATCACGCCACCGGACAGGCTGACTTCCTCCGCATCCGCTTTCTCGCGGCTATCGGCACTCAGATTCCGGTTAACCACATCGGCCTGGTCGTAACGCGCCCCGGCGAGGAATACCCAGTGGTTATCCAGTCGAAGTTGGTTCTGAATATACAGCCCCGTTTGTTCTTTGCGGGTATTGACCAGGGTCAGATCTGCTGGGGCCACGGGTGTGAAATTGCCGTAGGACGGGTCGAAGATATCGATGGTGGAGAACGCAAAGTTGTCCAGCTCTTTGCCCCGGGTTTCCAGATCCTGGTAGTCAACGCCGATCAGGAGGGTGTTCTCGGTACGATCGGTGAACCATTTGCCGACCAGGCGGTTGTCCAGGGTCCAGCTCTCAAGATTACCGTCCCGGTAGACAATGCCCCGGGTCCCCTCGCGTGGGCCACTCTGGAAAGACATGTAGATACTGCGCAACAACAGGTCGAGCTCGCTGTAGCGGGCGTCCTGCTGGAACTCCCAGGTATTGTTGATCTGATGGGACAGGCTGTAACCGAGGGCAGACTGGGTGCGCTCGTTGGTGTCGTAGCCGGGCTCACCGTAAAAGGTGGAAGGCTCCACTTTGCCAAAAGGCGTGTCCTGAATTGTGCCGTAAGCCAGTTTGAAGCCGTTATAGGGCACGGCGTCGTCTTTCTGAAAGCTGGCCAGCAGCGTCAGCGATGTATCGTCCGAAATGTCCCAGCGAAGGCTGGGTGCAACGTAGTAACGCTCGTTCTCGGTGTAATCAATATCACCTTCGCCATCGCGGTAGAGGCCGACAAGGCGGTAGCTGACATCACTGCTGTCACCTACGGGGCCGGAGGTGTCTAACCCGAGCTGTCGGTGGGCATTGGTTCCGGCCTGAATCTGGATCTCGCCCCGGGCTTCATCGGTGGGGCGTTTACTGATGGCGTTGATCACCCCGCCCGGAGGCGCTTCGCCATAGAGGATTGATGCCGGGCCTTTCAGCAACTCCACCCGGTCGAGGCCATAGGTTTCCGGAAGCCACTGATAGAAGCCCTGTCGGTAGATGCGAAGGCCGTCCTGGTAGGTGGACTGGTCAAAACCGCGAATCTTGATCCAGTCGGTGTCGTTGTCCGGCCCATAAAAGCCGGATGTTACACCGGCACGGTAACGAAAGGTTTCATCCAGGGACTGTACGTTCCGCTCCGATAGCTCTTCTTCATCCACCACCGAGGCCGGGCGTGGCGTTTCTACCAGTGGCGTTTCCACCTTCAACGCAGTGGCTGAGACCACCAGTGCGTCCAGATTGGTGGTTTCCTGAGCCAGGGAAGGATAGGAAAAGGCGATCAGACTGCTGCCGAGCGCCAGACGGACAGCTCTGGTCACGGGAGAAGGCACGAAATCTTTAGACATGGGAGACAACCTGCAGTTTGCAAAGGGAGAGACGGCTACAAAATCTAGCGGAATATTAGCCCTTAACAAATCGTAATGCAAATGACTCGCATTACGTTAACGATGTTCCCGGGTCAGGGTGACGTCTCCATACCATGCCCTGGCACTTGCGCCGGTATTGTCGGAATCCGACATAATGGCCACGCCCACAATGGCCGGTGGCTCGGCTCCAAAGGCACGGCGGTAATCGGCCACAATATCCCGCTCGGCAGACAGCCACTGGCCCGCTTTGTCGTTGCCGGATTCCACCGCAATCATCATGGTGGTGTCGGTGAAGGGATTGGCCACCAGGGTGCCTTTATCCAACTGGTTGGCCCAGATGTAGTTCAGGGCGTTGCCCGGCAGCTCCTGACCGAAAACCAGGGCCGCGGCCTGGCGTTTTGCCCGCTCAAAAAAACCGGCTTTGTCCGGTTCAAACTCGAAGGCTACGTAAATGCGGGCCGGGTAATCATCACCGGACTTGCGCCGCGCGTTACCGTTTTCGTACACCGATGAAATCTTCCAGCGCCAACGCAACATCAGTTTCTCCCCGGGTTCCACCCGAATGCGCGCAATCAGGCCCGAGGCACTGTTGTCTGTTGACGCCATGACCGCCTGCTGGCCGTTCTCCGTCACCAGGGTGTATCGGGTAAGGCGGTCGATATTGGGGAATTTCAGTTCCTCCCACTCTGGCGCCAGGGAGGTGGCGGTAGAGAAGGGCTTTAGAAGCGACTCCTTTTCGTTCTGGGGGAAAGCCAGGGTGGAATAGACGGCGGCAAGCAGCAGGACCAGACATGCCGCAAGCCCGGTTTTGCTTAAACGATGGTTGATCATATCGGTGCCCTGTGTCGATGTTCACTGGGGGATGATCAGAACAGGTTAGCGGGCATTGAAAAAAATTACCCGCCTGGATGGAATAAGGTGTTTACCCAGCCGTCTTCCTGATGAAAGCCACCCATAAAGGGTAAAACAGGAGGACGTAATCATGAAAAAGCATGTACTGACACTCGCAATCTGTTCCATCCTCTCCGCTGGTGCGTTTGCCGCTGAAGGTTCGGCCAATGCAAGCGCAGAAGCCGAAGCCAACATGAACGCCCAGGCAAGCACCCAGAATGGTGTTTCCGCCAGCGGCAACGGTTCTGCCAACGCGCAGGCCGGCGGCAACGGCGAAGCGGTCCGGGACGAAGCCCGGGAGCAGGGCCAGGCGATCAGCGCTGAGGCCCGTCAGAACGCCAGTAAAGCGGTCAGGGCCGGGGTCGAAACTGGCCAGAAAGTCCGTGGCGCTGCGTCGGCTTCGGCCGAGGCAGCTTCGGACACGGCCGCCGAGAAGCGCGAACAGGCACAGGAGCGGATGAACGAGTCACGCAATGCCGAAATTCGCGCTGAAACCAATCAGCAGATCGGCACGTCTGTTTCTGCCAGTGTCAGAAGTGAAGTTCAGAACAGCGTCAAAGGTGCAGTGAAAGGCTCCGCCAGTGGCGGCCTGTTGTAAAATTTCTTCCTTCACGTCGGCCGGGCCTCAGTGCCCGGCTTTCTTTTTGGCAGCCCAAAGGAGCAGAGCACTATGCAACCGATACAACGCATTCTCACCCTGCCCGCTGTCCTGAGCCTTGCGATGGCCCCGTTGCTTGTGTACGCCCAGCAGGCAGAGGATAAGGCACGTCTCAATGGGTATGTTGAGGGCGGTTTTGAACACGACAGCAACGTGACCGTGGATGAACTGAATACCGCCTCTGACCAGAGCGATGGCGCCTGGATATTCGATGCCGGTCTGGACGGGATCCTGAAACCCGTTGAACCCGTGACCGTTACGCTTGGCTATTCGCTGTCCGGCAGACGCTACCAGAATCTTGATCAGTTCGATCAGAATATCCATCTGCTGTCGGCGGATATCAGCTATGACTTTGATCCGGTCACCATCGGAACCAGCTACTACTATTCAAAAGCGACGCTTGGGCCCAATGGCTCGGATCCGTTTCTCGATTTCCGCCGTGCCAGTGTCTATCTCGGCAGCATGGTCGGCCAGGACGTCTACCTTCGGGCCAGCCTGCAGGGCAAACGCAAGGATTTCGAGGAAAGCAACGCCCGGGATTCCGATATCCGCGGGGTAAGTCTGGATTCGTTTTTCTTTTTCAACCAGGCCCAAAGCCATGTACTGCTTGGCCTGGATGGCAGTCGTGAAGACGCGAAGTCAGAGGCTTTCGATAATGACCTGCTGCGCGTCCGCACGGCGCTGGTGCACAAGTTTTCGCTGGGCGGTGAAGACAACCGGCTCCGGTTCGGCTGGCGTTATGAGAAGCGCCGGTACGATGAGGTGACCGTTTCCGGCTCTTCGCCGCAGTTCAACAATCCCCTGGCCGGTGGCCTGACCGAGCGAACCACCAGTGAGCGGGTCGATAACGCCCATATTCTGGAGGCAAGCTGGCGGATTGGTCTGAGCGAGGTATTCAGCCTGGAGCCCAGCGTGTCCTGGGGCCACTACTCCTCCAATGAGGCGTCGGCGGACTACCAGAAGACCGTGGCGGGGGTGACGCTCAAGGCGGGATTCTGAGGGTCTCGCCTACAAGTCGAGAAAACCATGTCCGAAAGCCGGGTCGCGGCCCGGCTCGCCGAGATCACGGGCCTGACGTATCAGGCTGTCGATGGCGGGTTGTTCAGCCAACTCGGCGCGACGGCAGGCAAGGGCGGCGGCTATGACCGGTGATGCCAGGGAAGTGCCATCGTCATTAACCATCTCACCGCCTGGCCGAGCTACCGGAACGGAAACCCCCGGCCCGGCAAACATCACCTGCTTCCCCCTGTTCGCCCACCGATAGAGTTCCCCCGACCCATCCACGGCCGTTATCCCCAGCACGCCATCATAGGCCGCCGGATACAGAGGCGATGCGGCTGGCCCTTGATTGCCCACGGCTGCCACCAGCAGAAAATTCCGGTCCCTGAGCGCTGAGACTGCAGCGGCCAGAAGCCGGTTATCCGGCCCGGTCAGGCTGATATTAATCACCGACACCGGCTGGCTGGCCAGCCAGTTCAGTCCTTCAAGCAGATGGCTGAGTGTAGCGCCGGTAAGTCTGGACTGTTGGCCATAGAAGACCGAAGCATTGTACACCGTCGCCCCTGACAGGCGGGCGGGCCATTGACCATTTCGGCTGCCCACCAACAGGCTGGCAACCGCGGTGCCGTGGGCTTTGGCGTCTGTCAGCTCCCCTTCTGCGACATCCAGAAAACGTTCCTGAACGATCCGTGCTTCCGCAAAAACCGGATGGTCGGTGGCAATGGAGGTATCCACCATGCCGATGCCCAGGGAACCAGTGCAGTGGCTTTGCCACCGGGGACGGACTTCCCTGGCATTTCCGCCTGCATCGCCACTCGCCTGCGGCTTGTAAATGTGGTTGCGATCCAGGCGGTCGGCCAGTTGCGGGAGCGCCGTTTCAAGGGCTTCACGGGAATCCAGGTCCTCTGTTACCCGAAAGCGTGCCAGGGTCATGCCCAGACGGCTTAACTGGCGGCGTTCCAGAACGGTAATGCCCGGCTGATCCAGGCTGTCAATCTCCGCAGCGGTGCCGGTAACCAGCCACTGGGATTGTACGGCGCGAAAGCCGTTTTCCAGCGCGATATCATAGAATGCCTGCTGTCCGTCGCTGGTGCTTATTGGCGCTCTTGCCGGTAATTCTTCAAGCTGCTTCCTGACTTCAGCAGCCTCGGATCTGATCTGTTCCTGCAGGCGTCGGTCCATGGCTCGCTCAACGGCCTGACGGGCCCTTTGTTCCACCTGCTGGATGATGGGCGCTATCGGGCCGCCTGACGCCCCGCCACCAACGAGTGCCAGACCGGGAGTGGAAAGCAGGCACAGGGCAGCCGTGGGGATCAGGCGGGTCTTGAGAAAAGTTTTCATGGTTCCCATCCGGACTTGAGAGTATTTCATAAGGTATAACGGCTGAGCGCGGGATAAATTCCCCCGCTCTCTGGAATAAAACCCGATCCGAGCCGTCTTATCGGTAACACTCAACATAAAAGATGTCTATGCGACAGGAAATCACCGAACTATTACCGAGGCTCAGGCGCTTTGCCTATTCGCTCACCGGGTCCATGGATGAGGCAGACGACCTGCTGCAGAATACCGTGGAACGTCTATTGACCCGCGATATGCCGCAGGACGCCGACCTGACCAAGTGGGCATTCCGAATCTGCCGCAATGTCTGGATAGACGAATGCCGGGCCAAAAAGGTTCGGCGGGAAGCGGCGGAGCAGCCGGAGCTGACGGACGGACAGGTCGTGGACGGCCAGCATCAGACCACCAAAGAGATCGAATGGAACCGGGTGGATGCGGCCATGTCGCGGCTGCCGGAAGACCAGCGCCAGATTATCTCCCTGGTGGCGTTGCAGGGCATGCCCTACAAGATTGTTGCCGAGATTCTCGATGTGCCGAAAGGCACGGTGATGAGCCGGTTGGCCCGCGCCAGAGCCGCGCTGGGTGAGGCCTTGACGCCCGTAACCATGAGGACCGATTCATGAAGATGACAGACGAAACCCTGTCGGCGTTCCTTGATCGTGAATTGACCGACGCGGAAATGGAGGCTGTGAGGCACCAGCTTGCGCAGGACCCGACCCTGGCCGACCGGCTGGCTGAAATGGCCTCGGTGGACGCGCAGTTGCAGGAGCACTATGCCGCCATTGATGATCGGCCCATGCCGGAATCAGTGACGCGGCTGCTGGAACAGGAGCCGGCCCCGGACACCGCTGCGTCACCGGATAATGTGGTGACCTTCCCCTGGTGGCGCACGCTGCGTGGTCATGCCGGGAAGGCAGTAGCGGCTGCGGTTGTTGCCGGTGTGGCGTTGATGCAGTGGTTCGGTATGCCATCCTCCGGCGACCCTTCCTGGCAGACGGTTGCCCAGGCGCTGGATACCCGGCCTAGTGGCGAGATTCACCAGGTCGGTGGCCAGGCAACCCTGACCCCCAGGCTGACCTTCCGGAACCAGGCCGGGGAATGGTGCCGGCAGTTCCGTCTGGTATCGGATGGCGAGGCTTCCGAGCAGATTGCCTGCCTTACTAACGCGAGAAGCTGGGAGCAGGTTGCCCGGGTCAAGGCCGGGCCACTGCCGGAAGCCAGTACCTATCAGACCGCCAGTGGTGGCAGTGTGCTTGATAGCACCCTGGACCGGATGATGGCCGGCCCGCCGATTGGTCCTGAAAAGGAGCGTGAGCTGCTCCAGGGGCAATGGAGAAACTGATGTGGACAACCTGAACCTTCGCCATCTGTTCTATTTCTGGACCATCGCCCGGGAAGGCTCCATCGTGAGGGCCGCCGAGCATCTGGACCTGACGCCCCAGACCCTGAGCGGGCAGCTGGCCACGTTTGAGGCCTCACTGGGCGGGGCGCTGTTTCGCCGGGCCAATCGTTCGCTGCAACTGACGGACTTTGGCCAGACGGTACTGGGCTACGCCGATGAAATGTTCCAGACCGCCCAGGCGCTGTCGGATGTGATTCGTCAGCCGCCGGAAGACCGCCCGCTGCGGCTGGACATCGGCATTGCGGCGTCTGTCCATAAACTGATCGCCTACCACCTGACCGCGCCGGTGCTGACGCTGAAACGGGAAGTGCGCCTGAGCTGCCATACCGGAGATCCGGACGAACTTCTCAAGCGCCTGGCCCAGCGGGAACTGGAGGTGGTGCTGACCGATCGTCAGCCGGGGTCCGACGAGGCGGGCCGCTTCCGCACCTACCGTTTGGGGGCGTCCTCCATGTCGCTGTTCGCAGCGCCGGAACTGGCGGAAACGCTGCGGGAAAGGTTTCCGAGAAGTCTTGATGGCCAGCCTTTTCTGGCAACTTCCCTGAAAGCGCCCTACGTAACGGCACTGATGAACTGGTTCGCGGTCCAGAGCATACAGGTAAAGGTCGTGGCCGAAGTCGACGACAGCGCGCTGATCAAGGTATTCGGCCGGCAGGGCCTGGGGTATTTCGCGGCGCCCACGGCCATCCGGGACGAGGTCTGCCGTCAGTATCAGGTAGAGCACATTGCCCGCATTACCGAGGTGCGGGACACGCTCTATGCGGTTACCCGCTCGGGGAAAACCCACAATACCGCAGTGGCGGAGTTGATCAAGGAGCGCCCGGAGCTGGGCGAAAGGCTCGAGAAAATCGATCAATAAATAGTAAAAAAGTCGATTCTTTTTGTTTATACGGTGCCCGACAATGTTCCTGTGTTAGTTACCCACAACAGGAGATGGGACCATGAAAACCATTCACAAATTCAGGCTAGACAGTGCAGGGCAGCCGACCACCCTGAAGTTGAAACCCGGCTGCCGGGTGGTCCGTTGCGAATATCTGGTACCCGACAAAGCGGTTTTTCTCTGGGTAGAACAGCCGTTGAAGGTGGATCTGCCAGAGCTTGAACGGAAGTTTATGGTGGCATTTTCTGGCGATCCGGTGCCTTCTGCCTACGAGTACGTGGACACCGCCCTGGACCCGTTCGGGCCTGAGGCTTACCACGTCTTTGAGGTAAAAGAGAAAGCTGGCGAGCGTCCGGACCCTGCCGATGTGTCACCGCTTTCCCTTGCAGGCTGAAATCCGCCAAAAGCTCGGCTAGACTTGGATGACTTAACGTCCAACCTAGCCGAGTCGATTGATGTTCCGATGTCTGAGCCTGCCTGCTGCAGGCTTCTGTAGAATTATTATCGTCTCTTTGGTGGTGATACTGTCCGCCCAGGCCACTGAGCTGTCGGAGCCAATGAAGGGGGCGCTGAACCTCAGGCTGATGGTGTCAGGCGGCGAACAGCGGCTGGTCTATCAGAGGCTGATTGAACGTTTCGAACGTGCCTACCCACAGATCGATGTGCGTCATCGCGAGTACGAGCAGGAAGACTACAAGGCCAGGATTGAGACCTGGCTGCGCCAGCCTGACGATGCGCCGGATGTCCTGTTCTATTTTGCCGGATACCTGATGGCGGAGTTTTACCGCGAGGGCCTGGTTCGGCCCATTACCAACCTCTGGCAGTCCCGGCAGTGGGATGAGGCATTCCCCCCTTCAGTCAGCGGTGTCGTGATGCACGATGGCCAGCCCATGGGGTTGCCTATCTCGTACTATCACTGGGGCATCTATTACCGGAAATCCCTGTTCAAGCGCCTGGGCCTGACGCCGCCGGAAACCTGGAATGAGTTTCTGGAAGTCGGGGAGGCCCTGAAAGCAGAGGGCATCACCCCGATCGCCCTCGGGTCGGAAGCGCGCTGGCCTGCCGCAGCCTGGTTTGACTACCTGAATCTGCGAACCAACGGCCTCGAGTTCCACAAAGATTTGCTGGCAGGTCGCGAAGACTTTGACGATGAACGCGTCCGCCGGGTGTTCAACGCCTGGCAGGATCTCATCGACCGGAATTTTTTCCTGTCCGGGCACAGCGAGACAAGCTGGCGCAGCGCGTTGCCGTACCTCTATCAGCGGCAGGCGGGCATGATGTTGATGGGCGGGTTTGTGGTGCCGCAGTTCCCGGACCAGCTGGTAGAGGATATGGGCTTGTTCCCGTTCCCCACTATGAACTCTGGGCATCCGATGGCAGAAGAGGCTCCCACCGATCTGCTGTTTATTCCCAGCCGGGCGCGCAATGTGAAGGAGGCCGAGCTTTTTCTGCAGTTTGTGGCCCGGCCGGACATCCAGGGCTGGTTCAATCGCCAGCTTGGTACCATCGCTCCGAACCGTCAGGCCCCGGAACCGGAAGACAGGCTGGTGGCCACCGGCAACGCTATTCTGCAAAGAGCCAGCGGCTATTCCCAGTTCTTTGATCGGCAGATGCCCCGTTCAAAGTCGACGCCCGCCATGGACACTTTCGTTCACTTCCTCAATGGTGGGCTCTCCGTCGATGCCACTCTGGCAACGCTGACAAGTATTCTCGAACGCACCGACCAGCAATAGCTATATCCTATAGTTTGTCTAAGGATAATCTATTTGTTTGTTGGGCTTGAAATTACTATTTTGGCGCCCACTTCTTTAAGGTATTTACGATTCCCTTTATTCATTCCACAAATTCCAGGAGTTTTAACTGATGGGTGTAATTAACAGCGAAATCAAACCATTCAAAGCCACGGCGTTCAAAAATGGCGAGTTTGTCGAGGTTTCAGACGCTGATGTAAAAGGTAAATGGGCTGTATTTTTCTTCTACCCGGCCGACTTCACCTTTGTATGCCCGACTGAGCTGGGCGACGTGGCAGACAAGTACGAAGAACTGCAGAAGCTGGGCGTGGAAGTGTTCTCCGTGTCTACCGACACCCACTTCACCCACAAAGCATGGCACAGCAGCTCAGACACCATTGGCAAGATCAACTACTACATGGTTGGCGACCAGACTGGCACCATCACCAACAACTTCGGCGTGATGCGTGAAGGCCAGGGCCTGGCGGACCGCGCCACCTTCCTGATTGATCCGGATGGCGTTATCCAGGCAATGGAAATCACTGCGGAAGGTATCGGCCGTGACGCAGACGATCTGATGCGCAAAGTGAAAGCCGCTCAGTACGTGCGCAAGCACCCGGGCGAAGTCTGCCCCGCCAAGTGGAAAGAAGGCGAGGAAACACTGACTCCGTCACTGGACCTCGTTGGCAAGATCTAAGCACAATACTGCTTAAAGCGACGGAAAGACGCGTCGCAATGCCTGTCAGAAGGCCCGCATTGCGGGCCTTCTGTCTTTGTGGCCGATAAAATCACAAAATAGTGAAGCCCTATTAAGTATTTAATAGCAATTAATTTGAGCTTTAGACGGTCGGTCCGTATCGTTTGTGGCTAACGATTCGCAGTGTTATCTGATCTTCAAAGAGGAGCTTTTCATGTTGGATGCCAACATCAAGGAACAGTTGAAAGCCTATATGGCCAAGCTGCAACAGCCGATCGAGCTGGTGGCAGCCTATGACGACAGCGCCAAATCCCAGGAGCTGAAGCAGCTGTTGGATGAATTGGAGCCCATGTCGGAGAAGATCAGCCTGCGCACGGAAGAATCCAGCGATGTCCGCAGGCCGTCTTTTGCCATTACCCGGGTTGGTAGCGACGACATCAGTGTGCGTTTCGCCGGTATCCCCATGGGCCACGAGTTCACCTCACTGGTTCTGGCCCTGTTGCAGGTCGGCGGGCATCCGTCACGGGAAACCGAGGAACTGCTTCAGCAGGTCCGTGACCTGGACGGTAACTTTGAATTCGAGACCTATTACTCGCTGTCCTGCCAGAACTGCCCCGACGTGGTTCAGGCCTTGAATCTGATGAGCGTGCTCAATCCCGGCGTGAAGCACACTGCCATCGACGGTGCCCTGTTCCAGGATGAAGTGGAGCAGCGGGAAGTCATGGCGGTGCCTAGCGTCTACATGAACGGCGAGCCCTTCGGTCAGGGCCGGATGTCGCTGGCGGAAATCGTCGCCAGGCTGGACACCGGTGCCGAAGCCCGGGAAGCGGAAAAGCTCCGGCACAAGGACCCGTTTGAAGTGCTGGTTGTCGGCGGTGGCCCGGCTGGCTCCTCTGCGGCTATATACGCCGCCCGTAAGGGCATTTCCACCGGTATCGTGGCGGAACGGTTTGGTGGCCAGGTGGCAGATACCATGGGCATCGAGAACCTGATTTCCGTGCCTTATACCGAAGGCCCGAAACTGGTTGCGGCCATGGAGCAGCACGTTAAAGAGTACGACGTGGATATCATGAATCTGCAGCGGGCGGAAAAGCTGATTCCAGCTGCAAGCCGCGGCGGGCATCACGAGATACAGCTGGCTAATGGCGCGTCGCTGAAATCCCGCACGCTGGTACTGTCCACCGGCGCCCGCTGGCGCCAGCTCGGTGTGCCCGGCGAGGAAGAGTACCGCAATAAGGGCGTGGCCTACTGCCCCCACTGTGACGGCCCCCTTTTCAAGGGCAAGCGCGTGTCGGTGATTGGTGGCGGCAACTCCGGTGTGGAAGCGGCCATCGACCTGGCGGGTATCGTCGGCCACGTGACGTTGCTGGAATTCGCCGATGAACTGAAAGCGGACGACGTACTGCAGAAGAAATTGCGCAGCCTGAAAAACGTGGAAATCCTGACCTCGGCCCAGACTACGGAAATCTTTGGTGAAGGCGGCAAGGTTAGCGGTCTGAAGTACAAGGATCGTCAAAGCGGCGAGGTGCATGACGTATCGCTGGAAGGTGTGTTCATCCAGATTGGTCTGATCCCCAACACCGAATGGCTGAGGGGTTCCATTGAACTGAGCCAGCATGGCGAGATCATCGTTGATGAGCGCGGCGAAACCTCCATTCCGGGTATTTTTGCAGCGGGGGACGCAACTACCGTACCCTACAAGCAGATTGTGATTTCCATGGGCGACGGCTCTAAAGCAGCGTTGAGTGCCTTCGACTTCCTGATTCGAAACTCGGTGGATGACAGCGAGAGTGACGAACAGGCGGCCTGAGCTGCTTCATTAACCGTCAGTGATCTCCGGAGGAGCGAGTATGTTTCTTGCCGAAAAATCGACGGGTCATATGATCGAAGTGCTTGATACCCTGGCACTGTTTGATCCCAATGAAACCAGGGTCAAAGGCAGCTTGCACTTCGGTGAGGAAGCCCAGGATCCGGAGTTGTTCGACAAGTCCGGCCTGAACTTCCCTTCCGGGGAATCCCTGCCGGTCTGCTGGACGGACCCGGAGTATCGTAGACGTTAGGCCGGAACTTTAGGCCATGCTTGAGGGCATGAGTTATACCGATATGGCGGGCCAGGTGGTCAGCCTGATCGCCCTGGGGTTCTGCCTGGTGGGTTTTGCCAGCAAGCGGGACGACCGGCTGATGGTTCTGCTGATCTCGGCGAATGTGGCCTTCGCCACCCAGTTCGCCCTGTTCGGCAGCTGGACGGCGGCGGTTCTTAGCCTGCTGGTGATTGGCCGGATCATGCTGGCCCGGCGCTATCTGGGCAACTGGCAGGTGATGCTGGCGGTTCTGGCTGTGAACCTGCTGGCGGCTGTTCTGACCTGGCGCAGCCCGGTGGATTATTTCGCCATTGCCGCCGCCGTGTTCGGCACTGTCGGTATGTTCATGCTCCGCGGTATTCCCATGCGTTTGATGCTGGCGGCCGCGGCCATTTGCTGGATGCTCAATAATATCCTTATCGGTTCGGTAGGCGGCACGCTCGCCGAAGGCCTTGTGGTGGTCACCAACTTTATCACCATCTTCCGGCTTGCCCGGATGAAGCGCCGCTACCCAGAGGCGTTTGAAAAACTTAACGAGTCCGGTCTATAGCCGCGCCCGCTCGAATCCCTTCAGCACATTCACCACGTTCACGCCAATGGCGTCCACGTCATAGCCGCCTTCCATGGTAAACAGGGTAGGCAGGTTCAGCTTTCCGATCTGCTCTCCCATCTGCAGGTAATCCGCGGAGGTGAGCTTGAAAAAGGAAATCGGGTCGTCCTCGAAAGTGTCCACGCCCAGGGCGATCACCAGCGCGTCCGGTTGATAGGCTGCGATCCGGATGCAGGCGGCTTCCAGCCCCTCGCGCCAGACACTGAACGGGGTACCCGGCGGATAGACGATATTGAGGTTGAAGCCCTTGCCTTCGCCTTCGCCGGTCTCATCCTCAAAACCGAGAAAGTGGGGAAAGACCAGGTCCGGGTCGCCGTGCAGGCTTATGGTCAGCACATCGTTGCGCTGGTAGAAGATGCTCTGGGTGCCGTTGCCGTGGTGGAAATCCACGTCTAGCACCACCACCCGTTTTGCCCCCTGATCCCGGAACGCCTGCGCCGAGATCGCGGCGTTATTGAAGAAACAGTAGCCTCCGAACAGGTCGGCGTGGGCGTGATGACCCGGCGGACGGCAGAGCGCGAAGGCTCCCGGTTCGCCGTCGGCGACCAGCGCCTGTGCGGTAAGCGCCACATTGGCGGAGGCGCAGGCCGCTTCCCAGGTGCCGTCGGTAATGGAGGTTTCAGCGGCAAAACTGTAGTACCCCAGACGGCCATCAATGTCTTTCGGTACCCGTTGGCGCATGCCTCTTCCGGGCCAGACCGCGGGAATGGCCTCCCCGGGTTTGCCCTCTGCAGCCCAGTCGGCCCAGCTTGTTCGCAGAAAGTTGACGTAATCCTGTGTGTGCACCCGCAGAACCGGATCAGGACCGAATTCCTTGGGGGCCAGTACCTCGCCCAGCGCCTCCTGCTTGACCCGGCCCAGTATGGTTTCCGCCCGTGAGGGCTTTTCGTGGGGCTCTATCAGGATGCCCCCGTCCAGCTCGGTTCTCGCGGTGCGGCGACTGTGCAGTGGTGAAAAAACGGTTTTCATGGCAAAAAAGCCCGCATTGGTCTGGATGAATCAGTGGTTGTCGGTTTGCTGCCGGAGCTGGGAATACAGACACACCTGGTTTCGCCCGCCGGTTTTCGCGGCGTAAAGCGCCTTGTCCGCTTGAACCAGAAGAATATCAAGCTCGTCGGAGCTGTCAGGAACAAAACTGGCCACACCCACACTGACGCTCAGGGAAAGGTTGCCCCGCTCCAACGGTAGCGGCGAGTCGGCAATGGCGGTTCTCAGGCGTTCTGCCACCTCGGCGGCTCTCTCTTCGCTGGTATTCTCCAGCAGCACGGCGAATTCCTCGCCGCCGATGCGGGCCAGTATGTCCACGTCCCGTACCGCACTGCTGGCCAGGGAGCTCAGGTGAATCAGGGCCTTGTCGCCGACGGCATGGCCATAGGTGTCGTTCACCTTTTTGAAAAAATCAGCATCGAACATGATCGCAGAAACAGGCGTTCCGGCGCGAACCGCTTTCTTGATCGCCGTTTTGCCAAGCTCGAACAGGTAACGGCGGTTATTCAGACCCGACAGGGCGTCGGTTCGCACGGTTTCCTCAAGTCGCCGGTTGGCCTTTTCGAGTTCACGGGTACGTTCCGTTACCCGTTGCTCGAGGGTGGTGTTCAGCTGGTTCATCTGACGTGTTTTTTCTGCCAGCCGCCGGATCAGCTCCCGCAGGACCGTGGACAGTACTTTGACTTCTTCATAGTCGTCCCGCTGTTTGATGAAGGTGTCCGGGTTATCCGGGTCCAGATCATTCGCCTCTCGCGCCATCTGAAGCAGAGGACGCGTTGTAAGGCGGGCGGTGGAAGATGCCAGAAGAATAAGCAGCAGGGCCATCAGTATCCCGACGGCCAGAATCGTGTTGCGAAGGTCGTTTGCGGGCAGGAACGCCTGCTCCGCCGGTTTGCGAACCAGTACCAGCCAGTTGAAGCTGGCGTATTCCTCGCGATCCCGAAGACGGCTGAATCCCACCAGATAATCCTCGGTTGTGGCTGCCTGCTGCAAACCCATAGTGGTGATCAGGTGGCCGGCCTGGTCTGACCGGGCAGCCGCGATCAACGGGTCACCGAGTTTGTCACCCACGGTGTTGTCCGGCCCAATGAGTATGACGCCCTCTCTGTCCGCCACAATCAGCTCTGAAGCCAGTCGTTCCTGAAGGGGCGCGAGCAGTGACTGGCCCAGGTCCGCAACCCAGTCCAGGTAAAGGTGGGCCCCAAGAACTGCGATCAGCTCGCCGCTGTCGGATTTCAGTGGTACCGCGATATCCACGAATCGCAGGGGTATCCCCGATTTGTTCGCGAGTTTGTCGGCCAGCAGGGCGGCTTCATGAGCGTCCCCGAGAAACGGCTTATCCCGGGCAGCCTGAAACCAGGGCCGATGGCCAACATTCATGCCTTTCAGAAGATTGTCGGTGCTGGCCATTACGGTGCCCTCCGGGGAAACCAGGCCAATCCAGGCATAGCTGGGGAAGTTGTCGGCCAAGGCGTCCAGCAGCGCTGAAATCTCCGGCGATTCTTGCTCCTTCAGACGCTGTCTGGTGATCGCCGCGGCTATTTTCAGGTCGCGGTAACGCTCGTGCAGGTCCAGCTCGATCTTGTCCCGCAGCTGAACCGCCACCTCTTCCAGGTTCTGGCCAGTGGATTTGCGCATGGCATTAACCGCCAGATCACTGGCCAGCCAGGTGCCAATGCCGGTTGCGCCCAGGATTATCAGGCCGAAAAACAGTACCAGGCGAAATTTGAGGGTGTTGAGCGTTTTGATAGTGAGAGTCCAGGGTCGGGTTGATATATTGGCATTCCCTGGCCAATGATGTTGTTAAGTCTAGACGCTAAAGCGCCGTTAAAAAAAGGTATCACCATGAAAATCGCCGTATTCTGTGGCTCAAGTTCCGGAAACAGGTCCTGTTTTGTCGAGGCGTCGGAGCACTTTGGCCAGACCATGGCAAAACTGGGGCACGATCTTGTCTTTGGAGGCGGCAACGTAGGACTGATGGGCTGCGTCGCTGATGCCGTCCTTGCCGCTGGCGGAAAAGCCTACGGTGTGATTCCGGAATCCCTGCGGGATCGGGAACTGGCCCATAACGGGCTGACTCGCCTGGACGTGGTTGGTTCCATGCACGAACGCAAAGCCCTGATGGCAGAGCAGGCCGACGCTTTCGTGGCGCTGCCCGGCGGCCCCGGCACCATGGACGAGATCTTCGAGGCCTGGACCTGGGCACAACTGGGCTACCACAACAAACCCTGTGCCTTTCTGAACGTGGATGGCTATTACGACCAGCTCTTCGGGTTCTTCAAAACCATGGCGTCATCGGGATTTTTGAAGCCGGAATATGCGGACATGGTGATTGTCGAGGAGTATTCTGAGGCGTTGATTGCCAGATTGGCCAATTACCAGCCACCAAAACGGAAGTGGAGTTAACGCCGCCGCATGCGCGTCACACGATTGATGTCAGTTGTCCTGTGGCTGGGATGCCAGTTTTTGCTCACTGCGACGGTGTTACAGGCGGACGAAGTGCTCAGGTCGCGTTTTGAGGCGGCAAATCAGGGATTTTCTATCCAGTTCGGACAAACACCCCTGTTGATGCCTGAGCAGCTAAGAGGCTTTTATGCGGCCCGTAACTATGAACTGATCTGGATGACCGAAGAAGGCGGCCCGCTGCCCGCCGCAGACACCCTGGTGAGCGCCATTCGGGACGCCGGAATTCATGGCCTGGTACCGGAAGACTACCATCTGGCGCCCATCAAGCAGCGGCTTGTAGAGCTCCATGAGGCCAACGAAGACTCTCTGGCCATTCGTGATCTGGACATGCTGTTGTCCGATGCGTTTCTGCTCCTGGCCACCCATTTGCAACGGGGCAAGACAGATCCCCGGCTGATTGATCCGCAATGGGACGGGCTTCCCCCGGAGTCGGACTGGTTGCTGCAGAAAACGGCGGAACTGGACGAGCCCGTAACCCGGCAAAGCCTGTCCCGTTTTCTGGCAGATCGGCTGCCCCAGGATCCTGGTTATCAGCGGTTGGTCGCGGCCCGCCAGAAACTGATGAGCCTGTCCCGAACCGGTGAATGGAAAACCATCGAATCTGGCCCGTTACTACGTCCCGGAAGCCTTGATAAGCGTGTGCCCGATATCCGTGAGCGACTGATTCAATGGGGTGATCTGTCACAGCTCACCGCTGGTGTGGACGGGGCGGATCCGGACCCCGAGCTTTATACCGAGGGCCTGGCCGCCGCCGTCATGGCGTTCCAGAGTCGCCATGGGCTGGTGGCAGATGGCGTGATTGGGCCGGCAACCATTGCCGCTTTCAATGTATCCCCCGCAGAGAGAGTTGATCGGATAGACGTCAATCTGGAACGCTGGCGCTGGATGCCGGCGGAGCTTGGAGAGCGTCACGTTCTGGTCAATATTGCCGGGTTTGAAATGAGATTGGTGGATAGCGGCCGGCCTGTTCTGGTCAAACCCGTGGTGGTCGGTCGGGATTACCGAAGGACGCCGGTGTTCAGCGACCGAATACGCTATCTGGTGTTAAACCCGGAATGGGTGGTGCCTCCCAAGCTCGCAGTTGAGGATAAACTTCCGGAAATTCGCCGCAATCCTGACTACCTGCGGAGTCTGGGCTATCGGGTCTATAACGGCTGGGGGGCGGACCGGCAGGTCATTGATCCCGCCACCGTCGACTGGAATACGGTTACGGCGCGAAACTTTCCCTACCGCCTGGTTCAGGAACCCGGCCCCCTGAATGCGTTGGGCCGGATAAAGTTCATGTTCCCCAATCAATACAACGTTTATCTGCATGACACCCCGGCGCGGGAACTGTTTCGTCAGCCGGAGCGGGCGTTCAGCTCAGGTTGCGTAAGGGTACAGGACCCGATGGAGCTGGCGACCCTGTTGCTTGCAGAGGATGGCTGGACAGAAGCGAGACTGGATGCGGCACTTGCGGCAGGCCGCACAGAGACCGTTGTTCTGAAAAGACCGGTGCCGGTGCATATTCAGTACTGGACCGCCTGGGTAGATGACAATGGCATGCTCCATTTCCGGAAAGACCTCTATAAAAGGGACGATGCCATCTTCGATGCGATAAGGCGCAGGCAAGAATGATGAACTCTTTGTACTTCATGCGCGCGATCGCTGCTCTTTTTGTGGGCGTCTTTCTGTGCCCCATGGTTTGGGCCGGTAGCGATTTCGACCCGGGAAAGCTGGGCTTTTCGGTGGCTGTCAATCAACGACCGGTTTCCCATCACACCATGATTGCGAGTGTGATGCCGGGCCAATCAATGGCGATAGAGCTCAAAGGCAATAGCCTGCGCAACGCCTTCTCGGTAAGCGGTGACGGCGGGCGGATCAAGCCTTTTGGCATGCAGGGATGGAGCTGGAAAGCGCCCACTACGCCGGGTCTTTATCCGCTGGTGATTAGCCGGAAGGAAACCGGGGAAACGCTGACGCTGCAGGTGTTTGTTCTGGTACCAGCCACCGAAGTTCGCGACGGTCGCCTGAACGGCTATCGTATCGGCCAGTACCCGGCCAAGCCCTATCGCGGACTGGCTGCTTACCAGGCACCAAAAGGTTTTATCGAGGTAACCGCCGACAATGTGAATACGCCGGTTTCCCCGCATTTCCAGCTGAGCCAGTTTCTCAGCAAACAGCCGTCCGGCTATCCCAAGTATCTGGTTCTGAGCCCGAGATTGCTGACCAAACTTGAGCTACTGCTGGAAGACGTTAACGCTACGGGTATTCGAAGAACGGATAGCTTTGTGATCATGAGCGGCTTTCGCACGCCCTTCTACAACCGGTTGATTGGTAGCTCAGCGAACAGCCGGCATATGTTTGGCGGCGCGGCGGATATCTACATTGACCAGGGAGCGCCCGCGGGAATGATGGACGACCTGAATGACGACGGGCTCAGTAACCGCAAAGATGCGGCGATTCTCTATGATCTGACCCAGAGCCTTGCCAGTCGTCACGGTCGGCCAGACCTGATTGGCGGCCTTGGTGAATACGACGCGCGGCTTCCGGTACGTGGGCCCTTTATTCATGTGGATGTGAGGGGGCAGCAGGCCCGATGGGGACGCCCAGCTGACTGATGTCAGCCCCGGGCCAGGCACCTGATGGCGGCGGCAGCAGCAGATGTGCGGTTTTCCACCCCCAGCTTTCGGAACACCTGTTCCAGATGTTTGTTTACCGTGCGGGGGCTCATGTCCAGAATCTGACCGATTTCCCGGTTGGTTTTACCGTTGGCAATCCACAGGAGTACGTCCGATTCCCGCCCGGTCAGGCTGAATTTTTCCCGCAGGGCGGCGGTGGCGGCGGTAGGCTGCTGAACTTCGTGCAGCCGCAGCAGGTATTCCCGGTTATCCACCAGGGTCAGAAATTCCACCGAGTGGGGCTCCGGCAGGAAATCCAGCGTAAGACTGTGGCCGTTCTCGGGGCTGTGCCCCAGCCAGGTTTTCAGCCGCTGGCCAAGCTCGTTCTGGTGGCTGGTCTCGCCTGCCGTCAGGCGCTGGTGTACCTGGGGCGTGGCCCAGAGAATATCCCCGTCGCGGCCGACGGCAAACAGGTTCTGCCCGGCAGTGTCCAATGCCTGACGCGCGCTGCGGGCCATGCGGGCGTTGGTCAGGTGCACCTGCATCCGCGCCAGCACTTCAGTGGTATTGATCGGCTTGGTGACGTAATCCACACCGCCACTGTTAAGCCCCATCACCACGTGTTCGGTATCGCTCAGGCCGGTCATGAAGATGATCGGGGTATCGAGAAATTCCGGGTTCTGCTTCAGCTGCCGACAGGTTTCGAAGCCGTCCATGTTGGGCATGATGGCGTCCATCAGCACAATGTCCGGGGTGATGTTCTGGCTGATGGTCAACGCCTGGTTGCCTTCCAGTGCTACCAGTACCGTCATGCCGGCGCCTTCCAGGGCATCGCTGATCATGCGGATGGAGTCGATGGCGTCGTCCACCACCATGACCACGGTTCTTTTCGGGTCAGGTGCGTTCATAGTCGGTCACCTTCAGTGCATCAATAATCTTCTCGAATTGAAAGTCGTTGGTCAGGCGAACCATCTCCCTGACAAAATCTGGGTCTGCTTCGCTGCGGTGCCCAAGCCCGTGTAGAGCCTCCAGCAAACCCTTTCGGTGGCCAATGGTGGCCAGACCCACCAGTGAGGCCCGATGTGGTTCGGAGGGCAGCGCCATGCTGGCAGTATCCGGGGCGGGCCTGGCAGCCAGTGGTTCGGCGCTTTTCTCGAACCGCCACTCCAGATCGACCAGCCGGGCAATGTGGTCCAGCAGCTGGTTCTGGCGCACGGGTTTGATCACGTAGCCGTTGTGCAGCATGGGATCCGGGCGGTCGCGGCCTTCGCTGGCATCGGCAGACACCATGACCACCGGTAACGGATGATTGGCCGCCCGCAGCTGATCCAGAATCTCCCACCCGCTGAGGCCGGGCATGGAGACGTCCAGCAGAAGCAGGTCCGGCAGTTCCTTTTCCAGTGTGTCCATCACCGCCAGGGAGTTGCCGACGTCGATGATCTCGAAGCCCAGCGGAGCCAGCATGGCGCGGATCAACTGGCGGTGACCGGTTTCATCATCGACCACCATAATTTTCCGGCGAGGCCCTTCGTAGCCGTAAATGCGCCGTGCGGGGGAGGTCATGGATTCCGGTCGTTGCGTGTGCAGGCTGGACAGCATCAAGCTGACCTTGAAGGTACTGCCCTTGCCAACCTCGCTGACCACCGAAAGATCGCCGCCCATGATGTCGGTTAGCAGGTGGGTAATGGTCAGGCCCAGGCCGGTGCCGGCCTGGCTTTGCCCGGGTGTGCGGATGCGTTCGAACGGTCGGAAGATGCGTTCGATGTTTTCCTCGGCGATGCCTTCACCGGTATCTTCCACGGTAAACTCCGCCACCTGGCTGCGGTATTTCAGGGTCAGTGATACGCGACCGGTGTCGGTGTACTTGATGGCGTTGGATAGCAGATTGATCAGAATCTGGCGAAGGCGCTTTTCGTCCGTGGTGACCAGTTCCGGGAGCCTTCCCACGCAGTGGTATTCAAAGGTCAGGCCTTTTTCCTCGGCCTGAAGCCGGAACATGTGCACCAGTTGCTCCATCAGCAGATCGATGCGTACCGCGTCACGGTGCAGGTCCAGGCGGCCGGCCTCTATCTTGGAAATATCCAGCAGGCCTTCAATCAGATCGGCCAGGTATTCGCCGCTACGGCGGATCACGCCGAGCGCTTCCTTGCGGTTGTCCGATACGCCTGAGTCATTCTCCATCAACTGGGCATACCCCAGAATGGCGTTTAGTGGTGATCGGAGTTCGTGACTAATGCCGGTCAAATACCGGCTTTTCGCGCCATTTGCAGCCTCCGCATGTTCCTTGGCCTTCTGAAGCGCCTGGTCGGTACGTTCGTGGGCGACGATTTCCTCGGTTAGCAGCCGGGTCTGACGCTGGGATTCCTCCTCGGCCACCATGCGGCTGTCGTGGGCCAGCACAAACAGCCAGCACACCACGCCGGTAATGATGATCAGGACGAAAAACACCTTCCAGAGCGTAATCGCCAGCAAGGCTGCTTCGGCAGCCGAGGCTACCAGGGTCTGTTCGTGGATCAGCCATAGCAGCAGCCCCGATACCCCGTTGATCAACAACAACAGCACCAGAAAATGCCCGAGCCGGGAGTGCAGGTAGGCAAAGGCTGACTCAGGGATAAAAAGGCCAAAGAACCGGCGCATCTGCTCCCGATAGCCGGCGCCGGGTTTGCAGAAGTCGCCGCAGCGGGCATCCAGCGAGCAGCACAGGGAGCAGATATTGCCGGCATAGGCAGGGCAGCCGGTCACGTCTTCTGGCTCGAATTCGTGTTCGCAGATGCAGCAGGCCACCAGGTGATGATCGGTGGCAATAGGTACAAACGGGCGCGCCATGTAATAGCGCCCGCCTGTTTGCCAGGCAATGAGCGGAGCAATGATCAGGGCAGCGCCCAGGGTGATGAAGTGGGACAGGGCTTCAGCGACCTCTCCCAGGGCGCCGCCGTGGCTGACCATGCCGATGATGGACGCCAGAATCATGGCGCCCACGCCCACCGGATTGATGTCGTACAGGTGCGCCCGTTTGAACTCGATGTGTTTCGGGCTGAATCCCAGAGGCTTGTTGATCACCAGATCCGCCACCAGCGCCCCCACCCAGGCCACGGCAACAATGCCGTAGAACCCCAGGGTCTCCTCCAGCGCCCGGTAAACCCCCAGTTCCATTACCAGCAGTGCGATGGCGACGTTGAATACCAGCCAGACCACACGGCCCGGGTGGCTGTGGGTCAGCCGTGAGAAAAAGTTCGACCAGGCAATGGAGCCGGCGTAGGCGTTGGTGACGTTGATCTTGACCTGGCACAGAATGACGAAGATACCCGCAATGGCCAGCGCTACCTCCGGCGACGAGGTCACGTAGCCAAAGGCCACCATATACATTCGGGTAGGATCAGACGCATCGACCGCCGCAATACCCTGATTCAGGGCCAGCACCGCCAGAAACGACCCGGCAAGGATCTTTACCGTACCGATAACGATCCAGCCCGGCCCGCCGGCCATCACTGCCGACCACCAGCGCAGTTTGTGGCCTTTTTGGGGTTCGGGAATAAACCTCAGGAAGTCTACCTGTTCGCCAATCTGCGCCATGAGTGAAAACAGAACCGCAGCGGCCGCCCCGAAAAGCAGCAGATTGAACTCGCCGCCCTGATTCGGGGCAATGCCTTCGAACTGCGTCCAGTCCGATACGGCGCTGGCGTCCTGATAAAGGATGAACACGAAGGGCAGCAGTTGCAGAATAATCCAGGCCGGCTGGGTCCACAGCTGGAACTTGCTGATGGCGGTAATGCCGTGAGTAACCAGGGGAATAATGATCACCGAACACACCAGATAACCGATCACCAGCGGAATGCCGAACAGCAGCTCCAGCGCCATCGCCATGATCGCCGCCTCGATGGCGAAAAAGATAAAGGTGAAGGAGGCGTAGATGAGCGAGGTGATGGTAGAGCCGATGTACCCGAAGCCGGCGCCCCGGGTTAACAGATCAATATCAACACCATAGCGGGCGGCGTAGTAGCTGATGGGAATAGCGGTCAGGAAAATGATCAGCGCCACCGCACAAATGGCCGCCACCGCATTGTCGAACCCGTAGTGGATGGTGATGGCCCCGCCGATGGCCTCCAGGGCCAGAAAGGAGATGGCGCCCAGCGCGGTATTGGCCACCCGGCCGGCCGACCAGCGCCGCGCACTTTTCGCGGTAAAGCGCAGGGCATAGTCCTCAAGAGTCTGGTTGGCGACCCACTGATTGTAGTTCCGCCGGACGCGGAAAATGTTTTGCCGGGCACTCATGGTGTGGCCTTTCGATGAATGGTGTCTCCGTATGCTTCAAAAGCTGTGCCATCGCGCGTGATCTCCATCAGAGAGGCGGGCACACCTGTGTTGTATCGCGACGCTTGTTGGTGGGGTATGCGTCAAATGACGTAGGGCGCTGGTGTGTTTGCCGAATGGGTTCTTTCGGGGGACCGGAACAGAATGATTATCGAGCGTGCTCCTTCAAACCCGAGGGCAGTGCGAACGACACAAACATTCTGACCGGTACGTAACGCGAGGACTTACCATGACAATGAACAAGCAATCGACCAGGGGAGGCGCCACCGGACGGTGGGGGCTCGGTAAATTCAAGCTGCTGGCGGCTTCAATGGTTCTGGCGGCCTCTGCCAATGCCGCGACGCCTCCTACAGCGGAAGTGAACACGACCGGACTGGCCGTCACTGACGACACCGTCACCGTGGGTATTCTGCACTCGATCACCGGCACTATGGCGATCAGTGAGATCGGCTCGGTGCAGGCGGAAAAGCTGGCCATCAAGCAGATCAACGAATCCGGCGGTGTGCTGGGTCGACAGATCAAGTTTGTTCAGGAAGATGGTGCCAGCGACTGGCCCACCTTCGCGGAGAAATCCCGCAAGTTGTTGCGCCAGGACAATGTGGCAGCCATTTTCGGTGCCTGGACGTCGGCGTCCCGCAAAGCAGTATTGCCGGTCATGGAGCAGTACAACGGCATGCTTTACTACCCGACCTTCTATGAGGGTCTGGAGCAGTCGCCCAATGTGGTCTACACCGGCCAGGAAGCCACCCAGCAGATCCTTGCCAGCCTGAATTGGGCGGCGGAGACGAAAGGCGCGAAAAGCTTCTATCTGCTTGGATCGGACTACATCTGGCCGCGTACGTCCAACAAAATCGCCCGGAAGCACATCGAGGACATGCTCGGCCTCAAGGTGTCCGGTGAAGAGTACTATCCCCTGGGCCACACCCAGTTCAACTCGGTGATCAACAAGATCAAGCTGCGCAAGCCGGACGTGATTTTCGCGTCGGTGGTAGGCGGCTCCAACGTGGCCTTCTACAAGCAGATGAAAGCCGCCGGTATTGATTTCACCGACGAGAAGCCTCTGCTGCTAACCATCTCCGTGACCGAGGACGAGATCCGCGGTATCGGTGGTGAGAACGTGGATGGCATCTACGCCTCCATGAAGTACTTCCAGAGCCTGGATAACCCCAACAACAAAGAGTTTGTTGCAGAGTTCAAGAAGGCTTATGGCGATGACATGGTAATCGGTGACGTCACCCAGGCCGCTTATCTGGGCCCATGGCTCTGGAAAGCCGCGGTAGAGAAAGCCGGTTCCTTTGATATCGACAAGATCCGCGAAGAGTTCGCCGGCATCGAGTTCAAAAAGGCGCCAGAAGGCTACGTGCGCATCCACGAGAACCATCACCTGTGGTCCAAGACCCGTATCGGCCAGGCTCAGACTGACGGCCAGTACAAGGTTGTCTTCGAGACCGAAGAGCTGATGGAGCCCGACCCCTTCCCCGAAGGTTACCAGTAAGACCGGAAAGCCGGTGTCTCCCGGATGGGAGCACCGGCGTTGACTATCGCCAAGACGCCGCTACGGCAAAAAGCATGTTGGTTTGAACGGGAGATAGGGTCATGTTCGATGGCTACACCAGCAGTGAATTGATGTCGATATTTGCCATGCAGGGGTTTGCCGGGCTCTCCCTGTTTTCAGTGTTCGTACTGATGGCCCTGGGCCTGACAATCATTTTCGGTCAGATGGGTGTTATCAATATGGCTCACGGGGAGTTCATGATCCTCGGCGCCTACACCACCTACCTGACCTCCGGATTCTTCCAGTCCTACCTGCCGGGGCTTTTCGGCGGGTACTTCTTTATCGCCATGATTCTGGCCTTTCTGGTCTGTGCCGCATTAGGGGCACTCGTCGAGTGGCTCATGATACGGCACCTCTATCACCGCCCGCTGGATACACTGCTGGCGACCTGGGGCCTTAGCCTGATCATGCAGCAGGCCTACCGCTCTATCTTTGGCGCCCGGGAAGTGGGTGTGGACCTGCCGGAGTGGATGCTTGGTGCCTTCAATGTGACCGATCTGGTGCAACTGCCGATCAACGGTCTGTTCGTGATGATCATAGCGTTGTCGATCGCCGTTGGACTCTACCTGCTGATGTACCGCTCCAACTACGGCAAGAAAGTTCGTGCCGTGGTCCAGAACCGCCCCATGGCCGAGGCCGTGGGCATCAACAGTGCCGGTATTGACCGGGCAACCTTTGCTCTGGGCTGCGGCATCGCCGGTGTGGCAGGCGCGGCCTTCACCATGATCGGTTCCACCGGCCCTTCCTCCGGCCAGGCCTACATCGTCGACACCTTCCTGGTGGTGGTATTTGGCGGCGCGCAAAGCCTGATCGGCACCATTGTGTCGGCCTTCGGCATCTCCCAGGCCCAGTCCACCATGGAATTCTTCCTCAGTGGGTCCATGGCCAAGGTTCTCACCCTGTTGGTGGTCATCGGCATTCTGATGCTGCGTCCGGAAGGACTCATGGCCCTCAAGGTCCGTCGCTAGGAGATTGTGATGAAAACGTCATCCCCAATGAAATGGCTTGGCTCCCGCGAGGGACTGTATTACCTGGGATTGGCAGCGTTGCTGGTTATCGTACTGCCGCTGATCCTGGATCCGTTCCGCCTGAACATGGTGGGCAAGTATCTGACCTACGCCTTTGTCGCGATCGGACTGGTGATGTGCTGGGGTAAAGCCGGCATCCTGAGTCTGGGGCAGGGCGTGTTCTTCGGCCTCGGCGGTTATTGCATGGCCATGTTCCTGAAGCTGGAGGCCTCCACGCCGGAGGCCACCGCCATCCAGTCCACGCCGGGCATCCCGGACTTCATGGACTGGAACCAGCTGACCGCCTTGCCCTGGTTCTGGGAACCGTTCCACAGCTTCTCGTTCACGCTGCTGGCGGTGATCGGTGTGCCTATGTTGTTGGCGTTTGTCATCGGCCTGGCCATGTTCACCCGGCGGGTGGGTGGCGTTTACTTCGCCATCATTACCCAGGCCATAGCCGCCGTCCTGACCATCCTGATCATCGGGCAGCAGGGCTTCACCGGCGGCGTCAACGGCATTACCGATTTGCAGACCCTGAAGGGCTGGGACATCCGCACCGATGAAGCCAGAACCACGCTCTACTTTATCTGTGTGGCCATGCTGTTCCTGTGCCTGTTCGTGGCGCGCTTTGTCCAGAACAGCAAGCTGGGTCGCATTTTGGTGGCGATGAATGCCCAGGAGACAAGGGTGCGGTTCTCCGGCTATGACGTGGCGGCGTTCAAGATCTTTGTGTTCTGCCTGGCCGCGGCCTTTGCCGGCATCGGCGGCGCCATGTTCACCCTGATCGTGGGCTTCATGTCGCCTTCCTTCATCGGCATCGTCGCCTCCATCGAAATGGTCATCTTCTGTGCCCTGGGTGGCCGGTTGTCGATCCTTGGCGCCGTCTACGGTGCGCTGCTTGTCAACGCGGCCAAGAGCGGGTTTTCCGAATCCTTCCCGGAACTCTGGCCCTTCGCCATGGGCGCCCTGTTCATCGGTGTGGTGCTGGCGTTCCCCAACGGTATGGCCGGGCTTTACCAGACCTATGTCATGCCCCTGGAAGACAAAATCTTCAGGCGCAAAAAGGTTGAAGCCGCCCCTGTGGCGGAACCCGAGGCTGCCAGCCCGAAAGCTGAAAAGACCGACGATTACGATCCGATGATGGACAACTACAGCCCGGAGAAATCGTGATGAGCACACCAAAAAGCAAAAAAGGCGACTTTCTGCTGGCGGTCGAGGGTCTGACCGTGTCGTTCGACGGCTTCAAGGCCGTGGATGACCTGTCCTTCTACCTCGACCCAAAGGAAATCCGGGTCATCATCGGCCCCAACGGCGCGGGTAAAACCACGGTACTGGACCTGATCTGCGGCAAGACCCGGGCCACCACCGGCTCCATCAAGTTTGCCGGCAAGGAGCTGACGAAGCTCAAGGAACACCAGATCGTGCATTCGGGCGTGGGCCGGAAATTCCAGACTCCGTCGGTGTTCGAGGACCTGACCGTGTTTGAAAACCTGGAGGTGTCCTACCCCAGGGGACACAGCGTGATGGGTGCTCTGGCCTTCAAGCGGGACGCCACCGTGATTGCCGCCGTGGAGGAGGTGGCGGCGACCATCTTCCTCACGGATGCGCTGAACGAATCGGCGGCGTCCCTGAGCCATGGCCAGAAACAGTGGCTGGAAATCGGCATGCTGCTTATCCAGAAACCGGATCTGCTGATGCTGGATGAGCCAGTTGCCGGCATGTCGGTGACGGAGCGGAAGAAAACTGCCGAGCTTCTGAGGGTGATCACCAAAGACCATACGGTACTGGTGATCGAGCATGACATGCAGTTTGTCGGCGACATCGCCGACCGGGTCACCGTCATGCATCAGGGCAAGGTTTTGTCGGAGGGGTCCATCGAGCACGTGAAGGCGGACCCGAAAGTCATCGAAGTCTACCTGGGGCACTGATCATGCTGAGCATCAAACATCACTCGGTGGCCTATGGCCAAAGCACCATTATCGATGATCTGAATATCGACGTGGCGAAAAACGAAATTGTCGCGGTGGTCGGCCGCAACGGCATGGGCAAGACCACATTGATGAAATCCCTGGTGGGCATGACGCCCACCAGGGGCGGTGAAGTCTCACTGGACGGCGCTTACATTTCAGGGATGAAGAGTTTCCAGCGGGTTCGGGCCGGTATCGGCTTTGTGCCCCAGGGGCGGATGATCTTTCCCACCCTGACGGTGCGGGAGAACATCGAAACCGCCCTGGCGGCGGTGGGTGAAAAGAAAGTGCCGGAGGATCTGTACGACCTGTTCCCGGTACTCAAAGAAATGCAGAGCCGTCGTGGCGGCAACCTGTCCGGAGGCCAGCAGCAACAGCTGGCAATTGCCCGCGCACTGGCTACTCGGCCGAAGGTGTTGCTGCTGGACGAACCGACCGAGGGCATACAGCCCAACATCATCAAGGAAATTGCCAAGACCCTGCGGAAAATTCGCGATGAGCGGGGGTTGTCGATTGTGGTGTCGGAGCAGGTACTGAGCTTTGTGATGGATGCGGCGGACCGGATTCTGGTGATCGAGAAAGGCACGATTGTGCACGAGGAGAACCGGGCCGATGCGGATCAGGACAAAATTGCCAGTTATCTGGCGGTGTGATCGATTAAGCAACCGGGAGACAGACAATGAGACACGGTGATATTTCCAGCAGTAACGATACCGTCGGCGTGGCGGTGGTGAACTACAAGATGCCGCGGCTGCATACCAAAGCCGAGGTGTTGGACAACGCCCGTAACATTGCAGAAATGATCAAGGGCATGAAGGTAGGCCTGCCGGGTATGGACCTGGTGGTGTTTCCGGAATACAGCACCATGGGCATCATGTATGACAACGAGGAAATGATGGCCACGGCGGCCACGGTTCCCGGCGACGAGACGGCCATCTTCTCCGCCGCCTGCCGTGAGGCCAATACCTGGGGCATTTTCTCGCTGACCGGCGAGCGCCACGAGGACCACCCGAACAAGGCGCCGTATAACACGCTGATCCTGATCAACAACGAGGGCGAGATTGTTCAGAAGTACCGCAAGTGCGTGCCATGGTGCCCCATTGAGGGCTGGTATCCCGGCGACAGCACTTACGTGACCGAAGGCCCGAAGGGCATGAAGATCAGTCTGATTATCTGCGACGACGGCAACTACCCGGAAATCTGGCGGGACTGCGCCATGAAGGGGGCGGAGCTGATTGTGCGCTGCCAGGGCTATATGTACCCGGCCAAGGAGCAGCAGATCATGATGTCCAAAACCATGGCCTGGGCCAACAACTGCTATGTGGCCGTGGCCAACGCGTCCGGTTTTGACGGGGTCTATTCTTACTTCGGCCACTCGGCGGTGATCGGCTTTGATGGCCGGACTCTGGGAGAGTGTGGCGAGGAAGATATGGGCATCCAGTACGCCCAGCTTTCCGTGAGCCAGATTCGCGATGCCCGCAAGAATGACCAGTCCCAGAACCATCTGTTCAAGCTGTTGCACCGTGGCTATACCGGCGTGCATGCCTCCGGAGACGGTGACAAGGGTGTGGCGGAATGCCCGTTCGATTTCTACCGCACCTGGGTAATGGATGCCGAAAAGGCCCAGGCAGCCGTGGAGGCCATGACCCGCAAGACCATCGGCACCGCCGAGTGCCCGGTGGGCGAGCTGCCGTTTGACGGCAAGGAAAAATCCGCAGGGGCCTGAGCCCGGGAGGCCTTCGTGCCGTTTATCAATGAACGGCTCGACGCCAATCGGGAATCCATTGAAAAGGACCGGGCCGCTTCAGGCCCGGTCCGTGTTTCCCGGTTTCGCTTTGAGCCAGATGCCGTTATGTCCCGCCTGCGGGAACAGATCGTTGGCCAGCCCGAGGCGCTGACCGCCATGGAAGCCATGCTGGTGCGGGTAAAAGCCGATATCGGCGAGGAAAACCGGCCGCTGGCGGTGCACCTGTTTCTGGGTCCCACCGGCGTGGGTAAGACCGAAACCGTGCGTCTGATCGCCGAGGCCATCGCCGGAAACCGCGATGGGGTGTGTCGAATTGACATGAACACCCTGGCCCAGGAGCACTACGCCGCCGCACTCACCGGTGCCCCGCCGGGTTATGTCGGCAGTAAGGAAGGCCATAGCCTGTTCGACCCGGACAAGGTTCAGGGTTCGTTCAGCAAGCCCGGCATCGTGCTTTTCGACGAGATCGAGAAAGCCAGCAAGGAAGTGGTCCGCATCCTGCTGAACGTGCTGGATACCGGCCGACTGGTGTTTCCCTCCGGCAACCGCGAAATCGATTTTCGCAACACGCTTATCTTCATGACCAGCAATGCTGGCGCGCTGGACGCTGAAGCCTATCACCACCGCTACCAGCATGGCTGGCGGCGCTGGCTTGGGCTCCGGCCGGGTAATGGCCAGGTCCTTCGCGATTCCGCCCTGCGGCGACACTTTGATCCGGAATTCCTGAATCGCATCGACCAGATCCTGACCTTCAACAACCTGACGGACAACTGGCTGGAGGCGCTGCTGGACATAGAGCTGGCCGGACTCAACAAACGCTTGGCCCGCAAGCAGGCCGAGCTGACCCTGTCGCCCGAATTGCGCGCTGAGCTCTGCCACGGCTACGACAGCCGCTACGGCGCCCGGGAAATGCTTCGCGCCTTCCGCCAGCGGCTGGAACCGGCTGTGGCACGGGCGTTACTGGCATTCCCCGAAAGCCGGCAATTCGAAGCGGACGTGCACAACAAAGAGGTCACCGTGCACCAATACGTCGAATGACGTAGGCACCGGGGGTATTTCGCGAATACACCGCCGGGGCCGGATTTCGGATAGTAGGGGCGTACCTAAAAATGTAGGCCAATAACTAGGAGCCCCCTGCCATGGCTGAAACCATTATCAAGATCGACCTGAACAAGTCCGCTTACGAGAACGCGTCCATCCATAACCGCTGGCACCCGGATATTCCCATGGTCGCCACCGTCAAACCGGGCGACGACTTCATCGTGGAGTGTTACGACTGGACCGGCGGCCAGATCAAGAACGACGACAACGCCGACGACGTGCGTGACGTGGATCTGAGCCAGGTGCACTTCCTGTCGGGCCCGATTGGCGTTGAGGGGGCCGAACCAGGCGACCTGCTGGAAGTGGACATCCTGGACATTGGCGCGTTCAAAGAAAGTCAGTGGGGCTTCAACGGCTTCTTCTCCAAGAAAAACGGCGGTGGCTTTCTGACCGAACATTTCCCGGAGGCCCAGAAAAGCATCTGGGACTTCAACGGAATGTTCACCAAATCCCGCCATATTCCCAACGTGGAATTTGCCGGCCTGATCCACCCGGGCCTGATCGGCTGTCTGCCTTCAAAGGACCTGCTGGATACCTGGAACAAGCGCGAAGCCGGCCTGGTAGCAACCGATCCGGAGCGTGTGCCGGAACTGGCGACCCTGCCGAACGGCGACACGGCTCACATGGGTAAAATGACCGGTGACGCCGCCAAAGCAGCCGGAGCCGAAGCGGCCCGCACGGTTCCGCCGCGCGAGCACGGCGGTAACTGCGACATCAAAGACCTGTCGCGTGGTTCCAAAGTGTATTTCCCGGTCTACGTGGACGGCGCTGGCCTGTCCGTGGGCGACCTGCACTTCAGTCAGGGCGACGGTGAAATCACCTTCTGTGGCGCCATCGAAATGGCGGGCTGGATTCACCTCCGGGTGAACCTGATCAAAGACGGTATCAAGAAGTACGGCATCAAGAACCCGGTGTTCAAACCCAGCCCCATCAAGCCACGTTACGACGACTACGTGATTTTTGAAGGTATCTCGGTTGATGAAGACGGCGGCCAGCACTATCTGGATGTGCACGTTGCCTATCGCCAGGCCTGCTTGAACGCCATCGAATACATGACCAAGTTTGGCTACACCAAGGCCCAGGCCTACGCCATCCTCGGTTGTGCGCCGGTGGAAGGTCACATCAGTGGCGTAGTGGATATCCCGAACGCCTGCGCCACCCTCTGGCTGCCGACGGATATCTTCGACTTCGACATCAACCCCTCGGCGGATGGACCGAAGAAGATGACCAGCGGTGCCATGGACGTACCCCTGTCCAAAGATAAGGAGTAATCATCATGCCCGTGTATGACTACAAGTGTCGCGACCATGGCCTGTTCAACACACTGGCAACCATGGCAGACAGCGCCAAGCCGGCGGCGTGCCCGACCTGCAACACGCTGTCGCCCAGAGTGATTGTGCTGCCGCCGCAAATTGCTGCCATGGACCCGGCAAAACGCGCCGCCCAGGACCGCAACGAGAAATCCCGGCACGAGCCGGTGTTCTCAACGGCGGACCAGCGGGCCAATGACAAAGACCACAACCGCGCCTGCGGCTGTGGTTCGGTGAAGCACGGTGCAGGGAAATCCATGCTGTTCTACACCGCCGACGGCAAAAAGATGTTCCCGTCCATGCGTCCCTGGATGATCAGCCACTGATCGGCCAGCGTTGAGTTAACACTGTCACGTGGTGATTGCCCCCCGGCTGATAACCGGGGGGCCTTTTTGTTTCCGCCTATACTGAAACACCCAATAGCGGAGGAAGCGTGATGGAGTTCGGATCTACAACACTGACAATGACGATACTGATGACACCGGATATGGCCAACTTTGCCGGCAACGTCCACGGTGGCAGCCTGCTGAAATCTCTCGACGAAGTGGCGTACGCCTGTGCCAGCCGTTATGCCGGTACCTATGCGGTCACCCTGTCGGTAGACCAGGTGATGTTCCGCCAACCCATTCACGTGGGAGAACTGGTCACCTTTCTGGCCAGTGTGAACTACACCGGGCGCACCTCTATGGAGGTGGGCATTAAAGTGATCACGGAAAATATCCGGGAAAAGCTGGTCAGACACACCAATAGCTGTTTTTTCACCATGGTGGCGGTTGATGAGAATGGCAAAGCCGTTGAGGTGCCGCCATTGAAACCAGAAACGGACCTGCAGATCCGGCGTTACGCCAATGGCGAGGAACGTCGGGCGATTCGGGTTGAGCTGAACGAACGCTATAAGGCGCTGCATGGATCCGAGGGTCCGTCGTGATCGACTGGACCTTTTCCTCCTGCCTTGTAGAATCTGCTATCCATGTATATAGTGTTTTCATCCTTGGTCAGATACCAGATGTAGTGATTATTTTGTAATCACGGTGAGCATGTTGGTATCGGGAATCCGGTGAGAATCCGGAACTGACGCGCAGCGGTATTGGGGAACGAGCGTGGCATCAAGACACTGGCGAAAGCCGGGAAGTCGCCACGCAAGGCAGAACTGTAAAGGTTCACGCCCCTGAGTCCGAAGACAGGCCATGGATACAACTGCACCTTCGCGTTTTAAAGGTGAGCAGATCGGACTCGTCACCATTGTCGGATTACGGCTTCGCCTAATCCGACCTACGGTGTTGCGTGGGCCCACCGTGGCACCTCCGATTCTCTCTGCATACGCGAAGGTTATGGAAAACAACGCGTATTCAGGAGAACACTATGTCCGCCTCTGCCCTGGCTGAAGCCAAGCCTGCCTCACCATCACACTCTCAATCCGAACCCCAGACCGACACCCTGCAAGTCATCAAACGTAACGGCGCACTGGTGGGTTTTGCCCCGTCCAAAATCAGCGTGGCCGTCACCAAGGCGTTTCTGGCCGTGGAAGGCGATTCCGCCGCCGGTTCCGCCCGCATTCACGATTCGGTGGAACGGGTCACCGGCCAGGTGGTCCAGGCCATCAGCCGCCGCCTGAAAGCCGGCGGCAAGGTGCACATCGAAGATATCCAGGATCAGGTGGAACTGGCACTGATGCGGGCGGAAGAACAGAAAGTCGCCCGTGCCTACGTGCTCTACCGGGAGGAACACGCCCGGGAACGGGCCCTGCACACGCCCGTGGAAGCCCACCCGACCCTGACCATCAAAAAGGCCAATGGCGAAGTGGCGCCGCTGGACCTGGGGCTGATGAAAGTGCAGGTAGAGCACGCCAGCCAGGGGCTGAACGATATCGACGGCGAATCCCTGGTAGAGGGCGCATTGCGCAACCTGTACGACGGCATTGCCGAGGAAGAAGTGCTGTCGGCCCTGATCATGACGGCCCGGGGCCGCATCGAACAGGAACCGGACTACAGCGCCGTGACCGCCCGCCTGCTGCTGGAACAGCTGCGCCTGGAAACCGCCACCGCCCTGGAACTGCCGCTTGCGATGCCACTGGCAGAGGTTTACCCGCTGGCGCTGAGCACCTTTATTCAACAGGGTATCGGGTACGAACTGCTGGACGAGGACATGGCAGGCTTTGATCTTGAGCGACTGGGTGCCGCCCTGAAACCGGAGCGGGACTACCAGTTCGGCTTCCTGGGCCTGCAGACTCTGTACGACCGTTATTTCATTAACTGGAAAGGCGACCGGCTGGAACTGCCCCAGGTGTTTTTCATGCGGGTGGCGATGGGCCTGGCGCTGAAAGAAGACGACCCCAACGCCCGTGCCATCGAGTTCTATGACCTGTTGTCGTCTTTCGATTACATGGCTTCGACGCCCACGCTGTTTAACAGCGGCACCCAGCATTCCCAGCTGTCATCCTGCTACCTCACCACGGTTCAGGACGACCTGGAAGATATTTACGGCGCCATTCGCGATAACGCGATGCTGTCCAAATGGGCTGGCGGACTGGGGAACGATTGGACTCCCGTCCGGGCCATGGGTTCCCATATCAAGGGTACCAACGGCAGCAGTCAGGGCGTGGTTCCGTTCCTGAAAGTGGTGAACGACACCGCAGTTGCCGTCAACCAGGGCGGCAAGCGCAAGGGTGCGGTCTGCGCCTACCTGGAAAGCTGGCACCTGGATATCGAAGAGTTCCTGGAGCTGCGCAAGAACACCGGCGACGAACGCCGCCGCACCCACGACATGAACACCGCCAACTGGGTACCGGACCTGCTGATCGAGCGCATGCGCGAGGATAATGACTGGACCCTGTTCTCCCCCAGCGATGTGCCGGACCTGCACGATCTGTACGGCAACGCCTTCCGGGAGCGCTACGAGCATTACGAGGCGCTGGCGGCGCAGGGCAAGATCGCTCTGTCCAAAAAGATCCCGGCCAAGCAGCTGTGGCGCAAGATGCTGACCGTGCTGTTTGAAACCGGCCACCCCTGGATTACCTTCAAGGACCCCTGCAACCTGCGCTCGCCTCAGCAGCACAGGGGCGTGGTGCACAGTTCAAACCTGTGCACGGAAATAACCCTGAACACCAGCGCCGACGAAATCGCCGTGTGCAACCTGGGCTCCATCAACCTGGCGGCCCATATCCGTGACGGCGAGCTGGATGTGCAGCGCCTGGAACGCACAGTGAACACCGCCGTACGGATGCTTGATAACGTGGTGGACATTAACTATTACGCCGTGCCTCAGGCAAAGAACTCCAACTTCAAACACCGCCCGGTGGGCCTCGGGCTGATGGGCTTCCAGGACGCGCTCTATCAACTGAACCTGCCCTACACCAGCCCGGAGGCAGTGGAGTTTGCCGACCTGTCCATGGAGCAGATCAGCTACTTCGCCATACGCGCGTCGGCTACCCTGGCGGGGGAGCGTGGTGCCTACGAAAGCTATGAAGGATCCCTGTGGCATCAGGGCATTCTGCCCATCGACTCCATCAACCTGCTGAAAGAAAGCCGGCGCGAGGGCAACCTGTCCGTCAACACCGACAGCCGCCTGGACTGGACGCCCGTGCGGGAGCTGGTGGCGAAGAACGGCATGCGCAACAGCAACGTGATGGCCATCGCACCCACCGCCACCATTTCCAATATCATCGGCGTGGCCCAATCCATAGAGCCGGCGTACCAGAACCTGTTTGTGAAATCGAACCTGTCCGGCGAGTTCACGGTGGTGAATCCGTCACTGGTGCGGGATCTGAAAGCCGAAGGCCTGTGGGACAACGTGATGGTCAACGACCTGAAGTACTTCGACGGCAGTGTGCAGCAGATCGACCGCATCCCGACAGAGCTGAAAGCCCGCTACGCCACCGCCTTTGAAATCGACGCCCGCTGGCTGGTGGAAGCCGCTTCCCGGCGACAGAAGTGGCTGGACCAGGCCCAGAGCCTGAACCTCTACATGGCAGAACCCAGCGGTAAAAAACTGGATGCCCTGTACCAGCTGGCGTGGGAGCGCGGCCTGAAAACCACCTATTATCTGCGCTCGCTGGGGGCCACCGGTGCCGAGAAAACCGCCCCCGTTGCCGCGCCGCAGCCCCAGGTATGCAGCATCGACGAACCAGACTGCGAAGCCTGCCAATAATTGAGGAGACAAACCCATGCTCAACTGGGACGACGAACCAAACCCCCAAACCAGACCGGCGAACACAGAAGGCCCGGCCCCGGTCAACGTCGACGACAAACGCGTTATCAACGGTGACACCGACATCAACCAGCTGGCGCCGTTCAAGTACCCCTGGGCCTGGGAGTACTTCATGAATGCCAACAAGAACCACTGGACCCCGCTGGATGTGAACATGGCCCAGGACGTCCACGACTACCACCACCGCCTGAACCCGGCGGAAAAGCACGTCTATGAAAACGTCCTGGCCTATCTGACCACCTCCGACATCCTGGCCATGCGCAACATTGGCCTGGCGGTGATGGAAAAAATGAGCGCCCCGGAACTGCAGATCTACCAGGCCCGGCAGGTGTACGAAGAGGCCATGCACACCTGGGCCTACCAGCACTGCATCGAAACCCTGAACCTGGACCAGAGCGAGATCTATAACCGCTACCGCGTGGTGCCCGCCATCAACGGCAAGATCCAGATGGCAAACCGCCGGCTGGACGCCGCCATGCGCTCGGACATGAACCTGCGCAACCGGGACGACCTGCAGGAATTCATCATGTCCTACCTGTTCTTTGCCGCCGTGTTCGAAGGCACCTGGTTCTACAACGGCTTCAGCCCCATCTTCGCTTTGCAGCGCCGGGGACTGATGCGCGGCACCGGTGAACAGCTGCAGTACATTCTGCGGGACGAAGCCATGCACTTCTCGTTTGGCCTGAAAGTGGTAAACCAGATCGTGGAAGAGGAAAACATCCGCTTTGACCCCAGAGCCGTGCGCGAGATGTGGGAGGAATCCGAAGCCGCTGAAATCGCCTACGCCAACTATATCCTGCGGGACCCGATCCTGGGTTATTCCGCGGAATACCACAGCGAACAGTTCCGCTTCGTGGCCAACCGCCGCGCCCGGACCGTGGGGCTGGAAGAGCCCTTCCCAGGGGCCAAGAACGTGTCGCCCTGGCTCGATGAGCAAGCCACCATGCGCAAGGAGAAGAACTTCTTTGAAACCCGCGTAATTGAGTATCAGACTGGGGCTCAACTGGAGTGGTAGCCGGCGTGATGCCGGCCGGGATAATAGCAACGTGATTGAAGGCAGCCTGTGTTCACTGGCGCCACTGCGCTTTCTGTGCGACGAGATGCTCAACAGCCTGGCGCAGTGGCTTCGCATCGCCGGATACGATACCGCCGTGCCTGCCCAGGGCGCGACGGACCGGCAGCTGGTGGACCAGGCCCTGGCAGAGCAGCGCTGGATTATCACCGCTGATACCGACCTGCTGGAGTTTGCCTGCGCGCCTTTCTACGTGATTTATCTGACGGAGCAGGGCGAGCAGGAACGCCTGCGGGAACTGACCCTTCGGCTGGACCTGGACTGGTGCTTTGATCCGTTCAGCCGTTGCAAAAACTGCAACACCCCGCTCCATACCGCCAGGGAGCAGGAAATAAACACCTTTTATCCCGGTGCCCCCAAATGGCCGGGGGAAAAGGTGCTGGCCTGCGCCACATGTCGGCAGCTTTACTGGGAAGGAAGCCATGTCAGGCGGATGCGACAGACGCTTGAGGTAATGAACGGCTGGCGTTAGCCCAGCGGGCTAAGCTTATGATTTATAAATTCTTGGGATTGGCAAAACCGTAATCATGAAGCGGTCAGATTTGTGCAAGCACTGAGGCATCAGTCCAATTGCTGTTATGGCACTTTACGTACATTTCGTCTACATTTTTCAGGTTGTGCCGAGATAGTTGGAGGGCAATGAACATGGAGGTTGCACGGTGCGCTAGCACCTCAATCCTGGAGAATGACCATGAAAAAAATAATGCTAATTTTGGTTCTTGTTTTGTTCGCGTCGACGGCGTTCGCTCATGGGGGCGGTTGCCGAAAAGACAGCCCAGCCGGGCAATGTTGCCATGCAGGTTCAAAGCCTTACCATTGCCACTGAGAGTATTTCTTCCAGCGGGGCTCGGCGGTGTAAGCCATAACAATACGGTCAACCGGACACCAAAAGCGTACCGCTTTTGGTCCCCTCCGCTGGCGCTCCGGCGCAGGTTACCTCAGCGTTATAGGCTTGGTCAGTTTCTGTGCTGAGACACAGTCCAGCGTGGATGGGGCTGAAATTCATACCTTTCGGGAGGGCATGACTATGGTCGATGTAGTCTTGGAATCAACAATCGAGTGTCCAAACTGTGGTCACCAGAAAACGGAAACCATGCCTACCGACTCATGCCAGTATTTCTATGAGTGTGAGTCTTGCCAAGTTCTACTAAAGCCCAAGCATGGAGACTGCTGTGTTTTTTGTTCATACGGCACAGTACCTTGTCCACCGATTCAACAAGGGCCAGGGTGTTGTGCTCCTAGCCCATAACAAGTCGCAGCAGTACGCGGCCGATGGCCGCCGGACGCCACCGACGTGGCGCCGCTGTGCTTCGGCGTTAAGTGTCAAAGGACTGATCGATGAAAGGTGAATGTCTCTGCGGAAACGTGAAGTTCGAAATTGAAGAGGAGATTCGCAACCTCTATCAATGTCACTGTTCGTTGTGTCGCAAAGCCACAGGAGCAGCCGCTAATGCTGCCACTTTTGTGCAGGGTAGCGCTTTTCGTTGGGTGTCAGGCGAAAGTGATATCAGATCCTACATAAAGCCCAGCGGCTTCCGAAGCGATTTCTGTTCAGTATGCGGTAGTCCGGTTCCTAACAGCCTGAGGGGCAGCGGAATGGTCTGGATTCCTGCCGGTTTACTCGATGAATTGGATACATCGAGGATTTCTGCTCACCTTCATACAAAGTCCGCTGCCCCTTGGGAGCAAGAGTCTGCCGAGTGCGTTCGGTTGGATGGTGGGCCTGATAGCCTGGAATCACTTAACAAGTTGTTGTAGTTCGTTCCGGCCTACGGCCTCCACCGGACGCCCCTGTCGGGGCGCCGCTAAACAAAAGCGTTATGCCGCAGGGCAGAGTCACAAGCTGCCATCAACTATAAGCACATAAGGGAATTATGGAACTCGTCAAAAGGAACTTTAAGTGGGTCATGCTGGTGTCAGGCTTGCTGACGGCTACCATGTTTTATGGCCTTGTAGCGCCTCAAGCTGCACTTGAATCAATGTTCGGCGCTTCATTCGACGGTGGCCTTCAATCAATCATTGTGCGCAGCTGGTCAGCCCTCGTCGGCCTTATAGGGCTCGTCTTGATATACGGAGCACTAGTCGAGAGGCACCGGGTCTTTTCCGCTGCGATGGGTGCGATAAGCAAGGCGATTTTCGTGTCACTGGTCCTGATTTACGGCCAAGAATTTTTAGGCCAAGCCGCACCAGCAATCATAATGGATATCGTCGTGGTGCTGGCGACATTGATTTTCTTCGTGGCGGTCAAGGTTCAGCGGTCGGCGGCATAACCAGTGGGTGAAGCTGACCTGTACTACGCTGCGCTCCGCACCGGAAGCTTACCCAAGGCGTTGTGCGGTACAGCTTTATTGAACAAAACAATAGGAAGGAGCCTTTCGGGTGTTACGAATAACACTGCCATTGTTCATCGTTTGCTTGTTTTACCTCCCGTTGGCTTTGGCATCGGTGGACAATATGGACCTGAGGGTATGCCTCGCCCACTCAGACCGAACGAGCCAAATTAGCTGTTGCGAAGAGTTCGGAATCAGCCAAGCTGAATGTACTCGTGTGAACCAAAGCCCTCCCGAGGCTGCCGAGTCACAACCTGATGAAGGTTCGTACTTTTATTGTAAATTTAGAAATTTGGATGGATCGGAAGAAGACATGGCACGTTGGGGCAAAGGCACCGACTTCACCTTTGTGCCAAGTAAAAATCTGTGGGAATGGCGCACCGAGTACACGATTCAGTCGATTGATTCAAATGGGGGCTATTACCAGACAGCATTGAATCCGATTTTTGAAGACCAGGTCGGTAGGTGCGGGCCGGATGTCGAGATTGAGTACAAGGAGAGGCTGAGGGAAATCATGGAGGAGTATCGAAAATGACGCACAACAAGGCGGTCAACGGGACGCCAACTGCGCTCCGCTCCGTTGCCGCCCATTACCGCTGGCGTTAACGATAGGGAGGTTTGGATGCCGAAGGTTGAAGTCGATTTACCTCTGGATGAGGCCATGTATATCTCTGAGCTAGCAAAAGAGCGACAAACCACCTTCGATCTGGTCTTGAAGGATATTATCCAGTCTCACATGGCTGCCAACAGCGTTGAGCAACGGGAGTCTCCCAAATGTCCTGAGTGCGGTGCACTGCTTTCCATGGACGTCCCCGGAGGAGGCCAGGTTGTTTCATTGTGCTCCAATCCAGATTGTGGCTATGTGCTCGAAGCTCGGTCCTATGACAGCTAAATTCGTTAACAAGGCGCTTAAGTTCGTTCCGGCCTTCGGCCTCCACCGGACGCCCTTGTCAGGGCGCCGCTTAGCTTGGCGTTAACCATATGGCCCGATTTAAGCATTTTGAACTTTCTGAATATGTAGCGCATGAGAGGGCGCTTGTGGGAGACGATGCATTCGTCACTCAGCGAGCGAACAATCGCCTGCGAGAAATGTGGTGTGCGGCAGTATTTTCCGAGGGGTACGAAAACCATATCGGACCCTGTGAGGTAGAGATAGCAGAGGAAGACGAGCAGCGCGACTATGACTTTCTTTTTCACGCGCTAGGTAAAGTTTTTCCATTCCAGGTCACAGAAGTTCTGGACGAGGGACGAAAGCGAAATCTCGAATATCGAGCAGGCAATCCACACCATTTTGAGGATGGAGTGGTAGCCGAAAAGTACGCTTATGAAAGACTCAGGCGGGCTATAGAAAGCAAAGTCAGAAAGCGATATTCGAATTCCAGAGAGCTACATTTGTTGTTATATGCCAACTTCATCGGCAAGGATGCTTCTTGGGCAACCTTGGTTGCCAATTTGAGCGATCTTTGTCGTGAGTTTGGCTCGGTTTGGGTCATAACTGGCGCTGAGCTCTGTTGTGTCTCCAGTGGTGCTCCGCTGTATGGGTTTTCGCAGTGGCGAAGAGTCAATGGTTAACAAGGCGCAGCAGTACGCGGCCGATGGCCACCGGACGCCCTTTCCATGGCTCCTTCGTCGCCATTCCAAGGTCGCCGCTGTGCTTCGGCGTTAGATTTTTCTGAAAGGAAGCGTATGAAAAGTCTGCTTTGTTGTATTGGAATATTTTTTATAGCACTGGGAATACAAGGGTGTGCCGCTCCCTACTATGGTTTAACCGGAGAAGAGTGGAACAGTTTGAGTGAGGACGAGCAAGCTGCTGTCAAAGCGGAGTATCGAGACATACTCGCTCTTCAAGAAGGTCAAAAACGTCGCAAACTCCACGATGCAAGGACTCAGTCAATTGTCGACTACGGCATCAATGGTCAAAAATCTGGACAGTAAATCTAACCAATCGGTCAACCGGACGCCAAAAGCTGTGTGCTTTTGGTTCCCGTCGCTGTCGCGCCGGCGCCGGTCACCGCAGCGTTAGGGCAAAGAAACAAGGAGAGCCTGCTTGGCAACAAACTATGTTCTGATAGATTTTGAAAATGTGCAGCCGAGTAATCTGGAGGTTCTCAAGCAGCACCCTTTCAAAGTGTTGGTTTTCGTTGGTGCCAACCAGGCAAAGATACCGTTTGATCTGGCTGCAGCGATGCAGGGCCTTGGGGATGCTGCGCAATATATTAAAATTACGGGCACCGGCAAAAACGCTCTCGATTTTCACATTGCCTATTACATTGGTGAGCTGGCAGCCAAGGACTCAGGTGCGTACTTCCACATCATCTCCCGAGATACCGGCTTTGACACGCTGATCAAGCATCTCAAATCGCGTAGCATCAAAATCCAGCGTGAGCGAGACTTGGCGGAAATTCCAGTAGTAAGAATGTCCACGGCTACCTCTACCGACGATATGGTATCCGCCATTGTTAAAAACCTGGCAGGCCGGGGGCAGTCTCGCCCTCGCAAGGTGAAGACGCTTTCCAACACCATCAATTCGCTGTTCACAGAGAAGCTGTCGGAACATCAGCTAAGCTCGATTGTGAAAGACCTTGAGCAGCGTAAGTACATAAAGGTGAATAACGGCAATGTCTCGTACCAATTGCCGCACTAGCCCTAACAATCGCAGGCAAGGCGACGTCTTTTTCATTGCGGCTTCGCCTCCATTTCAAAGCCGCGCATGCTGCTGGCGTTATATTCGATGGGGATCATGCATCTGTATAAATATCGCAACTTTTTAGAAAACCACATTAATGCGCTGGTCAATAACCAGATGTGGTTTGCCATTGGCGAAACCTTCAACGATCCATTTGATAGCAAACCACCGCTTACCCTTTTTACATATCGTTCGATGGCGGGCTTCCTTTATAAACAGCCCAATTCGGTGATGCTAAATGAGGCCCAGTTCCATCAATTGGTTTCTGAGGAATTGGATAGAGTTAAACAACTCGAAAAGGAGGGGCGGATTCACGAGCATCAAATTTGGCCGTATGCCGAGGTCGTCATCGCCGCAACCCTTAGGCGCTTCATTTTTTGCCTGTCTCGGTGTAATCGGAATATTTTGATGTGGAGTCATTATGCAAATTCTCATACCGGTTTCTGTGTTCGGTATGACCTTGATGTTCTGACCGAGTCCCTTGATCTCTACCATCATCAAGACACGGATTACACTACTGAAATGCCAGATATCTTAAGTCGTATGATGAATGGGGGGGGAGGAAAATCGCTCTGAGGACTTTCTATATATTAAAGCGCCGGATTGGTCTTATGAGCGAGAGTATCGACTGCTCCTGAACGATTTTGCTGAAGGTCCTGATGACCGCGTTCGTTGCGTTGGGCACCCTCCGGAAGCGGTGGATAGGATATATTTTGGACTAAATGCTGACCGTGCCGATATTGATAGATTAAGGAACGCTCTCGAAGGAAGAGAAATTGATTTTTTTCAAATGCAGAGAGGCCGTAGATCAATCGAGTTGTTTGCACAAAAAATATAACAAGTGGCTGTTGCCGGACGCACCTACGCTGGCGCTCCGGTACGCCGCAAAGCCAAAGCGTTAATCCTATTGGAGACTCTCGGATGAGATTATGGATTCTTCTGGCAACTGTTATTCTCACAGGGTGTGATAATAATACATTTTCAGCAGCTCCCGACTTTTCGCTTTTTGAAACCTCAGCAGGTGTTGTCTATTTGATCGACCAGAATACCGGCGAACTGGAAGTAATTCCTCCGAAGCATGTTGTCGTCATAAATGCCGGTGAAGTTTTTAAGGATGATGAGGGGCAGTTCTTCAAATACCGAGGGGATGGCCAAGTCGAGAAGGTTGATGAAACTGAGGCTCTTGTCCAAAAGTACAGTGATTAACCAGCGGCATCACGGAGACCGCTTTTCCGCCGCTTCGCGGCTCCAAACCGGGGCATGTGCCGGGCGTTGAGGCAAGAGGGAATCAAAAATGGACTACGTTGAAGGCTTCGTTGCAGCAGTGCCAACAAAAAATAAAGAGGAGTATATTCGCCACGCGACTGAAGCGGCTCAATTGTTTAAAGAACATGGAGCAACTCGGTTAGTCGAATGTTGGGGCGATGACATCCCGGCGGGTGAAAAGACGTCATTCAAACAGGCGGTGCAATGTCGGGAAGATGAAACAGTTGTCTTTTCATGGGTCACATGGCCGTCACGACAGGCTAGGGACGCCGGTATGAAAGCTATTGCGGACGACCCAAGAATGCAGGAAAACCCAATGCCATTTGATGGAAGTCGGCTTATTTATGGCGGTTTTCAGGTGATTGTGAACGAGTAGTATTCGTCTACCTCATAACCAGTGGGTGAAGCTGACCGGTACTACGCTGCGCTCCGCAACGGCAGCTTACCCAAGGCGTTAGCTGTGATTGCCTCACGCGAAAAGTGATACTATAGTGCCACTTTCAGTCTGATTCAGGGTGAGCCCATGAAAGTCGAGCTTGTTACGAACCTCAAACGCCAAGCCACAAAGATTCTGGCAGATCTGCACTTGTCTAAAGAGCCGATACTGATCACGGAGCATGGTCAGCCATCCGCATACCTTGTCGATGTGCAGGATTATGAGTTTATGCAGCGCCGGCTTGAGCTGCTTGAAGGGCTCTCACGGGGAGAGCGTGCTTTACTGGAGGGAAGAACGTACAGCCAAAGTGAGGCCAGGGAGAAAATGAGTAAGTGGCTGAAGTAATCTGGACGGAGCCTGCCCTTCAAGAACTGGATGCCATCGCTGAGTACATTGCTCTGGATAATCCTGCTGCCGCAAGTCATCTGGTCCAAGAAGTTTTCGATAAGACCGAGCGCTTGGAAGATTTTCCCCAATCCGGACGGATTCCTCCAGAGCTTCCTAATTCGGTATACAGGGAGGTAGTGGTTCCCCCGTGTCGCATTTTTTATCGTGAAGATAAGAAGCGGGTTCTCGTTCTTTATGTCATGCGAGAGGAGCGGCAGCTTCGTGCGTACATGCTTGGGAACAGCTAACCAGGCGCGTCACTCGGATGCCTTTGTCTCCGCTTCGCTACGTCAAACTCACCGGTGCGCTTGGCGCTATGTGCACTTCACCTCTAGGCCACGGAAGAGGTTCTCATGACTGATCATTTCGGTTCTTGTCTTTGCGGCACGGTGAGCTTTCAGGTCAAAGGTGAATTCGATAGCTTCTACCTGTGCCATTGTCGGCATTGTCAAAAAGATACGGGTTCGGCCCATGCGGCAAATTTATTCTCAAAGTCAGCTAAATTGGTCTGGCGGTCGGGTGCACTTGCTGTGACTTCCTTTACGCTTCCAGGCACTCGTCATAACAAAAGCTTTTGTAAACTGTGTGGCTCAGCATTGCCAAACAATCAGATCCCAGGCTTGCTCGTCGTTCCCGCAGGGTGTTTGGATAATGAAGTCTCTGTGTTGCCAACTGCGCACATCTTCACATCGAGCAGAGCGCTTTGGGACGGGGCTATTGGTGACGTGCCGGAGTTCGAGGGCCTGCCAGAGTAGGCTAAGATCACATAATCAGGGGCTTTTGGCGGACGCACTTTCGCTGTCGCTCCGACACGCTGTGCTCCGCGCTAAATTCAAGGAAGAGAGGCAAACATGGAGAAAGTTGTCACAGGCCTGCTGGTGCTCGTAGGCATCATTCATCTCTTGCCGGTTTCCGGGGTTCTGGGCGTGGAACGTCTTTCCGGCCTGCGGCCGCCGCCAGCGCCCTTGTCAGGGCGCCGCTTAGTTTCGCGTTAGGAGGTTATGAAACAACCGATCTCGGGGTTCCACAAAGACGAATTCGACGACTGGGTAGCAGAATTAGCTTGCGGCCATTTCCAACATGTCAGGCACAATCCTCCGTGGCAGAATCGGCCTTGGGTGGAGAAATTGGAAACACGAAATGAGATGCTGGGATCTCTTTTAAACTGCAAGAAGTGCGAGGAAGGCGCTCCACCTGATGAGAAAGTTTAAATCATCCCGGAGCGTGTCATGCCCACCTGACAAGTGCTGGCACGGCGACGCCTACTACATTGCGGCTTTGGCTCCACTCCGTAGCTGCGTATGCTTTTGGGCGTAAGGCGGAGTTATTATGCTGATCGTGTTGCGGGTGTCATTACTCTATTTCTGTTTTGTATTCGCGGCGGGCTTTATCATGTGATACAGGGCGCGAAAGAAACAGGCGTTCCGGCCGACTATCTGGATTCCCTGTCGGCGACAAACATCAAGGAAGACCCGAACAGAAAAAGGATGCAAGGGAGCGTGCGATTTACCGTTAACATGCGCGAACACAGCGCGCCTACGAATGGAGAAAGACTGCTATGAGCTCGGCTACGGCACCCTACCCAATCGGCACGCCCGGCATTCCCTGGGCGGATGCGGAGCACGCCGAGTGGTTGTCAAAACAGACACGCCAACGCAGTTACGAGTCCGACGTGCTGAGTGTGATTGACCGCCTGCGCTCGCGTTTCGACGTGGAAGAGTACGGGCATCTGGATTATGGCGCCGACCGTTATCCGCTGATGGCGATCCGCAGCCGCAACTGGAATGACGAGCTGCCGGTGGTGCTGGTGACCGGTGGGGTACACGGCTATGAAACAAGCGGCGTGCATGGTGCGCTGCAATTCGTTGGTCAGCATGCCCAGGATTACGCAGGCCGGGTCAATCTGCTGGTTGCGCCCTGCGTCAGTCCCTGGGCTTACGAGCGCATTCATCGCTGGAATGCGAACGCGGTTGACCCGAACCGTTCCTTCCGGAGCGACGGTTCGGCTGAGGAATCAGCGGCACTGATGAAACTGGTGGCGCCTATCCGCGATCAGGCGCTGCTGCATATCGACCTGCATGAAACCACTGATTCCGACGAAACCGAATTCCGCCCTGCGCTGGCCGCCCGTGACGGAAAGCCGTTCGAGCCGGGTGAAATTCCCGACGGCTTCTATCTGGTGGATGACAGCGAAAGCCCCCAGCCCGAATTTCAGCAGGCGTTGATCGAGGCGGTGGCGAAGATCACTCATATCGCGCCCGCTGATGACAAGGGCGAGATTTTCGGAACACCGGTAGCTGATCAAGGCGTCATTCGGTACCCGCTCAGTCACCTCGGCCTGTGCGCCAGTATGACCGGCGCCCCCTACAGGACCACGACCGAGGTCTATCCGGATAGCGCCGACGTGAGCCCTGAGCAGTGCAATCGTGCGCAGGTTGCAGCCGTGTGTGCCGCCATCGACTATGCCCTGGCGAATCAGTAGCGGTGATGGGCGGCCTAGGTGCTGTGCTATTCGCTCCGCAACAACAACGCCGGGTCCAGACGCATGGCACGCAGGGTGGGAAGCAAGCCGCCGAGCAGTGCAAGTGAGCTGACGGCGCCTGCCACTAGTGCACCTATCCACCACAGATCCCCTGCCGGCAGTTTCAGCAGTTCAGACGCCAGTGGCAGGGCGATCAGCGCTCCCAGGGCCGTGGCGAACACCGTGGCCAGGAACGTCAGAAGGCCGGTTTCCAGCAGCATCGATTGCCGTATTGCCTGGTGTCGGGCGCCCAGGCAGTGGAGCAGGTTGGCTTCATAGAGTTGCCGCCTGCGGCTGACACTCACCACGCTGGACAGCACCAGAAGGCTTGCCAGCAAGCTGACAGTAGCCACTGCCGCCAGGCCCGCCGCCATCTTGTTGAGCAGGTCACCGGCGGTTTCCAGCCAGTCGGCGGTGCGCAGTGTGATCACGTTGGGTATGTTCTGCGCCAGCCATTGCTGGGATTTCTTCGCGGCCGTGTCGCTCTGGTAAACCGCACCAACGTAACGCCCGATCAGGCCTTCCAGAGCACCATTTTGCAGAATTCCTTCAAACCAGAACCGGGTCTGCAGGCCTTTCTGACGGTAGATGGCCCGGATTTCGGCGTTGATTGGCTGGTCCTGGGCGGTGAATTCAATCCGGTCACCGACCGTCAGCCCCAGCTGGTTGGCTTCCCGGTCTTCCATGGCCATGTACGCAGGTTCGCCTTCCGGGGCAGGTGTGCTCCACCACTGGCCGCTGACCAGTTCCAGGCCCTCCGGATTGCCGGAAAGGTAGCTGAGCTTGTACTCATCCCCCATGGCCTCGCGCCTGGCCTGGGGATTGTCTGCAAGCACCCGGGAAATGGGCGCATCATTGATTTGTGCCAGGCGTGCACGAACCATCGGCAGCAGCTCGGTTTTGCTGGTGGGATCAAGGGATTCAAGGCCGGTTTTCGTCCGGTCCATCTGATCTGGAAACACCTCATATAGAATCAGCGCCGGGGATTCGGCGGGTATGGTGGTTTCCAGTGCCCGCAGCAGAGTGGTGACAACCAGGGTGCAAGCGACCACCAGTGTGAGAGCCGTCCCCAGGGACAATAACGTGGCCCGCAGGGGCGAATCCGGCCGATGCAGGTTGGCCAGCGCCAGCCGCCTGGCAAAGCTGCGATCGGCAAAGCCACCGTTTTCGAGTGCCTTTGCGCCGCGGCGCAATCCCTTGATCAGCGCTTCCAGTAGTCCCCAGAGCACAACGACGGCCAGCAGAAACAGAAACCCCAGTGTCGGTGAAGGCAGCCAGAAAAGTGTGGCGCCAATATAGACGGCCAGCAGCGCATAACTGGCGATTCGCCAGCTATGCGGTTCGTTCGGGGCGGCCTGCACCTGACCCCTGAAAAGCCCGGCCGGCGATGCCGCAAGCGCCCGGGCCAGCGCCGGTAGCGCAAACACGTAGGCTGTCAGCACCGCGAACAGCCAGCTTAATAACAGGGGTATCAGCCACAGGGACAACCAGGAACCAGCGCCCTCAGGCCCAGCCACGGCAAAGGCATCGCCTGCCACCGCGATGGCTACAGCAGACAGCCCAAGCCCGATGGCACCGCCAATCAGCCCCGCCAGGCTGCCCAACAGGCCGATCTGCAGCAGATAGATGACGACCAGGGGTTTGCGGCGCAGGCCCAGCGTCTGCAGTGTGGCAATGGTGCCCAACTTCTCATCCAGATAGGCATGAATGCTGTTGGCTACACCCAGGCCTCCGATGAACAGGGTGGTGAAGGCAATCAGAATCAGCGCCGTGGCGATCTGGTCCAGCCGTTCGGCAATGCGTTCGCTGCGTTCGGCAAAGGTGGTGGTGTCCCAATTGGGCTGGGGGAAGGCCTGCTCGAATTCGTTCAGCCAGGTGTCCAGGTTCTGGTCGGTCTTCACCTTGTATTCATAATCCACGCGGCTGCCCGGACGGATCAGTTCCGTGGCCTCGACTGCCTGTGAAGAAATCATGATCGGCAGACCGCGCCAGTTGGCGTTCAGTCGGCGGTCCGGTTGTTTCTGGATCAGGCCGCTGATGCGGAAGGTGGCGGCGCCGATCTGGATCTGGTCCCCGATGGACTGGCCCAGGCGCTCTGCAAGCAGCGGGTCGATAATGGCGCCCCAGTTGCCATTCTTTTTGTCACTCAGTTCTGCCAGTGACTGGTCCGGTGTCAGCTGCAGCTCGCCGTACAGGGGGTAGGCGGCATCGGGAACCAGTATCTCGGCCCTGAAGAAGCCGTCGCCGTTTTCGCTGCTGACGATGGTGTCGAACTCCCGAATCAGGGCGATCTTTCCGGTGGCGCTTACCCATTCGAGCACGGCGTCTGGAAGCGGTTCACTGGCATCCAGTTCCACATCGCCGCCCATCAGCGCCCGGGTGTCTGCCAGTAGACTCTGCTCGATCACCCGGTAAAGGCTGGCGGTGGCCGCCACCAGGGTGACACCCAGAATAAGGCAGGCGAGAAATACCCTGAGCGCGGAAATACGGGAGCGTAGGTCGGTTATGGCGAATTTCAGCATCCACAGGATGCTGGCCGAACGTGGCCGGTTGGGAGGCTCAGTCCTCATACAGACGCCCGCCGTCCATCCGAACGCGGTGTTGGCAACGCTGGGCCACGCGCTCGTCGTGGGTGACCAGCACCAGGGTGGATTTGCTTTCTCTGTGCAGGTCGAACAGCAATGACAGCACTTTTTCACCCGTTTCCTGGTCCAGATTGCCGGTGGGTTCGTCCCCCAGCAACAGGCTCGGCTGATGCACCAGGGCTCGGGCAATGGCTACCCGTTGTTGCTCGCCGCCGGAAAGCTGCCCCGGGTAATGTTGCAGCCGATGGCTCAGTCCTACTGCGTCCAGCATGGCCTTGGCCTGCTCCCGGGCGCCGGTTTGCCCGGCGATTTCCAGCGGCAGGCTGACGTTTCCCAGGGCGGTCAGACCTGGCAGCAGATGAAACGACTGGAAGATGATGCCAAGGTGCTCACTGCGCCAATCGGCCAGGGTATTGGCGTCCATGTCCCCCAGGCGCTGGTCGCCTACCAGGATTTCGCCGGAGGTGGGGCGCTGAAGCCCGGACAGCAGCAGAAGCAGTGAGGTTTTGCCGCTACCAGAGGGGCCGGTAATTGCCAGAGTGTCGCCAGGCGGAATTGTGAGCGAGGCGTTTTTGAGCACCGCTACGGTCCCGGATTCTGTCGGGTAGGTAAGCTGGATATCACTTATCTGGACACTGGTGGACACCGGGACACCTTTCTTTTTAATGGGTTAAGTCACTGACGCAATAGCATACGATCTGTTCCGGACACTGGCGCACTATCTACCTCACTATGAATGACCTGCAATCTTCGCTGCAACAGTGCCCGTACATTCATACCTGATCACTGGTTACTGGAAAGTGCATGTTGATTCCCATAGTCCATCATCCGGATTACAGTTTTCCGTTCCCTGCAAAACACCGTTTCCCCATGGAAAAGTTCGGCCTGCTTGCGGAGCACATGCGGTCGAATGGACTGCTCACCCGGCAGAACAGCTACCGTCCGGCACCCTGTCGACAGGCCTGGCTGACCCAGACCCACAGCCCGGACTATCTCGCCCGCTTCGCCGGTAACCGCCTGTCTCCCCGGGAGACCCGGCAGATGAACCTGCCCTGGAGCACAGGGCTGGTGCGGCGGACGTTTCTGGCACCGTCGGGCACGGTACTGACGGCGCAGTTGGCGCTGCAATACGGCGTTGCCTGCCATCTGGCCGGTGGCACCCATCATGCACATTTCGACCACGCTGCCGGGTTCTGCATCCTCAATGATCTGGCCATAGCGGCCAACGTGTTGTTGCGCCAGAGCGGGGTAGACCGGGTGCTGATATTTGATGTGGATGTGCACCAGGGCGACGGAACCGCCCGGCTGTTGGCCAATGAGCCGAATGCGTTCACCTGTTCCGTCCACTGTGAACGCAATTACCCCTTCGAAAAACAGGTGAGCGATCTGGATGTGGCCCTGCCGGATGGAATGGAAGACGGGGACTACCTCAAGGTTGTAGAACGCACACTGCGTCAGGCGCTTGCAATGTCGAAGCCCGACATCGTCCTTTACGATGCAGGGGTAGACGTGTTCGCCGGTGACCCGCTGGGAAGGCTGAATATCACCGAATCCGGCATCCGGGAGCGGGATTACCGGGTTTTGCGCGAGCTTAAAGCGCGCGGCATACCCGTCGCTACGGTGATTGGCGGCGGCTATGACGATGACCGGCTAAAGTTGGCCAGGCGCCACGGCATTGTGGTGGAAGAGGCCAGTCGGGTGTTCAGCTGAGAATGAGTCAGATGAGGCCGGGCTCATAGTCGACCCTGTAAAGTAAATCCGTTTTCTTTTTGCCAAAAACGGCCAATTGTGTCGAGTTAATTTACATAAACTTCTCCTGTTCTATTTCGAGTTCACACACCTATCTGTTTTCACGGGCTTTTTGAGGAGTGGAACAGGTCTTGCTGAAGTTCTGTTCAATAGCAAATTCAGCAGACATAGAGATGTAACTTATGAATTTCCAGAAGATGTGTTTTGTCACTGCAATGACGTTGCTGGTCTCAGGCCCGGCGGCCGCTGCCTTGATTGACTTTGAAGATGTGGGCAGCCTCCCCGGCGGCGGCCTGGGTGATAACGACGCCCTTACCGATCAGTATGAAGCCTCCGACGGGGTAACTTTTGACGGCGCATTTATCGAAAAGTCGGGTGAGGCTGATGCCAATCCTCAGGGGTTCCTGAATGATCAGAATTCTGATTACGACCAGCAGTTCCTGGCTTCTCCCGGTCTCGGTGACTGGTTTGTTCGCACGGGCGGGGAAGTAGGATCCCGGGGTGGCAATGGGGTTTATCTTTCTATTATTTACAGCACCGCGGTAAACGCTGCCAGCGGTCAGATCTGGGATATTGATGGAAACAACAGTCAGGGAACCGAACAATGGGATGTCCGCGCGTACAATGGGGCTAACCTGATAGACAGTATGCTTAGCCCCGTAGGTTCAACGAATGGAGCCGGGTCCCTTGATGGCCTGCCCTGGACGTTTAACCTCAGTGGAGCAGCATTCAATCGTATCGACTTTGTGTTCACCGGAACCAAAGATTCAGGTGTTGGCCTGGGCTTCGACAACTTCAACACTTCGTCTGTGACTGTACCCGAGCCAGGAACCTTGGCTCTGCTGGGCCTGGGGCTGGTAGGTACCTTTGTGGCGCGTCGCAGAAAGGCCTGATTGCCAAAGTTTCAGCAACGACAATAAGGGGCTCTGTCTGAAATGGCAGGGCCTTTTTTTTATTTTGATTCAACAGAGAACAGATTTGAGACTGACCGGAATTGCTACCTTGGCGACCTTTCCGGCCAATTTCTGTCCTTATCACTTAGGCTAGAATGCACGGGGAGATGACGACAAGAAATCAGGCCGATGAGGGCAGGTATGAGTGAGCAGCATGTAGATGTTTTGATTATCGGCGCAGGGGTGTCGGGCATTGGCACTGCCTGTCATCTGCGGAGGGATTGCCCGGGTAAAAGCTTCACCATCCTTGAGCGCCGCGATGATCTGGGCGGAACCTGGGACCTGTTCCGCTACCCCGGTATCCGTTCAGACTCGGACATGTACACCTTCGGCTACAACTTTCGCCCCTGGACAGGCGGCAAGGTACTGGCGGACGGACCCTCTATAAAGCACTACGTATCCGAAACCGCTGACGACTATGACGTGACCCCGCATATTCGTTTCGGCCTGGCGGTCAAGCGCGCGGAGTGGTCCACAGAGAGCGCCTGCTGGACGATTACGGCGGAGCGCGAGAAAACCGGTGAAAGGCTCACGTTTACGGCCGATTTCATGATCGGCTGCACCGGCTACTACAACTACGACGCCGGCTATAAGCCCGACTTCCCCGGTGAAGACGCGTTCCAGGGCCAGATCGTCCATCCGCAGCACTGGCCGGAGCATCTGGACTATGCGGACAAGAAAGTGGTGGTGATCGGCAGCGGCGCCACGGCCGTCACCCTGGTACCCACGCTGGCCGAAGAGGCAGAGCACGTGACCATGCTGCAGCGCTCGCCAACCTACCTGATGCCGTTGCCATCGGATGATCGTATTGCCCGCTTTCTGCAGCGGACCCTGCCCTCGAAACTGGCTTACCGTTTGATAAGAGCCCGCAACATCACTGTTGCCCGGTTGCTGTTCAACCTGTCCCGCAAGCGACCCAGGATGATGCGCAACTGGATGCTGAAAACGGTGCGCAAACAGTTGGACGGCAAGGCTGATATGCGCCATTTCACTCCCAGCTACAATCCATGGGACCAGCGCCTGTGCGTGGTGAAAGACGGTGACCTGTTCAAGGCCATCAGGGCCGGTTCAGTGTCCATGGCAACGGACCACATCGAGCGCTTCACGGAGACCGGCATTCTTCTGAAGTCCGGCGAGGAGCTGAAAGCGGATATTATTATCCCCGCCACCGGGTTGGATATTCAGATGCTCGGCGGTGCCGAACTGGTTGTCGATGGCAAGCCGGTGGTGATGCGGGACAAGGTGGTGTACAAGAACGTGATGGTCGAGGGCGTGCCCAATGCGGGAATGGTGTTCGGCTATACCAACCTTTCCTGGACCCTGAAGGTGGACATTGCCGCTGAGTACCTTTGCCGGGTGCTGAACTACATGGATGCCCGGGATTTGCAGGTCTGTGTGGCCAGGGATAGTGATGCCCGACGCGCCGACGATACCGTGATGGGCGGTCTGGATTCAGGTTACATTCGCCGCGCCGATGATCGGCTGCCACGTCAGGGCCTGGATGACCCCTGGCGGGTCACCCAGAACTACAAGTCGGACATCAAAACCCTTCGCTACGGGCCCATAGACGACGGTCATCTCACCTTTATTGCAGACCCGCGTAAACAGAAAAACAGCCAGGACGAGATGTCTCCGGTACTTTCCTGACGCTATTTGTGGCAGGATTCGCGGCACATTCCGGAGACAACTTTCACTGGAGAGTGCTGATTCATGTCCCGCAAAAAAAGAAAAACAGGCCGGCCCCTCTGGCATCCGGTTTACTGGACGTCCTGGTCGCTGGTTTTCACGCTTTACCTTATTTCCCTGCTACCCATGAGCACCAAACAGAACTTCGGCGCCTGGCTGGGCCAGGTACTGGAAGGTAAACTGAAATCTCGCCGGAAAGTGGCCGATACGAACCTGCAAGTGTGTTTCCCGGAGATGGACAAGGCGTCACGTTCACGGCTGATAGAGGCAAATTTCGTGGCCTGTACCCGTGGCGTTATGGAAAGCCTGCACGCGTGGTGGCGGGATATGTCCGGCTACTGTGCGAATGCTCAGGTCGAAGGGCTTGAACATCTGCGGGAAGCGCAGGAAAAAGGCAAGGGAGTGCTGCTTATTGGTGGCCACTACAGTATTTTTGACTTTGCCCTGCCGCTGATTGCCTGCCACCTGAAAAAGCCCGGTTACATGTACCGGCCCAACGCAAATCCGGTGATTGACCGAATGATAGAGCGTGGGCGTCGCCAACATCCCGGCATTCGGGGCTTCACCAAGCGGGAGCTTCGGCCCATGGTGTCTTACCTGAAAAAGGGCGGCGAGGTCTGGTTTGCCTGCGATCAGGACTTTGGCGACAAAACCGAGGTGTTTGTGCCCTTTTTCGGGGTGGATACGCCCTGCATTACCTCGCCAAGCTACATCGCCAAGGTGTCCGGCGCCTCGGTCATCTGCGTCAGCCACTTGCGTCTGCCTGATGGCCAGTACCAGATACGTTTTTCACCGGTACAGGAAGGCTTCGGCCAGGATTCTGCTGCTGATACGGAAGTCTGGAATCGTTTCCTTGAGGGCGCGGTCCGGGAGCATCCTGATCAGTACCTGTGGTTGCACAAGCGCTTCAAGACACGCCCGGAGGGCGCCGCCCGGATCTACTGATCCTGGCCCAGATATTTCATGACGGTGTCCTGCCAGGCATCGGTTTCCGTCACGTTCAGAATCTGCTCAGAGACCGGTTCCCGCAATGGGCTGCCTGCCGGTAAGGCCAGGGCATAGAGTTGTTTCTGGAATATGCCAGGAAGCAGGGTCAGACGGTTGGCGCCCATTTGCAGGTTGCGGTACTGCAGCAGCGGCCGATCGTAGACAACGGCGTCTGTCTCGCCGTTTGCCACTGACTCCATGGCCGATGTCAGATCCGGGTACTGTTGATGGCGAATACGCTGTTCCTGCAGATACTGCTCGCTGGCAGTATTACTGACGGTCGCGACATTGGCTCGGATCAGATCGTCCGGTCCCTGGATCTGCGTACGCAGGTTGTTGACCGTCAGGGAGGAGGTGATAGCTGCCGTGAAGCTGGCCACCATAATCAATCCGGCAAACATCCAGACCAGCGCCACAATCCTGCCGGTCAGGGAAATGGGCGCTTTGTCGCCATAGCCCACGGTGGTCATGGTGACCGCCGCCCACCAGAACCCGGAACCGATACCCTGTGGCGCGGTGCCGCCAAACTGCTCGGGGTTCTGCCTGCGTTCGAACAGCCACAGCACAAAGCCGACGCCCAGTAGCAGGGCGGCCAGGGATAACACCACGCTCAGGAATTCCCAGCTCAGCAGGCTTAGCAGACTGGACATCAGGCCCTGTTCCGATGCCGGGGGAACCGCAATGGATAACCCCGTCTGGTAGAACGGATGGGTGAAATCAAAGGCGGCTTCCCGCTCGGCCGTCATGGTCAGCGCGCCCACGGCGACGTCGATCTCGCCAGCGCGGACCTGTGCCAGCAGATCACTGAAGGGCAGCGGCACCCACTCGTATTCCCGCCCTGTGTTCTCGGCCACCTGACGCCATAGGTCGACGCTGATGCCCTCCCAATCGCCACTGTTCGACTGCATGATGAACGGAGGCACCTCGGTGATGCCAACGCGGATCGGATCGGAAGTCGATTGCGCCGCTACAAAGGCGGGCAGAAAGAGAATCAGGGAGGCCAGCAGCCGCAGTGATCGACTCATTCAAACGCTCCCTGAATAACATCACGATAATTGCGGATACGCTGCACATAGTGGACCGGCTCGTAGCCACGGGCATAGCCGTAACGGGTGCTGGGGTAGTAGCGCTTGTCCGCTTTCAGGGGCAGCACTTCGGCCATGTCTTCCCAGGAATCCGGGTTTTTGCCCAGGTCTCTCGCCAGCTGGCGGGCGTCCAACAGGTGCCCGCGGCCAATGTTGTAACTGGCCAGTGCCAGGAAGGTGCGGTCCGGTTCCGGAATGGTGTCCGGGAGGCGGCGATGGCGATCGGCCAGGTATCGGGCGCCGCCGTCGATGGCTGCAACCGGGTCCAGTCGGTCAGTAACGCCCAGTGACTCGGCGGTGTTGCCAGTCAGCATCATGATGCCTCTAACGCCAGTGGGGGAGACCGCGGCCGGGTCCCAATGGGATTCCTGATACGACAAAGCGGCCAGAAGATCGGCGGGCATGCCGGTTTTTTCCTCGGCAGCCTCGAACTCACTTTTGTAATCGGGCAGACGGTCTTCAATGCGACGGTTCAAAGCTCGAAGATCGACGAAGTCAAATTCACCGATGTAGCTGTAATACCGGGTTTCCATATCGCCAATCGCTTCATCGCCGGCGCTGCTGTTCATCCATTCGTGAGCCGTATCGGCGATGCCCTCAAAGGCCTTTGGCGCATACCAGCCCAGATTCTTGCCGGAGGAGAGATTCATGGCCACTTCGAGATGCGGGAAGTGACGGCGCATGACCTGGACAATGTTGGAGTCGGCGACGGTGCAGTCCAGATCCTGCTCGGCCACTTCCGAAAGGAGGATTTCAGTGGTTAATTCATCATCCTCTGTGAAAGCAATGCCCTCGTGCTGGCCCGCCAGTTTGTTCAGGGTTTCCACATAGCTGGATGCCGCCGTTACCCTGATCTCGACTCCGGCCATTTCTTCCGGCAGGCGCGGCATCGGTCGCTGTTCCCGGTGGCATACCAGTTGCTCGGTGATTTCCGTGTGGGCAGGACCCCGGGTGAAGCGTTCGGTGCGCGAGGGCAGGTGAGTCAGCCCGGCTGCGGCCAGGTGTGTATTCCCGGACTCCAGCGCAGCCAGAACCTGGGCGGTAGACTCATACATGGTCCATTCCACGGTCCACCCTTTGCTTTCAGCGAACTTGCTGACCAAGCTGTACTCCGGCCCGATGGGGTTCTCGTGACGATCCACATAATAGGTGGTGGAGCCGTTTCGGGTGGCCACCTGTAATACGCCGGTCTCTTCGGGGCTGCCGATTTCGGCGCTGGCCTGTTCAGCGGAGGGCTGGCTGCAGGCGGTGATTGTCAGTGCAAGCGGGAATAGGATCAGGGCCATGCCCCGTTTGTGGACGTGAGTCATGTATGGACCTCGTTTTTGGACGTTTTGTGCCTATCCTTACGAATGTGTAATCAAACTGTACCACTTTCGGGAGGATACAGCGCGCAGATGCCAATAGTGTGGCCTATGCTGACCACACGCACTGCCGAAGGAGCTCGTTTATGAACGTTCGTTTCAAGCATCTGCTTTGGGTGGTCAGTCTGCTCATGCCGCTCTCTGTTTTCGGCGCCGAGGGTGTTATTGCGCTTAAAAGCAGCCACAGCGTAGCTGCCACGGCTGACAAACTGACTACGTTACTCAAGGACAAGGGCATGACGGTCATGAATCGCATCAACCACACCGCCGGTGCGGCCTCGGTGGACCTTGAGCTGCGGGCCACGGAACTGGTGATCTTCGGGAATCCGAAAGTAGGTACGCCGCTAATGCAATGTGCCCAGAGCGTCGCCATTGATCTCCCTCAGAAAGCGCTGATCTGGGAAGACGAGTCCGGCCAGGTCTGGTTGGGGTATAACGACCCCATGTACTTGAAGCAGCGCCACGGTATTGAAGGCTGTGATGCGGTGCTGGGAAAAATCGCCGGCGCGCTTGATAACTTTGCCACTGCCGCGACCCGGTAGAAACTGTCTATAGCTATTGTCTGGGCACTCTGTTAGGGTGCTCATCATCCTGCCTCTAGGGATTCCCGCAGTTTTTGGCTTTTAGCCTGTGCGAACCTCCATACGACCTGTCAGAGGACGTCACCCCATTTTTGGCGCGTGACTGTAGTCGTCTTTTTTCCATGACTGAATCATGGTTTCTGCTCCTGCCTGTAAAAGTCCGGGGGCTGAATTATCAAGAGTTGATCCTATATGAGTTTTTCTTCACTCGGCCTGTCCGAGCAACTGGTGCGTGCCACTACCGATCAGGGTTATGAAACCCCATCTGCCATTCAGGCCCAGGCTATTCCTGCTGTGCTGTCCGGCAGGGATGTGATGGCCGCGGCCCAGACCGGTACCGGCAAAACCGCCGGTTTCACGCTGCCACTGCTGCAGCGTTTGTCTGCCAAACCTCGCGAGGGCAAGGGCCCACGGGCGCTTATTCTGACCCCAACACGCGAGCTGGCTGCGCAGGTACACGACAGTGTTGCCCTGTATAGCCGCTACATGCCGACCAAATCTGCCGTGGTATTCGGCGGTGTGAAAATCAATCCGCAGATGATGAAGCTGCGCAAGGGTCTGGACGTGCTGGTGGCAACCCCCGGCCGGCTGATGGATCTTTACCAGCAGAACGCCGTGCGCTTTGATGAAGTGGAAGTGCTGGTGCTGGATGAAGCCGACCGCATGCTCGACATGGGCTTTATCCGCGACATCCGCAAGATTCTGGCTATGCTGCCAGCCAAGCGTCAGAACCTGATGTTTTCCGCCACCTTCTCACCCGAGATCCGCAAGCTGGCCACGGGCCTGCTGAATGATCCGGTTCAGGTGGAAGTGGCCGCCAGGAATACCTCTGCAGAGTCTATCGTGCAGTCGGTCTATCCGGTGGATCAGAGCCAGAAAACAGCATTGTTGAGCAAGCTGGTGCGGGACAACGGTTGGGAGCAGGTATTGGTGTTTACCCGCACCAAACACGGCGCCAATCGTCTGACCCAGAAGCTGGAGCGTGACGGTATCACCGCCGCCGCCATTCACGGCAACAAATCCCAGGGTGCCCGTACCCGGGCGCTGGCAGAATTCAAGCAGGGTGATATTCGTGTACTGGTGGCGACCGACATTGCGGCCCGCGGTCTGGATATCAAACAGCTGCCGCAGGTAGTGAACTTTGAGCTGCCTAACGTGCCGGAAGATTACGTGCACCGTATCGGCCGTACCGGCCGTGCCGGGGAAAGCGGCCATGCGCTGTCACTGGTCAGTGCCGATGAAGGCAAGATGCTGGCGGGTATCGAGAAGCTGATCAAGAAGCAGCTGCCGCGTAAAGAGATCGAAGGCTTTGAGCCGAAGAATAACCTGCCGCTGAAGCCCAAAGCAAAAGCCGACCCGAGTCGGGCACGGAATCGCAATGGAAACGGTGGTCGCCCGGGTGGGCAGGGTCGTCCGACTGGTCAGAATGCTGGACCGGGTGGACGCCGTGGCGGTCGATCAGCCGGTGCGGGACAGGCCCAGCGTCAGGGATAACCTGAAACCCAATAACAAAAAAGCGGTGTTTACACCGCTTTTTTGTTGGCTGTTCCGATTGCCGGTACCGATTCCCTCACCAGTACGTCTCTTACAGACAGAGGGCGTCCGTCAGAGCTTTGCACGGTGATTGGCTGAATCGGTTCCCCGGTTTCCCGGTCCCGCAGATCCAGAGGCGTTTGCTCCGGCGCCGGGTTCCATTTGTCGCCCCACTGCCGCAGTGCCACCACGATCGGGAACAGATCCCGTCCCTTTTCGGTCAACCGGTACTCGAAGCGGGAGCCGTGTTCGCCCACCTCAACCTTTTTCAGAACCTGATTGTCCACCAGCCGTGCGAGCCTGTCGCACAAGATGTTGCGGGCGATGCCCAGCTCTTTCTGAAAGTCCACGAAGCGTCGGGTGCCATACATTGCGTGCAGCACCACCAGGAGCGACCACCAGTCGCCCACTTCGTTGAGTGCACGGGCGACGGAGCAGTTTGAATCGTCAAATCGTTTTCTAGCCATGGAAAGAGTGTAGCGAATAGGGTTGCGTTTTAAAACCAGATTCAATAGAGTTGCGTAAAGAGACCAAATTGATAAGGTTGCGATCTATTATGAGCATGAACCTCGGCCCCGTATTCGAGCGTTTCGAAATCCATAACCTGACGTTGCGAAATCGCGTGGCGATGGCGCCTATGACCCGTAATTTCTCGCCGGGCCACGTGCCAAGCCAGCAGGTCGTGGACTACTATCGCCGCCGCGCTGAAGGTGGCGTCGGGTTGCTGATCTCCGAGGGAACGACCGTTAACCACGAAGCCGCGAACGGCTACCCCAATGTGCCGTTTTTCCATGGTGATGAAGCTCTTGCAGGCTGGAAGGAAGTGGTCGATGCAGTCCACGAAGCTGGCGGTGCCATCTTCCCGCAGCTCTGGCACGTGGGTGCTGTTCGCAAGGGGGGCACAGAGCCCAACAGCAGCGTTCCCGGCTACAGTCCGTCCGGCCTGTTTGCGCCCGGAAAGCCCAATGGCAAGGCCATGAGCAAGGAAGACATTGATGACGTGATCCAGGCTTTCGCGGACGGCGCTCAGGATGCCAAAGCGCTGGGTTTTGACGGCGTTGAGATTCACGGTGCCCACGGTTACCTGCTGGACCAGTTCCTGTGGGAAGGCACCAACCAGCGTGACGATGAGTACGGCGGCAGCCTGGAGAACCGTCTGCGCTTTGTGGTGGAAATCGTAGAGGCCGTGCGCGGGCGTGTGGGACCGGATTTCCCCATCATGCTGAGATTTTCCCAGTGGAAGCAGCAGGACTATGAGGCAAAGCTGGTGAACAGCCCGGAAGAGCTCGAGCAGTTCCTCAAGCCTCTGGTGAACGCCGGTGTGGATATTTTCCACGCCTCGACCCGTCGATTCTGGGAGCCTGAATTCGAGGGCTCGAACCTCAACCTGGCCGGTTGGACCCAGAAGCTTTCGGGCAAGCCCACCATGTCCGTGGGCAGTGTCGGTCTGACCGAAGACTTCATCAGCGGCACCTTCGCCAGCAAGAAAGAAGCGGTGGAACAGTCCGGCATCGATGAGCTAGTGGAGCGCATGGCCAACCATGAATTCGAGCTGATCGCCGTGGGTCGCGCCCTGCTGCAGGATCCGGAGTGGCTGATCAAGGTGAAGGAGGGTCGGATCGACGATGTCGAGGCCTTCGCCAAAAAGTCGCTGACCAAACTCTATTGATGATTTGCACGCAATCCCTTCCTTGAAGTGCAAGCTTTCAACCCCGGCCGAGGCCGGGGTTTTTTTTGTTCCATGGATTAATGGTTCCGTAATCTGAGGGTAAGCCATTGAACCTGGCATATGCGTTATGCTGCCAGTACACACTGACCGTTCCAAGGAGCATGGCATGACGCGGATTCAATCTATTCGGGCACTTATGGTGGCTTTTGTACTGGTGTTGGGCGCGGGTTGCGCGACCGTTGGCAAGGATTTCGCGACACACAAGGTGGACGAAATCACGATTGGCGAGACCACCCGAACCGAGATTCAGGCGATGTTCGGTGACCCCTGGCGCACCGGCATTGAAGATGGCAAGCGCACCTGGACCTACGGCAAGTATCGCTGGTCTGCTTTCGGAGACGCGGAAACGACGGATCTGGTGGTTCGTTTTAACGAAGACGGCACCGTCTCCTCCTACGTCTACAACACCACCGAGTGAGGGTGCCGGCTATCCCCAATCAGGAATCGACAGATCGGCATCAGGATCCGGCAAATATGGAGCAACTGCTGGACCGGATCAAATCCGGCGCCCAGGGCCGCGATTTTGTGTCCATCGGGGAGATGATGGATTCCGTGGGGCGGAGAACCTTTGGTCCCATGGTGCTTCTGGCGGGTATCATTCTGGTCACGCCACTCAGTGGCGTGCCCGGGATTCCGACGCTTATGGGGATGCTGACTCTGCTCACCCTCGGGCAGGTGCTGCTAGGATTGAAACATTTCTGGCTGCCGAAGCTGATTGTCAGGCGAAAAATACCCCGTCAACGACTGCTCAAGGGTCTGAAGTGGCTGCGTCCCTTTGCCAGAAACATTGATCGCATGACCCGTGCCAGGTTCACGTTGCTGGTTAAAGGCCCCGGATTATATGCCATGGCTCTGGCTTGCATGGTGATTTCCGTCGTTATGCCCGCCACGGAGGTGGTTCCGTTCAGTTCCAGCATCGCCGGCCTGGCCCTGGTGGCGTTTGGAATGGCAATGATTTCCAGAGACGGCCTTCTCGCACTGATTGCCTGGGGCGTTTCACTCACAGGTCCGATCATGCTGTTGCGTAACCTGGGGGGTTGAAGAACCGCCCCGACTGGGTTGAAGGTGGAGATAGAGTAAGTAAAACCGGTGATCTTGAGCTAGATTACAGGAGTAGGATCTCTTATTTGCTGGCTAAAAAGGAGAGTCGCCATGGTACGTTTATTCTATCTGGTTTCTTCAATTGACAGTGCTAAGGAAATCTCCGACGACCTTCATCAGAACGGTGTAACTGACTGGCGTTTCCACATCGTCAGTAAGGATGAGGCCGGGTTGTACACCCACCAGTTGCACACGGCTTCTGTTCTGGACAGAACCGATCTGCCCCGCTTTGTAGAGCGCGGCGCGATTGCCGGGTTTGTACTGGCGCTGGCATTTATTGTGCCCCTGGCGTTGCTGGAATTTGTGAATATGCCGGCTGCCGCCTGGATTGCCCTGTTTATCTTCGTGGTCGCCGCCGGCGCCTGGGTGGGCGGATTCGGTGGTATCCAGACTGAAAACTACCGTATACAGCCGTTCCACCAGGACATCGAAGCGGGCAAGTATCTGATTATGGTGGATACCCCGAAACAGCATATCGCCAAGGTCAAGGAACTGATGACCAAGAACCATCCGGAAGCGGAGCTGCAGGGCAAGGACTCCAGCATCAACAATCCCTTTGCCAGCAGGCGCAAGCAGAAGATCAAGCCGGCATGACCAGAACCGGTGTCATTCTGACTGGCGGCGGCGCGCGTGCGGCCTATCAGGTAGGCGTGCTGCGCGCCGTCGCTGATATGTATCCGGACTGGCATTACCCTTTCAACGTCATCATCGGCACCTCTGCCGGCGCCATTAACGCTATGGCGCTTGCCGGCAGCCGCGGTCTGTTCCGTCACAATATTGATCACCTGGAGAAAGTGTGGTCGGAGCTGACCATGGATCGGGTCTACCGTGCCGGATCGTTCAGCCTGATGCGCAGCCTGAGTTCCGTAGCCCGCAAGTTCATCAGCAGCCCGATCGAGAGCGGCCCGATATCACTTCTGGATAATGCGCCGTTGCGGAAGATGCTGAAGCGGGAAATCAATCTGGAGAACATCCACCAGACTATCCGCGAAGGTCATATCGATGCGGTGGGGCTGAATGCCTGTGGCTATAACACGGGTCAGAACGTCTGTTTCTTCGAGGGTATCGATGGGCTGGAGGGCTGGTCCGTAGGGCAGCGTGCCGGTACAAGAACCGAGCTGGGGCTGGATCACATCATGGCCTCGTCAGCCATACCCACGCTTTTCCCGCCGGTACCTATCAATCGTGAATACTTCGGCGATGGCGCAACCCGCCAGATGGCCCACGTCAGCCCGGCCCTGCGTCTGGGCGCACGCAAGGTGATGGTGGTGGGTGTCAGTGCCAACCAGATGAGCACGGTCAAGCGGCCGGAAAAACCCGGTATGCCCACAATGACCCAGGTTCTGGGACACGTTTTTAACGGGATCTTTCTGGATACGCTGGATTACGATATTGAGCGCTCCCGGATGATCAACCAGTTGCTGGAGCTGATCCCCCAGAAGAAATTGAAAGAGGCTGGCCTGGATCTGAGCCCGGTGGATATTCTGGAAATATCCCCGTCTGAACCGATTGACGAGATTGCTGCAAAGTATCTTGATGGTTTACCGCTGATACTGCGCCGTTTGGCAGGGGCATCGGATACTGGAGCGGATGGTAACGCCAGTCTTGCCAGCTTTTTGCTGTTCGACCCGCGTTTCTGCAAGGATCTGATCAGTCTGGGCTACCGGGATGGCCAGAGCCAGGCCAAGCAGATTGAACGCTTCTTTTCAGGGGGAACACAGTCTCGGGGTTGACACCGTCGGGGGCCTTTAAGCCCCCGATCGGAGTAGATATCAGCCCCGCAGGCCTGATACCAGCTTGTCGACGCTTTCCTTGGCATCGCCGAACAACATGCGGGTGTTGTCCTTGAAGAACAGCGGGTTCTCCACACCGGCATAGCCGGACGCCATACCACGTTTCAGCACCACAACCTGCCCCGCCTTCCAGACTTCAAGCACGGGCATGCCGGCGATGGGGCTGCTGGGGTCTTCGGCGGCCGCCGGGTTGACCGTGTCGTTGGCACCAATCACCAGCACCACGTCGGTATCCGGGAAGTCCTCGTTGATTTCGTCCATTTCCAGAACGATGTCATAGGGCACGTGCGCTTCGGCCAGCAGCACGTTCATATGTCCGGGCAGACGACCTGCCACCGGGTGAATGCCGAAGCGCACATTCACGCCCTTGTCCCGCAGGTACTTGGTCATGTCGCTGACGCCGTTTTGCGCCTGGGCCACAGCCATACCGTACCCCGGCACGATGATCACCGAGCGGGCGTTGCGCAGTTCCTCGCAGACTTCATCCACGCTGGTTTCGTAGACGGACTGTTCCTCATCACTGGCGGCCGAGCTGCTGCTGGTCTGGCCAAAGCCACCCAGAATCACACTGATGAAGGAGCGGTTCATGGCGTTACACATGATGTAACTCAGAATCGCACCACTGCTGCCCACCAGGGCACCCACAACGATCAGCAGGTCGTTGCCCAGCATGAAACCGATGGACGCCGCCGCCCAGCCGGAATAGCTGTTCAGCATGGAAACGACAACGGGCATATCGGCGCCGCCGATGGCCATGATCAGATGAACGCCCAGCACGCATGCGATGACCGTCATGATGATCAGGTAGAGGATGCCGAGGCCCATGCTGTCAGTGCTCAGGAACCAGCTGCCCAGAACCACACAGGCAATGATGGCCGCCAGGTTCATCCAGTGGCGCCCGGGTAGGGTCAGCGCCTTGCTGTCGATGCGGCCATCCAGCTTGCCGCAGGCAACCAGTGAGCCGGTGAAGGTCACTGCACCGATAAAGATGCCAAGAAAGACTTCCACCAGGTGGATGGTGTGCTCGGTGCCACTAGTCGCAACCAGCGGTTCGATGTAGCCGGAAAAGCCGACCAGGACCGCTGCAAGACCCACAAAGCTGTGCAGCAGGGCGACCAGTTGGGGCATCTGGGTCATTTCGACTTTATTGGCAATGGGGATGCCGATGCCGGCACCAATCAGTATCGCAATTGCGATGGCGATAATACCGCCATCCGGACCGAAACTCGCCAGGGTGGCACCCACGGCGATAATAATACCCGCAACACCGTAGAGATTACCGCGGCGGGCGGATTCCTGGTGGCTAAGGCCGCCCAGGCTCAGAATAAACAACACACTCGCGACCACGTAGGCCACGCTCACCATTCCTGTACTCATGTTGGGCGTCTCCTACTTGCGGAACATTTTAAGCATGCGGTGGGTGACGTAGAAGCCGCCCCCGATGTTGATGCTGGCAATCAGTACGGCGATGAAAGCCATGATGCCAACGGCGACGCTTCCCGCCTGGGCAAGATGGAGCATGGCGCCAATCACGATAATGCCACTGATGGCGTTGGTGACACTCATCAGAGGTGTGTGCAGGGACGGTGTTACGTTCCAGATGACCTGCCAGCCAATAAAGCACGACAGCACAAAGACCGTGAAGTGGCTCAGGAAGCTTTCCGGGGCGTGGGCGCCGACGCCGTACAGTGCGAAAACGGTAACGGCCAGCAAAGCCACTTTGCCGATCAGGCTCTTTTTCCTGGCCTTTTCTTCGGCGGCTGCTTTTGCTGCCTGTACGTCGGCCGGGGAGGGTTCCTCGGTGCCGGGCTTGTGCTGCGGCGTGGCCGGAGCCTCGGGCTGGGGTGGTGGCCAGGTCACGCTATCCTCTTTCACCACCGTCAGGCCACGAATGACCTGGTCTTCCATATTCACCACCGGCTTGCCGTCTTTCTCAGGCGTCAGCTCGGTCATCAGGTGAGTCAGGTTGGTGGCGTAGAGGTCACTGGCTACCTTCGCCATGCGGCTTGGCAGGTCGGTGTAGCCGATCAGGGTGACGCCGTGCTTGTTGGCTACCTTGCCGGGCTCGGTAACTTCACAGTTACCACCGCGCTCGGACGCCAGATCCACCACCACGCTGCCAGGCTTCATGGATTTGACCATTGCCTCGGTGATCAGCTTGGGTGCCGGTTTGCCGGGGATCAGGGCGGTGGTGATGATGATATCCACTTCTTTCGCCTGCTCGGCAAACAACGCCATTTCCGCCTTGATGAACTCGTCGCTCATCTGCTTGGCGTAGCCGCCGGTGCCGCTACCCTCTTCTTCGCCGAAGTCCAGCTGCAGGAATTCGGCACCCATGCTTTCCACCTGTTCGCGCACTTCCAGGCGGGTATCGAAGGCTCGAACGATCGCACCCATGCTGTTGGCGGCGCCGATGGCGGCCAGGCCGGCAACACCGGCGCCGATTACCATGACTTTCGCGGGCGGCACTTTGCCGGCGGCTGTTACCTGACCAGTAAAGAAACGGCCGAAGTGGTTCGCTGCCTCGATCACCGCGCGGTAGCCGGCAATGTTCGCCATGGCGCTCAATGCGTCCATTTTCTGCGCCCGGCTGATGCGGGGCAGGCTGTCGATGGCCAGCGAAGTGATTTTGTTTTTCGCCAGGTGTTCCAGCAGCTCCGGGTTCTGCGCGGGCCACAGGTAGCTGATCAGGAAACTGCCTTCTTTCATCAGGTCGGCTTCGTGCTTCCTGAGCGCTGTGTTCTTCATTGGCGCACGGACTTTCAGGATAATGTCCGCGTCTTTGAAGAGGGCTTTGGTGTCCTCAATGATGCTTGCGCCTGCAGCTTTGTAGGTGTCATCTGCGTAGTCGGCGGCGTCTCCGGCACCGGTTTCAATCAGTACCTCATACCCAAGGTCGGTCAGTTTCTTGACCGAAGGAGGAGTGGCGGCGACCCGCCTTTCCCCCTCAAAGATTTCCTTTGGAATACCTATTTTCATTGTCACTGAGTCCTCCGGATACACCGGTTATGGGTTAGTGATTCTGTCTGGCAATGAGAGCCTGTACTTCGCTATCAGTCATGCTCTTCAGCATGGCTCCGCGTAACTGCCTATTGACGAACCTTTCGGTTGCAAAGCGAATGTTACCGTGTTGGCAGGGTTTATCAATGTATTCCATGGAGCCATAGGTTATATATCAAATAGTCATACACGAGATTTCCTGAACAGTTTCTGTCGCGAAACCCGGTGATCTGGTTCAAACAGGACAGCCATCGGTTGGCGCAGGCCAATTCGCAGCCAATCCATGTACTCCCGCCAATTTCATTGTGTATACAACCGTATACCGCCTGATAAGTCGCTACCACAGAACATCAGGCCAAGCGTTTTGCACACAATGAGGTGGAGTACATGAAACCGTCGGTACGAGTTGCCATTATCGGCACCGGGTTCTCTGGCCTGGGCATGGGCATCAAGCTCAAGGAAGCCGGTTACGATGATTTTGTCATTCTCGAACAAAGCGATGACGTCGGCGGCACCTGGCATGAGAACCATTACCCGGGGTGTGCCTGCGATGTCCAGTCCGCCCTCTATTCCTTCTCTTTCGAGCAGAACCCCAACTGGACCCGCATGTACGCGCGCCAGCAGGAGATCAAGGCCTATCTCCGGCATTGCGCCGAGAAGTACGGGCTGGTGGAGCATGTTCAGCTGAATACCCACGTGGCCGGCGCCAGGTTTGACGAACGCCGACATCGCTGGACCGTCGAAACCTGTGACGCCCCTGCGCTCTGGGATTACATGACCGAACGGGGCATGGTGGCGGGTGATGAACTGGATCGTTCGGACGAGGCTCTACCCGAGATAAAAACCCTGCGTGCCGATGTGGTTGTCTCGGGCATGGGTGGACTGAGTACACCGGCCTATCCGGTCATCGACGGCCTGGAAAACTTCAAGGGCAAACAGTTTCATTCCCAGCACTGGGACCACGATTATGATTTTCGGGGCAAGCGAGTTGCAGTGATTGGTACCGGTGCGTCCGCGATCCAGTTCGTGCCGGAGGTGGCGAAAGACGCCGCGCACCTGGACCTTTACCAGCGCACACCGGCGTGGATTGTGCCCAAGCCGGATCGGCCAATCCGTCCGCTGGAGCGGGCGTTGTTCAAACGCTTTCCCCAATCGCTGAATGCTTTCCGTCAGAGCATCTACTGGACGTTGGAAGCACGGGTGCTGGGGTTTGTGGGTGACCCACGCATCCTCAAGATTGGCGAGCTCCAGGCCCGTCGTCATATTCGCAACCAGATCAAGGACCCTGTTCTGCGCAGAAAGGTCACCCCGGATTTCCATTTCGGATGCAAGCGGGTGTTGATCTCGAACAACTATTATCCGGCGCTGGCCCAGGACAATGTGGACGTGCTGACTAACGGCATCCGCGAGGTACGTGAAAACGCCATTGTTGAGCGAAACGGCGAGGAGCGTCCGGTGGACTGCATCATTTACGGCACCGGCTTCAAGGCCCAGGACCCGATTCCCAAAGGCATGGTAAAGGGTCGTGGCGGGCAGGATCTGCTGGATGCCTGGAAAGAGGGTGCCGAAGCCTATAAAGGCACGACCATTGCCGGCTTCCCCAATTTCTTCGTGCTTATGGGCCCGAATACCGGCCTGGGTCATAGTTCCATGGTCTACATGATCGAGAGCCAGATCCAGTACGTGCTGGACGCCCTGAAAAAGATGGAAAAGCATGGCTGGAAAAGCGTGGAAGTGAAGGAGGATGCGCTGAGCAAATACAACGCTTCCATCCACGCCAAACTGGGCGACTCGGTCTGGCAGACCGGCTGCAAAAGTTGGTATATGAACGAAAACGGCAAGAACACCACGCTCTGGCCCGGTTTCACCTGGCAGTTCCGTCAGCAGACGCGGCGGTTTGATGCGCGCCAGTATCTTTGCGAATCCGACGTGGCCAGCGCCAGCGAGCCGGTTCCGGCGTTATCGGGCATGAACTGCTAGGGTCTGTTGCACGTAGTGCTTCTACCATTCAAGCAAATCGGTTGAGGCATTGATGACAAACTCTGTAAACAACAAGAAGATCGGAATTGGCGCGGGCGTAGTGCTGGCTGTGCTTGTCCTGGGCTATCTGATGCTTGGATCAGGCGCGCCTGATTTCAAGGACTATGAAGCAGGCACTGAACGCAAAGAAGCCTTCTTCGGGTATTTTCTGCCAATAATTCAGGAAGAAAATGCCAGAATCGCCGAAGTCCGTGAGGAACTGATTGCCTGGCACAACGACCAGGATTCTATTGGTTGGTGGGACGAAGGCACGATTGAAGATATCGCCGCCGACTATCGCATGGACGAGTTTGATGTGTCTGATCAGGCCGCGTGGGACGAGCTGCTGAGCCGGGTTGATATTGTGCCGGCTTCACTGGCTCTTTCACAGGCCGCTAACGAAAGCGCCTGGGGAACATCCCGCTTCGCCACAAAGGGTAACAACTATTTCGGCCAGTGGTGCTTTGAGAAGGGTTGTGGGCTCGTGCCGAACAGCCGTGATTCTGGCAAGACCCACGAGGTTGCGGATTTTGATTCGCCGCAACAGTCGGTTGAACGCTACATGCAGAACCTCAATCAGCATGATGCCTACGAACCGTTACGCGAAGTACGAGCCACATTGCGTGCCAATGACCAGCCGGTAACCGGTTATGCGCTGGCAGCAGGTCTGGGGAAATACTCTGAGCGCGGTGTGGAGTACATCGAAGAGCTCAGGGCCATGATGCGCCACAACGAGCTGGCCGAACACGATCTCTGATTCTTTGATACCAAGTCAGCGTTGGCCTCGAAAACCACGAGGCCAACCTGTCCCTCCGAATCAGCTAACCAGCGTGCCACCATCCACAGCCAGGCACTGGCCCGTGATGTGCCGGCCAGCTTCCGTGGCCATCAAAACCGCAGCGCCTTTCAGGTCTTCTTCACCCCCAAAGCGTTTCAGCGGAATGCGTTCAAGCATTTTGTCACCCTGGGCATCCAGCAAGCCCTGGGACATCTTCGACGGGAAAAAGCCCGGGCACAATGCGTTCACATTGATGTTGTAGTGACCCCACTCGGACGCCAGCGCTCGGGTGAAGTTAACCATGGCACCCTTGCTGGTGTTGTAGGCGATGGTCTGCATGCCTTCCGGGTTGCCGGACAGGCCGGCGATGGAGGCGATGTTGATCACCTTGCCGGTCTTGCGCGGGATCATGCAGCGCTTGCCGACGGTCTGGGTCAGAAAGAAGCTGGCGTTGACGTTCAGGTTCATCACCTTCATCCAGCCTTCGGGCGGATAATCCTCCGCCGGGGCACCCCAGGTGGCGCCGGCATTGTTGACCAGGATATCGATGTCGCCCAGTTGATCAACGACCTGATCAACCACCTTGGGGATACCTTCCAGATTGCCCAGATCGGCGGCGACGGTGATCACCGTCACGCCCAGGCCTTCCAGGTGTTCTTTTGCCGCGTCCAGCTCATGCTGCTTGCGGGCGCTGATGGCGATTTTTGCCCCCAGCTCGCCCAGGGCCTCGGCCATCTGCAGGCCAAGGCCGCGGGAGCCGCCGGTGATAAAGGCGACTTTGCCAGTCAGGTCCAGTAACTGTTTTACGCTCATAGAGAGAATCCTTTTCCGTTCAGGCGCTGGCGGCCAGCAGGCTGTCGCTGACCTGGGCCAGGTGGTGATCGGCGTCGCCGAACAGCAGGTTGATCAGTGTCAGGCGCTTGAACAGATGCGCGGCGAACATCTCGTCGGTAACACCCATGCCGCCGTGCAGCTGAACGCCTTCCTGGGCCACATAGCGGGCACCCTGGCCAATCAGAGTCTTCGCCATGGAGATGGCTTCCCGCCGCTTGGCACGGTCCTCGGAATCCGCGGTGTTGGCGGCCAGAATGGCCATGGATTTCGACTGCTCGGCGTGCATGAACATGTCCGCCATACGATGCTGCAGCACCTGGAACTTGCCGATGGGCACGCCGAACTGCTTGCGTGTCTTGATGTATTCCAGGGTCGTAGCGTTCATGGCTTCCATGGCGCCCACAGCTTCAGCACAGACCGCGGCAATGCCCAGGTCCATGGCCTTCTCGATGTGCGGGAAGGCCTGGTCCAGCTCGCCGAGCAGGTTGTCGGCGCCGACCGCCACATTGGAGAAGCTGATCTCGGCGATGCGGTAGCCATCGTGGGCAGCGAAGTCGTCGATTTTCACGCCCTTGGCGTTGGCGTCCACGATAAACAGCGACAGGCCCTGCTCGTCGTTGGCATTGCCACTGGTGCGGGTGGACACCACCAGCTGGTCCGCCTGGCCACCGTGAATCACCGCGGTCTTCTGCCCGCTGATCATGAAGTGGTCGCCGTCCTTGCGGGCGGTGGTCTGAACCTGGGCCATATGGTAGCGGGCGCCCGGCTCGTAGTGGGCGAACGCCATCTTGCGTTCGCCGGTGGCGATAGCAGGCAGGCAATCATCCTTCTGGGCGTCGTTACCCAGATCGCGGACCAGCCCACCAGCCAAAACCACGGTCGCCAGGTAGGGTTCAACCACCAGGCCACGGCCGAAGTTTTCCATCACCACCATGGTGTCTACGGCGTTGCCGTCCAGTCCGCCAAAGGCTTCGGGGAAGGTGAACGCCAGCAGGCCCATATCTGCAAGGGCAGACCAGGTGCTCGGGTCCGTGCCTTTGCCGGATTCGATGAAGGTGCTGCGCTTTTCAAAGCTGTACTCGTTGGTCACGAAGCGGCGCAACGAGTCGTTCAGCATTTGCTGTTCGTCGGTAAGATCGAAATTCATAAGACCGTCTCTCCAATTCTCTTGGCTGATGGCTCTTTAAAGACCAAGTACAAGCTGGGCAACGATGTTGCGCTGGATCTCGTTGGACCCGCCAAAGATCGACAGCTTGCGCATGTTGAAATAGTCGCCCGCCGAAGGGGTGGCTTCCATAGAGCCTGCACGGGGGCCGTTATAGTCCAGCTCCAGCGCCTCGGGAATATGGGCGATGGAATCCTGGCCGCCGGCTTCCATCAGCATCTCGAACAGCTTCTGGCCGATCTCGGTGCCGCGGATTTTCAGAATTGACGCCTGGGGGCCGGGGCCGCGCTTGTCGGTGAGCACGCGCAGCACGGTCAGTTCCAGCGCGCGGAGTTCAATGTCCAGCTGCGCCAGGCGGTCGCGGAAGCGGGTGTTCTCGATCAGCGGACGCTGGCCGTCCTGTTCCTGATGCGCCACTTCTTTCAGGCGCTTCATCATCGCCTTCCACTGACCGACGTTGGCAAGGCCGGTGCGCTCGTGGCCCAGCAGGAATTTGGCATAAGTCCAGCCCTGGTTCTCTTCACCGATCAGGTTTTCGGCGGGGACTTTGACGTTGTCAAAATAGACTTCGTTAATCTCGTGCTCGCCGTCCAGCATGATGATGGGTTTCACATCGATGCCGGGGTCGTTCATGTCGATCAACAGGAAGGAGATGCCCTGTTGCGGCTTGCCTTCGTTGCTGGTGCGCACCAGGCAGAAGATCCAGTCGGCGTGCTGGCCGAGGGTGGTCCAGGTTTTCTGGCCGTTGACGATGTAGTGGTCGCCTTCGCGCTTGGCAGAGCACCGCAGTGATGCCAGATCGGAACCGGCGCCGGGCTCGGAATAGCCCTGACACCACCAGTCTTCCCCGCTGAGGATGCCCGGCAGGAAGCGCTGTTTCTGTTCTTCGTTGCCAAAGGTCATGATCACCGGGGCGACCATGCGCAGGCCAAAATCGAGCTGGCGCGGGGCGCCGGCGAGGGCGCATTCTTCTTCGAAGATGATCTGCTCAATTGGGCTCCAGCCGGTACCGCCGAATTCTTTCGGCCAGGTGGAGGCGCCCCAGCCTTTGTCGAACAGAATTTTCTGCCAACGCTGGGTCATTTCTTTATCGTGACGCAGGCGTTTCTGAACGCGCTCGCGGATGTCGTCCGGGAGGTTGTCGTCCAGGAACTGGCGAACCTCGGCGCGGAAGGCCTCTTGTTCGGGGGTGTAATTCAGGTCCATTTTTTACCTCTTTGTCTGTTGGCTGAGGTTGATGGTTTTAAATCTTGAGTGGCCTGCTGGTATTAATGCCGGGCCTGGAAACTTGGTGCCGGCGTCGGTCGGTAACGGCCTTTCAAAAAACGCTGTGAACACGTCCGTGTGCGCTTGGGCTCCGCCATCCATGGCTCCGCACATTTTTGAAAGGCCGTTACCGACCAACGCTTCGAGTTTGTTCTTGCCTGCTTTTAGGGACTCCACTTGGCCGATCTGATCCAGTGTTAATCATTGGCACCTGTTCCTCATTGCACCGAGCTATGGGTGGCCGTTGGGAGGGGGTGTCCAAAACCGTGCGGAGCCATGGATGGCGGAGCTCGAGCGTCACATGGACGTGCCGAAGGAGCGAGTTTTGGACACCCCCTCCCAACGGGCACCTCCACCCAAGCCGCAGGCCATCAAATCATCAGGCAACCTCGAACAAGCCAGCCGCTCCCATGCCAGTGCCCACGCACATGGTCACGACCACATACTTCACACCGCGGCGCTTGCCTTCGATCAGCGCGTGGCCGACCAGGCGTGAGCCGGTGGTGCCGTAGGGATGGCCCACTGCAATGGCGCCACCGTTGACGTTCAGGCGGTCCATCGGGATGCCGAGTTTGCGCTGGCAGTAGAGAACCTGGACGGCGAAGGCTTCGTTGAGTTCCCACAGGCCGATGTCGTCGACGGTCAGGCCGGCGCGCTTGAGCAGTTTGGGAACCGCGAAGACCGGGCCGATGCCCATTTCGTCGGGCTCACAACCAGCCACTGCGAAGCCGCGGAAAATACCCAGCGGGGTAGCGTTGCGCTGTTCCGCGACTTTGCTGTCCATCAGTACACAGGCTGACGCCCCGTCGGAGAACTGGCTGGCGTTGCCCGCGGTGACCACGCCACCTTCTTTGGCAGAGCGGATCTTGCTCACGCCTTCCAGGTTGGTACCCGGGCGGATGCCCTCGTCCTGGCTGATGGTCACTTCCTGGCTGCTGAGCTGGCCGGTGGCCTTGTCAGCAACACCCATGGTGGTGGTGATGGGCACGATTTCGTCGTCGAATTTGCCGTCCTGACGCGCCTGATCGGCCAGGTTCTGGCTGCGCACGCCGTATTCGTCCATATCTTCTTTCTTGATGTCGTAACGCTTGGCCACGGTTTCAGCGGTGTCCAGCATGGACCAGTAGAGCTCCGGCTTGTTCTTTGCCAGCCAGGGTTCCATGAAGTAGTTCTGGTTGACGTTGGCCTGGACGGTGGAGATGGATTCCACGCCGCCGGCAACCATCACCGGTACCCGGTCCACGGCAATGTGGTGGGCGGCCATGGCGATGGCCTGCAGGCCGGACGAGCAGAAGCGGTTGATGGTGGCGCCGCCAACGGTGACGGGCAGGCCAGCACGGATGGCACCCATGCGGGCAACGTCGTTACCGGTGGAGCCTTCGGGCAGGGCGCAGCCCATCAGCACGTCTTCGATTTCGTTGGGGTCGACCTTGGAGCGCTCGACCGCGTGCTGGATGGCATGGCCGGCCAGGGTGGCGCCGTGGGTCATGTTCAGGCCGCCGCGCCAGGATTTGGCCAGGGGCGTGCGGGCAGTGGATACGATGACAACATCATTAGACATAACAATTCTCCTTCGTTCGAAGCGCCTGTTTATCGATAAAGGGCAGGCGCCCCGAGGGTATTTGTGGACCGGTTATTTGGCGTCGAAACCTTTGCCTTCTTCGGCACGCTTGGCCAGCAGCGCCGCGGGCTTCCAGAAACCAGGCTGAGTGTGACGGTCTTCAGTGAAGGCCTGCATGGCGCGAACCACGTTGGGCAGCCCAACTTCCTCGGCATAGTGCATGGGGCCACCGCGGAACACGGGGAAGCCGTAACCGGTCAGGTAGACCATGTCGATGTCGGAGGCGCGCTGGGCGATGCCTTCGTCCAGAATCTGGGCACCTTCGTTCACCAGCGCGTACACGCAACGCTCGACGATTTCCTGGTTGCTGATCTTGCGTGGAGTGATGCCCAGTTCGGCGCGAACTTCATCCACTACCTTGTCCACTTCCGGGTCGTGCAGAGCGTTGCGGTTGCCCGGCTCGTAGCGATAGAAGCCAGCACCGGTCTTCTGACCGTAGCGGCCCATCTCACAGATGCGGTCGGCCAGGACCATCTTCACCATGTCCGGATTTTCTTCGTACTGGCGCTTGCGGATGGCCCAGCCGATGTCGCCGCCGGCCAGGTCGGCCATGCGCAGCGGGCCCATGGCAAAGCCGAATTTCTCGATGGCCTTGTCGATCTGCTGCACGCTGGCGCCTTCTTCCAGCATCAGCAGGGCTTCGCGCTGGTACTGGTTGATCATGCGGTTGCCGATAAAGCCGTCGCACACGCCGGAGACCACGGCGGTCTTCTTGATCGTCTTGGCCAGCTTCATGGCCGTAGCCAGCACGTCTTTGGCGGTCTTGTCGCCGCGAACCACTTCCAGCAGCTTCATGATGTTGGCCGGGCTGAAGAAGTGCAGGCCGATGACGTCTTCCGGACGCTTGGTGAAGCTGGCGATCTTGTTCAGGTCCAGGGTGGAGGTGTTAGAGGCCAGGATCGCGCCTTGCTTGCACACTTCGTCCAGCTTTTCGAACACGGACTGTTTAACGCCCATCTCTTCGAACACGGCTTCGATCACCAGGTCCACGTTGCTCAGGTCGTCATAGGTGAGGGACGGGGTCAGCAAAGCCATCTTGGCCTTGGCGTCGTCTTCGCCCATGCGGCCTTTCTTCACACGGCCTTCATAGACCTTGCGAATGGCTTCAACGCCACGGTCCAGGCCTTCCTGTTTCATTTCGACCAGGGTCACCGGGATGCCGGCGTTCAGGAAATTGATGCTGATGCCGGTACCCATGGTGCCACCGCCGATAACGCCGACAGATTTAACGTCGCGGGTTGGGGTGTCAGACGGAACGTCGGCAATCTTGCTGGTCAGGCGCTCGGAGAAAAACGCGTGACGCAGGGCGCGGGATTCCGGCGTTTGCATCAGGTTGACGAAGGCTTCGCGCTCCACTTCCATGCCCTTGTCGAACGGCATGGTAACGGCGGCTTTCACAGCTTCAACGCACTTCAGCGGGGCCGGGTAGTTCTTCGCCATGGCGCCGACAGTGTTCTGGGTGAACATGAAGAAGCCTTCCGGATTCGGATGCTTGGCTTTCAGGTCCCGTACCTTTTTCAGCGGCAGGTTTTCGCTGACCACTTTGCTGGCATAGGCGATGGCAGCGTCCAGTAATTCACCGTCGACGATTTCATCGAACAGGGCGCTACCTTTGAACTGCTTGGCCGGGACCACACTGCCGGAGACGATCATATTCACGGCGTGCTCTGCGCCGATCACCCGCGGCAGGCGTTGCGTACCGCCGGCGCCGGGCAGCAGGCCCAGTTTTACTTCCGGCAGGGCAATCTGGGCATCCGGCTTGGCAATGCGGTAGTGGCAACCCAATGCCAGTTCCAGACCACCGCCCATGCAGGCGCCGCTGATGGCGGCGATGACCGGCTTGCGGCTGGTTTCCACGTAGTTGATCACGGTGGTCAGGATGGGCTCTGCCATGGCCTTGTCGGTACCGAACTCGCTGATGTCGGCGCCGCCGGAAAAGGCACGGTCGGAACCGATCAGCACAACGGCTTTCACAGCGTCGTCGGTTTCAGCTTTCTGAATGCCGTCGACAATACCCCGGCGAAGTTCCAGGCCAAGCCCGTTTACGGGTGGGTTGTCGAGTCGGATAACGGCGGTATGGCCGTTTACGTCGTAATGGGCAGAACTCATGTGGCAGCTCCCTGATTCTGGCATCGGTTAGTTGGGATCGGGTGTCTGGAACACGACTTGAAAGTTCCATACACTGGTGTATTGTTTGTCCATACACTAATGTATGTTTCAGGTGGGGTCAACGGTTTCAGACGCCGTTGATCCGCTGATGTAGAATGCGCCGCCAATCGCCAGCAGTAGGACTCGAATCCAGAATGACTGACGCCAGACCGAAGAAAACCAGCCGCCGCAAGGTCTCCGACAAAGCCCAGCTTACCCGGGATCATTGGCTGGACGCCGCCGCCGGGGAAGTGGCCGCCGGCGGCTTTGGCAACCTGCGGGTGCTGACCCTGGCCAAGAAACTGGGTGTCACCCGTGGCAGCTTCTACTGGCACTTCAAGGATCATGAGGATCTGGTGACCAGCTTCCTGAACCGCTGGCGGGATAGACGCTTGCACGAACTGCAGTACTGGAAGCCAAAAGGCGGCGACGTGGAGACCGAGTTGCGTCAGATTCTGGAGCTGCTGCTGACGGATGCATCCCGAAACATTCGGCGCCTGCAGGTAGAACTGGCGGTACGGGACTTTGCCCGACGTAATGAATATGCGGCGGATCTGGTCAATGAAGTGGACGAATCCCGAATCAGCCAGAACTGCGAGCTGTATAAACGCCTGAGCAATGACCCCCAGCGTATCCGCGACCTGTCACTGCTAATGTATGTGGCGACGATCGGCTCGCAGGTTGTGTTGACCGGTAAGAAGGGTGATGCCGAGACCATTCGGCGGGTTGAAGACCTGATGGCACGTGTGGCTCTGGGGCAGCGGGATGAGATTGAGTAGATTCGTCCTTGGCCTTTTGATGGCCCTGTTTCCGGTAGTGTCTGTGGGGGCAGCCGATGAGCGATGCCTGGCGGCTGCCAGTTCCGAACTTGAGCGTCTTTATTGTGAAGTGATGGCCTCGGGCCGGGGCGCCAGCCTGCCTTCCCAGCCGGACTTCAACCGCAATTCTCCCCGGGTCCAGGCACTGTTACTAAAACGCCCGGCGCAACAACTGGGTCTGACGTTGCCACAACCGGCACAGGTGCAGACTCCAGAATCGCCGGATGAGCCCGAAGCTGACCCATTTCCGGGCGCCGAGCCTTCACCCGGACCAGTTGAAGCACTGGCAGACTGCCGGCTGAATGGTGAGCAGATCCGTTGCCCGGAGGGCGACTACGAGTTGGCGACAAACCGCCGACGTTCGGAACTCGCCGAGGGTGTGCTGGGCCCAAACAACCGGCTGGAGTTTGAGCCGTTCACTGGCAGCCGCGATGATGAACAAGCGGTGCGCCGTTATCTTTCCCAAGCCTACGATCAGTATATCCCCAGGATGCTGCGCATCGGGCTGGGGGCAAACACCATGAGCTTCACTGCCTTTCACAATGCCTTTCATACCCTGGAAAGCGGCGGTGTGGATTTCTCAGAACGCATGGCCCAGACCTACGAACTGCTGAAACAGGACCGTCAGCAACTGGGGGTGAAAACCCGCTATCACGACGAGCTACCGGAGAGCCTTACATTGTGTAGCCATATCAATCGCGACATTGTGGTCTGCGACAATGTGGGAACCAACTGGGTATACGTCCGCGCGAACCGCTGACGTGGCGGCTCGCGCAGATCCCCGTTCATCAGTGCAATTCTGTACGCGCCAGATCCTGCAGCACTTTATCCAGCACCAACGGGCTACGCAGTATCCGATGGTGGCCCAATCCACGGGTGCGGAGAATGTCCCCTTGCACCCAGCCTGAATGAACACGTTCGCTCTGGGCGGGCTCGATGGAGCTGTCATCCTGATCCAGTACGACCAGCCCGCGTTGGGTCAGGGCGCGGGATAGGCTTTCCATGTCCAGTTTGTCCCAGACGGACGGTCCGAACTGTTCTTCCATCAAGCGTAGATGAACGGCGAGGACTTCGGCACTGAGGCCCAGTTGTCGCCCCAGGTGGTCCATGACTGAACGCAGGCTCAACGGCGGCGCCAGCATCAGCAGATACCCTGCCTGCAAACCGTCTGCAATGGCCCGGGCGGCGGCAAGGCTGCCCATTGAGTGCGAGAGGATGCCGTGGATCTCGCCGACGCTGGCGGCGACTTTGGCGACCACCTCGGCCATGTCAAACAGATCCGTCCGCTCACCCTGGGCGCGGCCATGGGCAGGGGCATCGAACAGCACCACACGATACCCCGCGTCTACAAGTGGTGTTATCCAGGCGCCAAACTGGATGCCCGCGCCTGACCAGCCGTGAACCCCCAGAATAACGGGGCCGTTGCCCCAGGAATACACGGGAATGATGTAGGCGCCGTGCTGAAGCTGGGTGTAGCCGTCGACCGAGTCCAGCAGGTATTCATAGCGGGAAGGCATTGGCAGCCGCGAGGGCCGAAACGCCATGTGATTTACCAGGCGCCCGGCTTTTTCCGGGGACACGCGGCCAAGAAGTCGCAGTGCCATGCGGGTGGCTGAAAGCCCGATCGTGTCCGATGCGCCGGGAACGACTGGCTGGCGGATGCTTTCTGATTGAACGTGCACTTGTGTTGTCATGGTGAAAAGTCCTTCTTCCTGTTCGGTGGTTGACGATTTCAGGTTAGGGCTTGTGGTTCCCTGGCAGGAGTGTCATATTTGACTAATAAAGTGCGAAAAGGGCCAAATTATGTTCAGGGTTGCCATAGTTGCCTTGCCCCGGTGCCACGCTTCCGGGGTCCACGGGATTCTCGATTTTTTCACGGTGGCCAATTACTGCGGAGCGCCGCCCTCTGGCACTGATGAGTCGTTGTTTGACTGCCAGGTGGTCACCGTTGATGACCAGCCGGTACGTGGATACAGCGGCGCCCTGGTCACGCCCACCATTGCCAGGAACGACTTCCAGGCGGATCTGATCGTGGTGGGCTCCTCTGTGGAAGCCGCCATCGGTGCGGAGTACCTGGACCGGGCCCTTGCGCCGGCGAAACCGATCCATGGCTGGTTGCTGGATGCAAAAGCCCGGGGTGCGGTGATTGCCAGCGTCTGCACCGGCAGTTTTGTGCTGGCGGAAGCCGGACTGATGGACGATGCGGTGGCGACAACCCACTGGCGGGCGGCGCCCATGTTCCGCGATCGGTACCCGGATATCCGACTGGACGAAAACCAGCTGGTGGTGGATAACGGCCAGATTATCTGTGCTGGCGGTGCCACGGCCTTCGTGGACCTGTGCCTGTATCTTGTGGAGCGGTTTGCTTCACCGTCGGTGGCGCTGGCCTGCAGCAAAATGCTGGTGATGGATGGCCGCCGGCAGGAACAGACACCCTACATGGCGTTCTACAGCACGAAGGCCCATCAGGATGAGGCCATTCGAAAGGCGCAGGGATGGCTGGAGGCGCATTATGCCGAACCGGTTACCATTGATGAGGTGGCCTCTGTCGCCGGCCTGGGAACCCGTACCTTCAAACGGCGCTTCAAGGAAGCCACCGGTGAGACACCGATCAGCTACTTGCAGCACCTTCGCATTGAGGCGGCCAAACATCTGCTTGAGTCCAGTCGTGAGCAGACTGCCCGCATCATCTGGAGCGTGGGTTATGAAGACGCCAGTTCTTTCCGGCGACTGTTCAAGCGCACGGCGGGTTGTACCATGGAGCAGTACCGCAAACGTTTCAGCTACGTATCGCCGGCCGCGGCCTAGTTGCCCAAGGGTAGCTTGCAGTGGGATGATTCAGGCTTTCCATTCCCGGCCAGACACCTGACAGGATTTTCATGCCCGGCAAAGATTCCACCCGTCTGAACAAATACATCAGTGAAAGTGGCCTATGCTCCCGGCGTGAGGCGGACCGTTACATCGAAAACGGCAATGTGGTGATTAACGGGAAGGCGGCCCAGGTGGGAGATCAGGTCTTCCCGGGCGACACGGTGTTGGTGAACGGCCAGAGAGTGGAACCGAAAGCCGAGCAGGACCTGGTGTTTATCGCGCTGAACAAGCCAGTGGGAGTAGTGAGCACCACGGACCCGGCGGAGCCGCGTAACATCGTCAATCATGTAGGCCATAGCGAACGCATTTTCCCGATTGGCCGCCTGGATAAGGACTCCCAGGGCCTGATCTTCCTGACCAGCAACGGCGATCTGGTGAACAGGATTCTCCGGGCGGGCAACAACCATGAGAAGGAATACCTGGTCACGGTGAACCGGCCGGTGACGGTCGACTTCCTGAAAGGCATGGCCTCGGGCGTACCGATTCTGGGAACGGTCACCAAACCCTGCAAGGTGGAGAAGGTGTCAAAAAGCGTATTCCGGATAACCCTGGTGCAGGGCCTGAACCGGCAGATTCGCCGAATGTGCGAGTTCTTCGATTTTGAGGTGGTCAAGCTCGAACGAGTGCGCATTATGAATATCCAGCTCAAGGGGCTTAAACCCGGTCAGTGGCGGGACCTGACGGCGAAGGAACTGGACGCTTTGTTCGAGATGATCAAACATTCGTCTTCGGAAGCCGTGCCGGGCAAACGCCGGGAGGTTCGAAAGCCGGCATCGCAAAAGCCACCACCACAAAAACCGTCGAAGCGACCGGCCCGGAAGCCAAAAAAGAAAGCCCGCAAACCCAGCGTGAAACGCTAACCACGGGACGCTCAAATGCTCGATCTTTTCTTTAGCTCATACATCAGTGGCACTATCCGCTTCCTGTTTCTGCTTGCGCCCTTTTTCGTGGTTACCATGTTTCTGGCGCTGACGCGGGGTCTGCCGGCGCCGGAGAAGGCCTCGATTATTCGCCGTTCGACCCTGTCGGCGCTTATTCTCGGGCTGGTGTTGTTTTTTGTCGGCCCGGTGCTGTTCAAGGCTATTGGCATTACCCTGGATTCTTTCCGTATCGGTGCCGGCAGTCTGCTGTTTCTAACGGCCATCAGCCTGGTGACCAGCGGCACTCGTAACCATGCCACCAGCCTGCCCAACGAGGATCGGGACGACATTGCCGTGGTGCCGCTGGCGATTCCGGTGATGATCGGCCCGGCGACCATTGGTGCCATTCTGGTGTACGGCGCTGAACTGAACCGGGTGCCGGCGGTGCTGGGTGGTCTGTTGGGGCTGGTGTCGAGCCTGGTGATCATGGCGGTTCTGCTGCATCTTTCCGGTTATCTGGAACGGGTACTGGGGAAAACCGGTCTGAACATTCTGTCCAAGATCAGCGGGCTGATCCTCTCGGCCATGGCCGCGGAAATTGTACTGACGGGTATCGCCGGCTTCATGGGTTCCCTGTAATCCCGGGACTTGACTGCGCGGCAAAGCAAAAACGTAGAGGTCGTTATGTCTTTCAGTACCATCGAGCACAACCGCCGACGACAGAATTTCGAGGGCATTTCCTCGGTCTGGTTGTTCGGGTATGGGTCACTTATCTATAAGGTGGATTTTCCCTTTCTGGAGAAGCGCCCGGCTACCATCACTGGCTGGCAGCGTCGGTTCTGGCAGGGGTCCCACGACCACCGGGGCACGCCCGAGGCACCCGGGCGTGTTGTGACGCTGATTGAAACCCCGGGTGCCCGCTGCAAGGGCATGGCGTTCCGGGTGTCGCCGGATGTGTTTGAGCAACTGGATGTGCGGGAGAAGAACGGCTATTTGCGCTTCAGCACGCCCATGGAATTCGATAATGGCGCGGTGGAAGATGGCCTGGTGTACATTGCCACCGAAGACAACCCGGCTTTTCTGGGCCCGGCAACCTCTGAAGACATCGCCCGCCAGATTGCCCGGTCAATCGGCCCCAGCGGCCCCAATCGTGACTATCTACTGAACCTGGCGGAGGCGCTGCGTGCCCTTGGTGATCATGATGCGCACGTGTTCGAGATCGAAGACCACCTCCGATAACGTAGAATCCGACTTCGTTGTGTCAAGCCTGTCCACTGGCATGTAAAGGAAATGCAAAGCCCTCGCCAAAGCCGCGACATCCTCTCCCGAATCCGTATTCTGACTTTAAGACACATCGGTAAACGACTTGCGGATGTGATTTCAGACGGCTGCCAAAACAGCCTGAAACGGTCGGGAGCAGGATAATGAAACAGTTTCTGATAGGTAGTTTTGTTCTGGCGCTTCTGTTGGGCGCTTCACCGGTGATGGCCGATTCGAACCACCACCGCGGTTATTCAGACGGCAACTTCAAACCTTCGCACTATCGGGATGACGACTACCGGGGTGGCCACCGAGACTATGGCCATGATCGCCGGCATGATGATTGGCGGGGCCATCACCCGGGCCGACACCATGGATGGGAGCGGGCCTGGAAAAAGGGCTACAAACATGGGTGGAAGCAGGGCAAACGCCATGGTTGGAAACACGGTAGCTATGGCGATAAACGCAGCTGGCAGAAGCACCACCATGACCGCCATCGCGATCATGGTTACCGTTACCGGCTCCATTACAACGGACTGTTAGGAGCCGGTGTCAGCGGCGGTCATGTCACGATCGATCTTTCCGGGCGCTGATTGCTGCCAAATCCCCGGGCCGGCGCCTTTGGCGGGCGCCGGTGCTTCAGGCCGATGGCCAGAAGGGGCAGTACGATCATGGCACTGCCGGCCAGGAACCACAGATCAGGTACTTCCCCGAATCCGATCCAGCCAATGGCCACGGCCCAGATGAGTCCGGTGTATTCGGCGCTCGTCACCTGGTTGGCGTCTACCTGGCGGTAGGCCAGCAATACGGTGATGTTGTAGCCGAGAATGAACAGGGCTGAACCGGCAGCGCTGATCAGCATGGAGCTGTCCCAGGCTGCACCTTCCCAGAGTGCCAGTGCGCCGGCGGCCGGGATGATCAGCAGGTAATTCAGGAACAGTTTGTGAACCGTGCTCTGCTGTTTCGGCAGCTGGCGCACCATCACGGCGTTGATGGCCAGCGCGAAAGCGGCGCCCAGCGCTGCAACAGCAGCCCAGTTGAATTCCACCGGGCGCAGGATCAGCACGATGCCCAGGAACCCGCTGAATACGGCGGTGATGCTCAGGGGTGTGAGCCGTTCCCTGAAGAGGATAGCGGCCAGCACCATGACCAGAATCGGTGCGGCATAGAACACGGCGTTGGCGGTAGCCAGGGGCAGGTTGCCCAGGGCCACGACCATGCAGAGTATGCCGGCCAGGTGGATATGGGCGCGCACAGCGTGAACTTTGATGCCTTCGAGCAGGTGCTTCCGGTTCAGTTTGCCGGCCAGCGGCATCAGCATGAACAGGGTCAGGACGCAGCGCAGGAAGGCAAACTGGAACACCGGCGCGCCGGGCTCGAGTAGCTTGATAAACACATCCGACAGGATGGCCATTGCATTGCCGATGATCAGCAACAGGATGGCGCTGTTTACGGTTTTTCCTGACATGTTTTACCTCCTTCTCCTGGCCTGATGTTCGCGGGTTCCACAGGGCTCCCTGAACTTGTGAAGGGAGTCTACTGGCGTGCTAGTATCCGATAAAATGATCTATTCACCACTGGTATTAGAAAAATAGATAATGAAACTGCCACCGCTTAAATCCCTGCCTGTTTTCGAGGCCGTTGCCCGTCTGAACAGCTTTTCACAGGCTGCCGAGGAGCTGGCCGTGGGCCAGAGTGCGGTCAGTCATCAGATCAAGCAGCTGGAAACTTACCTTGGCGAGAAGCTGTTCTACCGCAGTGGACGCACGCTGACGCTGACGGATGAGGGGCGGCAGTACCTGGATGGCGTCAGCACGGCGTTGTTGCAGATTGAGCGGGTGAGTGAGCAGTTGCTGGGGCATGAGGAATCCATGTTGCGGCTGTCTGTGTTCAGTTCCTTTGCGGTGCGCTGGCTGGTGCCGCGCTTGCCGGATCTGAAGCGGCAGCACCCGCAGCTGGAGTTGTCGCTGGAGATGAGTAGCAGTAATCCGGTGTTGTCTGACCGGGTGGCGGATTGCTTCATTACCGTCAAGCCGGATTCGCGGGCGTTCAGCTACGAGCTGCTTTACACGGAGCGTCTGTTTCCAGTGTGCAGCCAGGATTACTGGCAGAAGATTCGCAGGGAGCTGGCGCTGGAGGAGGCAACCGGTGACCCGGGGGCGGTGTCGCTTACACCAGCAATGGTGGCGGAGTTTCCGTTACTTTCTACCCACAGTATTTATGACCGGCAGGGTGGCGACTGGGAGGCCTGGTATCGCGAGGCGGGGCTGACTCTGCCGAAGTCCAGCCGGTTACTGCATTCAAGTCACATGCTGTTGTCGCTTGAGGCGGCGCGTTTTCATCAGGGGATTGCGCTGACGAACGACTACATGCTCAGTACACGGAAGGATTCGGAGGATTTTGTGCAGCTGCCTTGCCATTCGGTGATGACCGGAGACACGTTCTATTTCGCCTGGAAAACCAGCCGCCGCCGGGAGCGGGGGATTCAGATCCTGCGTCGGTGGCTGGTTGATGAGGCGATTCGGGGTGGCCTCAGGTCCGAGTGAACCTGGTGATCAGAGATACTGGTAACGCAGTAGCCTATGTTTGATGCGTTCGAGGATAACCTGATCAATAACTGCCGCCAGCACCGCTATCACCAGAATGTTGGTCATGACCCCTGTCATGTCTGCGATTTCGCCGGAATAGGCCAGGGATTTACCAAGACCGGCGCTGAAACCAACGATCATCTCGGCGGAAATCAGCGCGCGCCAGGCATTACCGAAAGCCAGCTGGGCGCCGGTAATCAGCTCCGGAGTGACGGCCGGGAAGTAGACCCGCTTGAGCATCTGGAACTTTGAGGCGCCCATAACCCGGGCGGCCGAGATATGAACTTTTTCCACGCTTTCCGTGGCGTTCATTACGCTCAGGGCCGTGGGGAAGAAGGCGCCGATGGCAACGACCACGATGATCGGCAGATTGCCGAAGCCCATCAGGATCAGGAACAGCGGCACCCAGGCAATGGACGGGATCGACTGCAGAATGATGATGGCCGCTTTCAGGGTGCTGCGGACGGCATTGAGAGTTCCGCCCACCAGCCCGATCAGGATGCCTAGTATAATCGCGGCGCCGTAACCGGCACCCAGACGGGTCATGCTGTTGCCCAGCCCTTCCCAGAATACCGGGCTGTTGAGTTCTTCCCACAGGCGAACAAAGGCCGCCGGTACGTCTGGCATCAGGAAGTCCGGCAGGAACCAGGCCGCCACCTGCCAGAAGAACAGGATGACGGCGATGGCGAAAACATAGGCCCGTTTGCTGGCAACGCCGGTGGACTGGGTATTGCTCATGTTTACAGCCCGCGCGCCTGCTGCCAGGACAGATCAAGCAGGGAATCAACGTTGAAATCGCTATCCGCCGGAAGAATACCCTGGGCCTTCATGATGCCGGCCAGTTCCTTCATGCGGTTGATGTCGCTTTCTGTCAGCTTGGCGCTGAAGTCGTTGGTCTGGATGGCCTGGGTAATGACCGTCTCTGCCGGGATATTGCCCTGGTTGCGGGACTTTACGAACTCGTCTTTGATGAAATAGTCGGTGATCAGCGGAGCCGCCTTTGCCGGATCGTTCTCAAGCATCTCGATGGCCTCGCGTTGGGCGTCCAGTGCTGCCCAAAGCGCGTCCTTGCGGTTTTTCAGGGTTTCGGCAGAGGTGATGACCACCATGCAGGGGAATGGCCATACTTCACCGATCTCGTAGATCTGTTTAACGGGCGCTACCAACTGGGCAATACGGTCATAGGGTTCGAACAGGAAAGCTGCGTCCACGCGACCGCCAACCAGGGACTGAACCGCTACGGCAGGTGCCACACCCATGATATTCAGGTCTTCTGGCTGAAGGCCGGCGTTGGCCAGCATCACGCCCTTGAGCACGATGTCGGCGGTGCTGCCCTGCTTCTGGGAAGCGAGGCTTTTGCCTTCCAGGTCTGCGACGGACTCAATGCCGGAATCTTCCCGCACCACCAAGGAGTGATAACCGCGCTGGGCGCCGCCGACGATTTTCAGATCCGCCCCGCGAGACACCCAGGTGAAGGCGTTGGAGAAGCCAAGCACGCCGATGTCTAGCTGGCCGCCCACGATGCCTTTGATCAGGTCCGTACCAGAGGAAAATTCGATCAGCTGTGCATCCAGACCGTATTTCTCATAGAGGCCTGCTTCATAGGCCAGCATGGCCTGGGCGTCGTCCATAACCCGCACGTAGCCAACACGGAATTCTTCGGCTGCTGTTGCCGGGCTGGTGACAGCCAGGCCCAGCAGAAGGGCAAAAACTGGAGCCAGTAAAGAACGGGTCATGCCATTTCTCCTCGGGAATCGTTAGGGGTGTGTTCTTCAACATCAATGCCGAGCAGGCTCAGGACCTCCCGGCGGACATCGGCAAAAACCGACAGGTCGTGGGTTTTCGGAATGTGGCCCAGCTCGACTTCCCGCAACACGGTTGCCGGGCGGTGGCTGAAAACCATGACCCGGTCTGCCAGGTATAGCGCTTCGTCCACATCATGAGTGACCAGAACAACGGTGGGGCGCTCTTCCTCGATCAGGTCCTTGAGGACACTCTGCAGGGTCATTCGGGTCAGCGCATCCAGGGCGCCGAAGGGTTCATCCAGCAACAGTACTTTGGGCCGGGCGATAAACGCCCTGGCCAGGGCACAGCGCTGGCGCATGCCTCCGGACACCTGATGGGGGTAGTAGTCTTCAAAGCCGACCAGTTTCACTTTCTCCAGCCATTTACGGGCTTCAGTGAGGGACGTCTTGCGGGGCTTGTCCTGGAATTCCAGCGCCAGGGATACGTTTTCCAGTAAGGTCATCCACGGGTACAGGGCGTGCTCCTGGAAGACCAGGGTGCGCTCTGGAGAGGGATTGGCAACAGACATGCCATCGGCAGTCAGGGTCCCGGACGAAGGTTGTTGAAGTCCGGCAAGCATATGTAACAGCGTAGACTTTCCGCAACCGGACGGACCTACAAGCGCAACGATTTCACCGTTGCCGATTGTGGTATCGAACTGCTTGATCACGTTCAGGTCACCAAATGATTTGGTGACCTGATCAAAGTGAAGTCTCATATAGCCCGCCGGAATATCTATATATTCTAAAATGAACTAAGTAAAAATTATTTTATAACTATTAGTTAGTTCTGCAAAGGCCTTTCTGACTCCGGTTTAATAAGATTTGCCAATGAGTTTGAAAGCCTGGGGCAATAGAGCTTGATGTCGGAGCTTCGGTCAGAGGACGAATCCTGGAGAGATTCCATGGTTTCAGGAACGGTTTGGCATGGTCTGACGTGGAATAGGTAGAAAACAGGATCCGGGAGACCGATCTCCTGCGGGTGTAATTTACTGCACAGAGGGGAAATACCTTTATGAACAGACTTATTGCCGTCGCTCTGACGTTCAGTCTTCTGGGGGGCGCGGGTGCCGCTTTCGCCGGAAATCACTCTGATGCGCTGCCGCCGGGGCTGCAAAAGAAGGTGGAGCAGGGTAAGCCGCTGCCTCCGGGTTGGCAGAAAAAGCTGGATATTCGTCCCGGCGAGCGTTTGAACCGTGATCTGTATGATTACGGAACTGTCCGTGACCTGGGGGATGGTCGTCAGGAAGTTCGTATTGAGGACCAGATCTATACGGTGATCAAGGATACCCGGGAGATTATCGATATCCTGGATCAGTAGTTACACTATGACAGGGTTAAGGCCCCGACACAGACGCCGGGGCCTAAGATTAATCTGGAGTAGTCCGTCAGGGACGGACGTTACTCCTCTTCTCTCGGCGGGCGTTCGACGACTTTGCGCTTACCCTTGGCGCACCGGCTCAAGGCCTTGATGCCGTCGGCGTCGAAGGCATCCACGCGGATCACGTCGTACAGTGCTTCCAGCGCTTCCAGCAGCTTGTCGCACTCTTCTTTCTTTATGACTCCTTGATCGCAGGCCCAGTCCACCAGCTCTTTGCGTTGGTGGCCCATCAGCAGGTCGATGCCGCCCAGCTGGTCCTCGTCCCGGTTACGCATGGCCTCGTGCAGGCGGTCGCGCATTTCCTGGGTTTCATTGGCCAGACGATAGGCGTTCAGCACACGGCCCAGCGGATCCTCCGGGTCGGTGTTCACATAGCTGCCGCGGCTGATGCGGTGACGCAGGGGCGTGTCCTTCACAATGCTGTTGGCGACGATGGTACCCAATTTGTCGCTTGGCCCGTTCAGGCCGGTCGCGCCCAGAGGGAACACCAGAACCCGAAGCGGCCAGCGCAGGGCGGGTACCGGGAAGTTGATGATCAGTTCCCGCATGGAAATCTTCAGATCACGCAGGCTGGTCTGCAGGCACCAGTCCACCAGCGGGCGCTGGTCGTCCGGGTAGCCTTCTTCGTGCCACTGCTTGATCACCGCCGAGGCGTAATACAGGTGCACCAGACAGTCGGCCATGCGACCGGACAGCCGCTGGCGGGCCTTGAGGCCGCCGCCTACGGAAAGCAGCGTCACGTCTGTCATCAGGGCGAAAGCCGCTGAAAAACGGGCCAGCTGGCGGTAGGCTGGCTGGATATTACCCTGGCGGGGTACCGGTTCCAGTAAACCGCCGGTCAGTGCGAGCACCGTTGAGCGCAACGCGTTACGGGTCGTGTGGGCAATATGGCGATAGAAGATGCCGTCGAATTTCTCGACCGCGGCCTTCTGGTCGTCCATGCCCGCCGCCTCGATTTCCTCAACGATAAACGGATGGCAGCGAATGGCGCCCTGGCCAAACACCATCAGGCTGCGGGTCAGAATGTTGGCGCCTTCCACGGTAATACCAATGGGCACCGCCTGGTAGGCCCGGGCCAGGAAGTTGCGGGGGCCGGTGATCACGCCGCGGCCAGCGACCACGTCCATGGCGTGGTTGATGACTTCCCGCATCAGGTCGGTGTTGCGGTATTTCAGCAGCGCCGACGGTACCGACGGCCGCACGCCACGGTCCAGCATGCCGGCGGTCAGCAAACGGGCGGCGTCCATCATGTAGGTGTAGCCTGCGATGGGTTCCAGGGCTTCCTGAACGCCCTCAAACTGGCTGATGGAGCGGCCAAACTGCTCCCGTGTCAGCGAATAGGAGCCGGTTGCCAGACTGGCGACCTTGCCCGCGCCGGTGCCCAGTGCCGGCAGGGAGACCGAGCGGCCAATCGACAGGCACTCCAGCAGCATTTTCCAGCCCCGGCCCAGCATGTCTTGGCCACCAATGACCTGATCCATGGGGATGAAGACATCATTGCCCCAGGTAGGCCCGTTCATGAACACGGTATTCATGGGCAGATGGCGGGCGCCAGCGTGTACGCCCTCCAGATCTTTGGGAACCATGACACAGGTAACGCCGATTTCGTCAGCGTCCCCCAGCAGTTTGTCCGGGTCGTAGACCTTGATGGCCAGGCCGATAAGGGTCGCCACTGGCGCAAGCGTGATGTAGCGCTTGTTCCAGGTGACTTTGAGGCCCAGCACTTCCTCACCGTTCCACTGGCCCTTGCAGACAATGCCCATGTCGGGGATGGCACCAGCGTCGGAGCCGGCCACAGGAGACGTCAGGGCAAAGCAGGGAATTTCCTCACCGCCGGCCAGGCGCGGCAGATAGTGTTCTTTCTGGGCGTCAGTGCCGTATTCCATCAGCAGCTCGCCGGGGCCCAGGGAGTTGGGCACCATCACCGTCACCGCGGCAGAAACGCTGCGAGTGGAGATTTTCATCACGATTTCGGAGTGGGCGGAGTGGGAAAAGCCTTTGCCGCCCTGTTCTTTGGGAATCATCAGGCCGAAGAAGCCGTTCTCCCGGATAAACTTCCAGACCTTTTCCGGCAGGTCATAGTCTTCATGGGTGATCTTCCAGTCATCCAGCATGCCGCAAAGCTTTTCCACCGGCCCATCCAGGAAGGCCTGCTCTTCACTGCTCAGATGGGAGGGCTGGTATTCCAGCAATTTCGACCAGTCCGGCTGGCCGGAAAACAGCTCGCCATCCCAGTCCACGCTGCCGGAACGCAGCGCTTCTTCCTCGGTTGAGGAGAGCTTGGGCAGTTGGCCGCGTACCCAGCCCAGCAGGGGTTTGCTCAGCTTATCGCGACGGAAGTTGCCCGGAAACACCAGTGCCAGGCTCAGCGCCAGCAGGCCACCGCCGAAGATAATGCTCAGCAGGTGCCAGCCGTCCAGAAACAGCCCCACAACGGTGGCAACAACAAGGACGCCGGCGGCGGTGGTGCCGCCAATACTCAGGTATATCAGTACCAGGGCACTGATCAGCAGGAGAAGAACACTCATGGTTAGACCTCCATATCGGTATTGCAGTGAGTCACACACTGTTTTTTACCATCGGACAAAGTAACTGCAGTTGCAAGGGATCTACGACGGTGATGTAAAGATAAGTTGCGGCAATGCAATTGATTGTCAAAAAAGCCGGTACGTCCGGAAGCAGGCTGATCCGTTCCGAAGATTTTCAAGAACCATTAACACAATTCTTAAGTACGTATGGAGTGTGTGCATGTTCAGCCGGCTTACCGTTGCGAAACGCCTTACCCTCGGATTTGGTCTGATATTGTCCCTGATGATTGCTATCAGCCTGATTGGCAATAATCGCGTGGGTTTTATTGATCGGACACTGACCGAAGTAGGTGACGGGGCGGCACTGAAGCAGCGGTACGCCATCAATTTCCGCGGCAGCGTGCACGACCGGGCCATTGCCATTCGGGATGCGGTGCTGGTGGAAAACGACCGGGATCTGCAGAAGCATCTTCAGGACATTGAGCGGCTGAAGGCTTTTTACCGGGAATCCGCTGTTCCGATGCAGTCCATGCTAAGAGACGATAGCGCCAGTCGAGAAGAGAAGCGGCTAATGGCGGCCATTGAAGAGATCCAGGGCCGGGCGCTGGCGCTGACCGACGATCTGCTGGAACGCAGGCTAGACGGTGATATTCAGGGCGCCCAGGCGTTTCTGCTAAGCGACGTTTCCGGTGCTTACAGCGAATGGCTGAAACGGGTGAATGCCTTCATTGACCATCAGGAAGAGGTGATTGCCGGCAATGTGGAGGCCGTGCGTGCCACCGCGGGCAGTTTTAACACGCTGATACTGTCAATCACCGGTGTGGCGGTTTTGCTGAGCGTGCTGGTGGCGTGGCTGATCATTCGCAGCCTGAAACGCATTCTGGGCGGTGAACCGGAGGACGTTGCCGACGCCATCCGCCGCCTGGCCGATGGTGAGCTTGATCAGGATATCCACACGCGCTATCCCGACAGTGTGATGGGCGCCTTGCAGGATACCGTTGAACGTCTGGCGGGAATCATTCGGGAGGTTCGTGCCGCAGCGGAAGAACTGAGCAACTCGTCGTCCGAGCTGGAGAGCACCTCCGACAGCAACAGCCATCAGATTCGCCTGCAGGCCAGCGAAGCCGAGCAGATGGCCACGGCCGTCAATCAGATGGCGGCGACGGTTAACGAAGTGGCCGGTTTTGCCGCCAACGCTGCCAGCGCCACACAGAAAGCGGATGCGGAAGTGGAAAGCGGCAACCGGGTTGTTCAGGACACAGCGGCATCCATCAGTCAGCTGTCGGATACCCTGGAACAGGCATCACACACCGTGCAGCGGGTTTCGACCGACAGCGCGAATATCGAGAAAATCATCGAAGTCATCAACGCCATCGCAGAGCAGACCAATCTGCTGGCACTCAACGCCGCTATCGAAGCGGCACGGGCGGGGACCCACGGGCGCGGCTTTGCCGTGGTGGCGGACGAGGTGCGTTCGCTGGCGTCCCGTACCCAGGATTCGACCCGCGAGATCCAGGAGATGATCGGTACACTTCAGGCTGGCGCCAATGAGGCGGTATCGGTGATGGAAAACAGCCGTGGACTGGCCGGCGCCACGGTGGAGAAAACCACGGAAGCCGAAGCGGCGCTGGTGCGTATCCGCGAGGAAGTAGGGGCCATCAACGACATGAACGCACAGATTGCCAGTGCCTCCGAAGAGCAGAGCTCCGTGGCCGAAGAGGTGAACCGCAATATCAGCCGGATTCACGACGCCACGGTTGAAACGTCTGCCGGCTCTGATCAGGTGGCCGGTGCCAGCCGTGATCTGGCGGTTCTGGCCGGCCAGCTTCGGTCCAGGGTCAGCGTGTTCCGTCTCAGAGGCGTTTAAACGTAACCGGCTGCGAACACCACCCCCAGCACCAGTGGCATCACTACCAGGCTGCCCAGGTTGCTGATCAGTACCAGCGAGGCAACCTTATGGGGCTCCTGCTGGTACTGCTCCGCCACCATGTAGTTCAGCACCGCCGGTGGCAGGGCCGCGAAGACCCAGAGAGAAGCTACCTGCAAGCCCGGCAGGTCCATGATGGCAATCATCGGCCAGGCCAGGATCAGGCCGCTGGCGGGGCAGGCAATGGCGCCCAGCAGGCCCAGCTTCCAGTCGCTGAAGTCCACTTCCAGCATTCTGACCCCCAGGGCAAACAGCATCAGTGGAATACACACCTCGCCCAGCATATTCAGCGTCTCCAGCAGCCAGCCGGGCAGGGCGATGCCGCTGAAGTTCACTGCCAGGCCGGCAATGCTGGCAAACACGATGGGCAGTTTCAGTCGTTTGAAAATGGAGGTGTGCGGATCGAGTATGTAGAGCCCGAAAGAGAAATGCAGCAGCATCTCGACGATAAACAGCACGATGGCAGCAGGCAGCGCTGCCTCGCCGAACGCCAGAACCAGAAGTGGCAGGCCCATGTTGCCGCTGTTGTTGAACATCATCGGCGGCAGGAAGGTTTTCAGATTCAGCTTCAGCACCCGTGCCAGGGGATAAAGAATAACGCCGGACCCCAGCACCACCACCGTGGCGGACAGCGCGAGCCCGGCGTATTCCTGCAACGGCGCCTGTTTGTCGGCCAGCACGGCGAATACCAGCATGGGCACGAACAGCTCCATGTTCAGCACGTTCAGACCCTTGATGTCCGGGCTGCGGTAACGGCCATAGAGCGCGCCACAGCCGGCAATGAGGAACACCGGCAACAGCGTGGACAGAATCTGGGCAATCATGAAGGCTCCTGCTGAATGACCAACGGCGTGAACAAACCGTTAGGTTCGCAATTAATATGGCAAGCGGGCAAGTAAAAGCGGGGTACTTGCGACCAAAGGCGAATGAGCCACAGAATAGCCGCTGTTTCTTCTGACTTGTCTACCTGGAGGCCTTCCGTGCCCAGCAAATTTGACCAGCCGCTCTCGCGGGAAAATACCGGCGCAGTGAAATACGACGCCCGCCAGGCGGTTTTCGGTCGCCCGGACGTGATTCCCCTGTGGGTGGCGGATATGGATTTTGCGGCGCCGGATGCGGTTGTCCAGGCCTTGCAAAAGCGGGCCAGTCATCCGGCCTATGGCTACACCCTGTACCCTGACAGTCTTTACGAAGCCATGATCGACTGGTACCGGGAGCGCCACCAGTGGCACATACAGCGGGACTGGATTCTGCTTGTGCCGGGGGTGGTGCCGTCGCTTCATGCTGCCGCCATGGCGTTTTCCGCGCCGGGAGACGGCATTATCATCCAACCGCCGGTATATCCGCCGTTTTTCAGTGCGATCCAGAAAACCGGACGTCAGGTCATTGAAAACCCGCTGGAGGAAGAAAACGGCTTCTACCGGATGGACCTGGAGCACCTGGAAGCCTGCGCTGCCCGTGCAGATGCGAAAATCCTGCAGCTGTGCTCGCCCCACAACCCGGTAGGCCGGATCTGGAGCCGGGAAGAGCTGACCGCTGTACTCGACATTGCCCGGCGCCACTCGCTGGTGGTGGTATCCGACGAGATTCACTGTGATCTGGGCTTCCCCGACAAACCCGCCCACCAGATGCTGGGCGCCCTGGCCTCGGAACAGGATGCGCTGGTCACCACAGTTGCGCCCAGTAAAACCTTCAACCTGCCGGGGCTGGGGCTTTCCGCTCTGGTGGTGCCGGACCCACAGCGCCGGGCGGCACTGAAAGACGTGTTCGATTCCATGCACATGCTGCAATGCAATCCGTTCAGCATGACCGGCTTTGAGGCGGGCTATCGCCATGGCGGGGCGTGGCTGGACGAGTTGCTCGTCTATTTGCAGCAGAACCGGGATTTCGCCGTTCATACCGTAAACTCCGACCTGCCGGGTATCCGCACCAGTGAACCGGAAGGCTGCTACCTGCTGTGGCTGGACTGCCGTGAGCTGGGCATAAGCGATGCGGAGCTGAAACGCTTTTTTGTACACGAAGCGGGTGTGGGCCTGAACCCCGGCATCACTTTTGGCGACCAGGGCAGCGGCTTTATGCGGCTGAATCTCGCCTGCCCCCGGGCGGTTCTTGAGACTGCCCTGATGCAGATGCGAGAGGCACTGGCCCGGCGCTAGTGAACCTTGCGCGAGCGGGTGGCCAGCACCAGCCCGGCCAGAATCAGCGCGCCGCCGACAAGATGGGGCGGCCCCAGGCGTTCCCCAAGAAAGATCCCCGCCAGTACCGAGGCGAATACCGGCGTCAGGTACATAAAGATGGCGGCTTTCGAGGGCCCGATCCGGTGGACCCCGTGATTCCAGAAACCGTAGGCCAGAATCCCGGGGAAAATGGCGAAGTACAGCATCGGCAGTGCCGTTGACTGATTGAGCTCGAAGCCCCCGGAGATGAACAGCAGATCGGTCAGATAAAATGGCGAAATTACCAGCGCGCCCGTGGCGATCTGAACCGTCAGAAAGGTCAGCGGTGGCAGCGGCACCGCCTGACGCCTGAGCAGCACCGAGAACAGCCCCCAGCTGGATACCGCCAGCACCATCAACAGATCCCCCGCCTGTGCCTGCAGCCCGGTCAACACGGCAAGATCACCCCGTGCCACCACCGTGATGATGCCGACAATGGCCAGGGCAATGCCCAGGGCCTGCAGCGGGCGGGTGCGATCACCCAGCAGAAGCCAGGCCAGCAGTGCCACCATAATCGGAATGGTGGCATTGATCAGGGCGATATTGATGGCCGAGGTGGTCAGTGCCGCCAGATACAACAGCGAATTGAAAGCCCCCACGCTGAACGTGGCCAGGGCCAGAATCGAGCGCCAGTGCTGGCGGATAACGGTCCGCTGGCGCAGAACGCCCGGCAACCCGAAGGGCAGCAGGATGGCCAGGGCAATGATCCAGCGCCAGAAGGACATGGACATGGGTGGAATCTCACCGACCGCGCCTTTCGCCACCACCGCGTTACCCGCCCAGAAAAGGGGGGTCAGTACCAGCCCGAGATAGGCAACCCAGATCGGAACCGGGGATGAGTCGGAAGACGGGTTCACAGAGCCTGCCACAGATCCTCCCGGCAGGCGGCGCGGTGTTCCGCCTCAAGCTTCAGCAGGTGGGCAAGTGCGGATCTTGAGGCGACACCGTGAAGCGCCGGCGGCACGTCTTCATAGGCCTTGGCGGTCAACGTCTTCAGATCTGTCGGGCCCACCTGTTTCAGTGCCCGTTCAACCTTATGCTCCCGCGCCAGCCGGTGGGTGATCAGATAGTCGATCACCGACCCCGGCTGGCCCATCAGGAAGCCGTGGGCCGGCGCAATGAACTGCACCGGTTCGGCAAGCAGATCATAAAGCGATTCGATGTACGCCTTCATGTCGCCGTCCGGCGGATTAATGACCACGGTGGAGCCCTGCATGATGTGATCCCCGGAGAAAAGCAGCTGCTGGTCTACCAGCAGGAAACAAATATGATTGGAGGCATGGCCCGGCGTATGGATGGCCTTGAGAATCCCCGCTTCGGTCACAATCAGATCGCCCTGTTCCGGTTCGTCGTCAGGCAGAAAGCTCTGGTCCTGCCCGGGCCCTTCTGGTGCTTTGAGGCCAAAGACTCGACAACCGGTTTTCGCCTTCAACGTTGCTACCGCCGGCGAGTGGTCCAGATGAGTGTGGGTTACAATCACCTGATCGATCACCCCGCCGGTCAGCTCAAGCAACCGCTTGATATGGCCCTCATGATCCGGGCCCGGATCCAGCACGGTAAATCGCTCCCTGCCCAGAATGTAGGTGTTGGTGCCAGGACCGGTCATCATTCCCGGGTTGGGCGCGGTCAGCCGGATAACCCCGGCAGCAATCTCCACCTGCTCACCCGGAATGATCTCGGCCCGGGTGCTGCCTTCCGCTTCCGGGTCCAGTTTTCGCGCTTCGTCGTAGGCCGGCGCGCCCGGCTCGAGTTCCACAGTGGCCTGCTTCTTCAGCGCCGGCCAGGGCTTGCTGGGCGCTGGAGCAGGCAGGTTGGCATGGGCGTACCGCGTGACGGCTTCGGTACTGTCGAAATCGTTCAGTAGACGCAGGGTCTGGAGCGTCGGCAGCCCCAGCAGACGCCGCCCGGCCCAATGGTCATCCAGCGCCTCGGCTGGCGTTAGCCAGACGTGATCAATGGTCTCCGTGCCGTCATGGCTTGCGGGCTGTCCTTCGGGTGCAGCCGTCACAAAAAAACGAGTATCAAAACGCCGGGGCGGCCCGGGCGGTGTGGTCCAGTGCCCCAGGTAGGCGAGCCGGTCCAGTGGAACGGTCAATCCATGCTTGCGGCAAAGCTCCGCAAAGCCAACGTCGCCCTGAAACAGCGCCTCCCGTTCCTGATGAACTGGATGCCCTGCGTCCACCGGCTTGCCATCATCACCATGGGCCAGAAGGATACCCGCCTCTTCGAAGCACTCCCTTACGGCAGCCAGCATATAATCGGCCCCGCCTTCGTCCAGGCTCATGGTCTGGCTGATTTCGGAGTCTTCCGGCCCTGCCGCGTGATGGCGTGCATGTCTTTCGTCATCGTCAACGGCGCCCCCTGGAAATACATAAAAGCCAGGCAGAAAAACGGCCTCCCAGGTGCGCTGCAGAAGCAACACCTGCATGCCTTTGGCCGTATCTCGTGTTAAAACCAGCGTCGCAGCAGGTCGAATATCCATAAAACATCCAAACTTTCAGTAGAGCGCGAACCAAGTCAGAGGCGGCGATCAGGATAGTACTTTCAAAACTGTGCGGAGCCATGGATGGCGGAGCCCAAGCGCCCCAGGGATGGGCCGAAGGAGCGTGTTTTGAAAGTACTATCCTGATCGCTGCTGCACCGCAAAGTTGAGGGCGCCACAGATAAACCCAAGATAGCTACTAATCAAGCCGGTGTCCCGGGGGTGAAGGCGTACAAACAACCAAGTATCATTGCCAACCCCCACAATGGCTATCAGACAGGAGTCTAAAGTTGGCCCGCATCAAGCTTTCATTCCCGGACAACGTCTTTTACTTCGAGACCCAGATGCCGGTTCGCATCACCGACATCAACGGCGCCAACCACCTGGGCAACGACGCCCTGATCTCCATGCTGTCCGAAGCCCGGGCCCAGTTCCTGGTGAATTATGGCATTCAGGAGGCCGGAAACGACGGCATCGGCATCATCGTGACCGACCTGGCCACCATGTACCAGTCGGAATCCTTCTTCCCGGAAATGCTCCGCTTTGAAGTCGGCCTGATGGACTTCAACAAATACGGCGGCGATTTCGTATTCCGCGTGACCAAAGCCCAAAGCGGTCAGCCGGTTGCGATGGCCAAGTATGGTTTCGTGTTTTTCGATTATCAGCGCAAGTCCGTGGTGCCCATGCCCGACAGCTTCCGGGCCAGGTTCGGTACTGACTGATCAGGCCCTGGCAGTCAGCAGTCGAATGCCCCGGCGGTAGAACAGGTAGGCCATAACACCGGCCAGCAGATTGCCGATCAGCGCCCCGGTCATCAGGCCGCTGATGCCGCCCAGTTGCGCCCCAACCCAGAGAAACGGCAGAAAACAGGCGAACAGTCGCAGCGTGGACACCAGCAGCCCACGCATGGCCATTCCCAGAGCATTGCATACGGACACCATCAGGATACACACACCCAGGCCGCTGTAGCTCAGCGGTACCCGAACAAGGTAGCTGCCGAGCACGTCGCTGACCGCTTTGTCACTGGTGAACAGCTCCGAGGCCAGCCCAGAGGTGGCGGCCCATAGCAAACCAATCGCCAGATGCCAGACCACCACAAAGCGCACGGCCAAGCGGATCAGGCTGCGGATGCGCTCAAGTTTGCCTTCCCCCAGCATGCGGCCAATCATCGGGGGCATCGACATGGTCAGTGCCAGCACCACCACAATCGAGAAAAACTCCAGCCGCGTGCCCAGCCCCCAGGCGGCCACCGCGGCGGACCCGAAACCCGCCACAATGGCTGTAGCCAGCATGGCCGAGGCCGGCGGCATTAGCTGGCTGACCATGGCTGGCGCCATAATTGCGCCCAGTTGACGCAGCGACCGGGTCAGCGCCAGTGCGGCCAGGTCGAACCGCAGCCACCGTGATTTCAGCAGCTTGGGATAGATGAACAGGCAACCCAGGGCAAAGGACGTTACGGTCGCCAGGGCGGCGCCGGGCAGGCCCCAGTCAAAAACAAAGATGTAGAGCGGGTCCAGCGCGATATTCAGCACGCTGGTGGCCACCATCAGGTACCCGGGCAGCCGGGTGTCACCATGGGATCGGCAGACGCTATAACCGAAGTACAGCATTGCGCCCATCCAGGCGGAAAGGAGCCAGGGAGTCCAGTAGGTACGAATAAGCGGCAGCAGACTCTCTTCGGCGCCCAGCAGGGTCATGATCAGGGTTTGAGAGAGCCAGAGCCCCACGCAGAGTACGAGCACCAGCGTGGCGCCCACCAGCACCACCAGTCCACCCAGGCGTTCGGCCCGGAGCTCATCGCCCTCGCCGAGCGTTCTGGAAATGATGGCCGTGGTGGCAATGCCCAGTCCCACCTGCAAGCCGATGATCAGCTGCTGCATGGGGAGGGTGAAACCGAGCGCGGCCAGTGGGTCTCGGCCCAGCTGGCCGATAAAGGCGCTGTCCACTAGCTGAAAGGTCATCAGCGAGAGGACACCGAACAGCATGGGCCAGGTCATCGAGAATAGATGACGGCCCAGGCTCTGGTCAGAGTTGGTGGAACCTGCGGACAAACCCGTTACAGCGCGCTCAGCGCTGCGTCATAGTCCGGCTCGTTCTTGATATCGTCAACCAGCTCGCTGTGGATGACCTTGTTGTTCTCATCCAGAACTACCACGCCTCGGGCACAGAGACCGGCCAGCGGGCCATCCTGAATGGCAACACCGTAATCCTGCTGAAAACTGTAGTTGCGGAAGGTGGACAGGGTGATCACGTTGTCCAGGCCTTCGGCGCCGCAGAAGCGCCCCATGGCAAATGGAAGATCGGCTGCGATGACCAGTACCACGGTATTGTCGAGGCCGCCGGCCTTCTCATTGAATTTGCGGGTGGAGGTGGCACAGGTGGGTGTGTCCAGACTCGGAACAATGTTCAGCACCTTCCGTTTGCCCGCCCAGTTTTCCAGGGTGACCTCTTCCAGTCCCTGATTGGTCAGGGTGAACTCTGGCGCCTGCTCGCCGGGTTGGGGAAATGTTCCGCTGACTTGAATCGGGTTACCGCCGCGAGAGACCTGGGCCATAATGTACTCCTGTGTTCAGAAAAGTGGTTGGTGATACAACCTACTCTGTTTAGCCCATTTCGGATGTTTTTTCACGCGATGAATTGCGAACCGTCAGGCTGTTTGGAACTCGGCCGCCGGATAACGGCGAACCAGAAGCAGGTAGCTGGCCAGTGCCGACACGGCGCACAGAGCAATTATGGTGGCCATGACCACCGGCGTACCGTTGTGAAAGTAGCCTACCAGAACGCCAATAAACGCCGCCACCACCATCTGGATAAAGCCAAACAGCGCCGAGGCTGAACCGGCCATGGCGGGAAAGCTGGCCAATGCGCCGGCCATGGTCTGGGGTAGCACCATACCGACGCCGACCATAAATACCATCTGCGGCAGAATAATGGCCCAGACGCTGTGAACGCCCTCCATCGCCAGCATCGCCATGGTCACGCCGCCGAGCACAGCAACGACAAGCCCGCGCACCAGAATCTGATCCGGCACCAGGCGATGCCCCAGGCGGATGGCGGTCAGGTTACCGGCAATATACCCGGCCACGACACAGGCGAAAAACAGCCCGAAATGCTCCGGCTTTACGCCGAAAAACTCGATCAACACGAAAGACGACCCGGACAGAAACGCAAACAGCCCGGCAAAAGTCAGGGAGTTGGTCAGGGTGTAGCCGATAAACCGGATATCCGACCCGATAGCCCGGTAATTCCGGAGCAGGCTGCCGATGGCCATGGACTGACGATGCTCCGGCTTCATCGGCTCGGGAATACCAAACGCGACTACCAGTGCCATCACCAATGAATAGGCGCCCAGCGCCAGAAACAGCGACTCCCAGCCCAGACTTACCATCATGAAACCGCCTAGAGTGGGCGCAATAGCCGGCGCCAGGGCCATGATGCTGGCAAGAATCGCCATGATACGGGCAGCTTCGCGAGGGTTATAAATATCCCGAACCGCCGCACGGCCCAGTACCGGGCCAGCAGAGCCGCCCAGCGCCTGCAAAAAGCGGAACGCAAGCAGCGTTTCAATGCTTTCCGCCAGCGCACAGCCAATGCTGGCAATCGCAAACAGCACAAAGCCACCAATCATGATCGGTTTGCGGCCGAAACGATCAGCCAGTGGGCCACACAATAACTGTGCAATGGCAAAACCAATCAGATAGAGGCTGAGCGTCAGCTGCACTTGGGCGGCGCTGGCAGAAAGATCATCACCAATCATTGGCAGTGCCGGCAGATACATATCAATAGCCAGTGGGCCGAGCGCAACTGCGGCGGCGAGCAATACTGTTGTCCAGATACTGGTAAGCGCAAGCATTTCTTTTCCTGTTAACTTGGGGTTAGAGCGAGGAGGCAGGGGCTTCCGAAACACGCTCCTTGCGGCACATCCATGTGACGCTTGGGCTCCGCCATCCATGGCTCCGTACAGTTTCGGAAGCCCCTGCCTCCTCGCTCCCGCTAGCTTTGAGTTGACTGAGTCTACGCTTTCGAGGCTGACAAATAGCGACCTGACCATTCATACAATGTATGAACAAAACAGATAGATTAGCTGTTCAGTGATGCGGCAACGCTGTTCAGTTGGTTGCGAATCCACCGGTGGGCGGGGTCTGTCTGGTGGCGTTTGTGCCAGAGCATCAGCAGGGTGAAGGGTTTGTAGTCGAAAGGTAGCGGGGCGCTGGCAAAGCCGCTTAAAAGCTGATCGCTCATTCTTCCAGGCGCTGTCGCGAGCCTGTCGGTGCCCCGCAGAAACGCCGGTAAGCCGGAAAAGTTGGATACCGTAACCGCTGTTCGACGGTTCAGGCCGCGCGCGGCGAGAGACCCTTCAAGGGCAGTCTTCTCACCGGCGCCGAACAGAATACCGATATGGTCGGCTTTCAGATAATCCGCCAGGGTTTCCGGCGCCTTTCGGCAGGCAGGGTCGTAGAACACCACCATGTGATCCGTCATTAAACCGCGTTGCATAATGTCTGTGGTTTCCGGAGCGTGGGGCGAAATGATCAGGTCGCATACGTCCTTGCGAAGCATGTCGGCATTGGGAATGCCGGAGGGGATAACCTGAAGCCGGATGCCCGGGGCCTGCTGGCGGAAGATGTTGGCCAGGCCGGGCAATAGCAGATCCCGCTGATAGTCATTGGCGGCGATGGTAAAGGTGAATTCGGCGGTTTCCGGACTGAAAGGCGGGCCCGAGGGCAGCGCATGGAGTTCGTCCAGAATCTGGCGGATGTGGGGCCCTGCCTGAACTGCATAGCGAGTCGGCACAATGCCCCGCCCGGATTTGACGAACAGTGCATCGCCCAGGGCCTGGCGTAGTCGGTCGAGAGTATGGCTGACGGCAGACTGGCTCACGCCCAGGCGCACCGCGGCCCGGGAAACGCTGCCTTCATCCAGTACCGCCACAAAGGTGGCCAGGGCCCGGGTGTCGAGATTGAATGTATCAATGGAATTCATGAATGCCAGTATAACCGGCTGTCAGGGAATGTCCCGCGTGCGGATAAAGTCAGACAGCTCCCGGGCGACGCGGTCGAACTCCGGATTGTAGGTCAGGCGGCTGGTGGGCACCGGCTGAGGCTCGTCGCTGTAGGCGCTGTACCAGAGTTTGCCGGATGGCAGTGCCCGGCATTCTTCGAGGCTTAGCTGATTGGGTTCCAGGCAGCGTTGCAGGGGCTTTCCAACGCCATAAAGCAGGTTGTCCGGCGAGGCAGGCAGCGACTGGTGCGAGAACTCCAGTATGTTCTGGTCTGGCCGGTAGCTGTCTAGCAGAGTGATTTTCGGGTCTGGCTTATAGGGCCAGTCGCGGCGTTGATCCCGGAACACGATCATACGGTTGTCTGGGTGCCTGAAACGGTTGTTGAAGCTGTCCAGTAGGTAGGGAAGGCTGATAACTGAATCCGCCTCGGTCGCCACCAGAAAAAGCGGCAGGTCAGACGGGGCCTGGTCAGAGAATGTCTGCTGCAGGTTGTCCAAGACGTCGCTGAGCTGAACGGCGGCGTTTATGGTCAGGGATTCGTACTTCACCGGGTTCAGTTCCGGCTCCTCTTCTACAAAGTCCAGAAACAGGTTGGCGGTGCTGGCCAGCCAGAGATAATTATCCAGGCCATTCAGTTGCCAGGCGGGGGCAATGGCCACGAGCCCGGCTGGCCGGGGTTGCTGGTCAGATAGTGCCATTTCCGTGGCCAGTGCGCCGCCCAGGGAGAAGCCGCCGATCAGGGGCACATCCACATCGTCAGCCAGCGCATCGAAGTGGGTTCGCACCTGTTCACGCCAGACATCGGCCCGGGCGTTGATCATGTCGCCGGGGCGGGTACCGTGGCCCTGAAGCAGCACAGTGCGGACTTCGACACAGTCTTTTGCCAGCGCTCTGGCAAAATCCCGGAACACAAACGGTGAGTCGCTCAGACCGTGCACCAGCAGGATGCCGCGCGTAGGGCCGTCGGTGCAGGATTCAGGCGGAACCATGCGAAACGGCATGTTCCATTCGACCTGATCCTCTCGCGGGAAACCCTCAACCGGCACCAGGTTGTTTTCCATATAGCGTCGGGTTTCGGCCAGATACGCCGTGAAGTCATCAGCAGGCCCCACCGTCAGCTTTGTCGGTGACGGGGTATAAAGGGGCCCGGTGGCGGAACAGGCGGATGAAAGCATGGCCGCAAGCATAATGAAGAAAGTGAACAGGGCTTTAGGCATGGATCGCTTTTACCAATGGATTGAATGAATGTTCAAATAGTCGGTCGATGTCAGATACGATGAGCAGCCACCGACTGGATGATAACAAGGAGATGAGACATGCAGCCCTATCTGGCCTTTGATGTGTACGGCACGCTGGTGGATCCCATGGGTATGGCCGAGCTTCTGGCCAGCGATGCCCGGGATGCGGCCCAGTCGGTCAGCGCCCAGTGGCGCGAAAAGCAGCTTGAGTTCGCCTTTCGCAAGGGATTAATGCGCGCCTACGAGGATTTCGGCGTGTGCACCCGGCAGGCGCTAAGGTACGCCATGGCCAGCCACGGGCTGTCGCTCACCAAAAAGCGTGAAGACGAGCTGATGAATGCCTACCTTCAGCTTCCCGCGTTTGATGATGCATTGCCGGCCTTGCGGGCGCTGGAAGGCAACTATCTGATGTTCGCGTTTTCCAATGGCACGCCGGCGGCTCTGAAAAAGGTGCTGGGCCACAATGATCTGTTGGCATTGTTTGACGGACTGGTTTCTGTGGACGAGGTGAAAAGTTTCAAGCCGGACCCGGCGGTCTATGCCTACGCGCGCCGGGCCACGGGTGCCATGGATCAGCCCCTGTGCCTGGTGTCCAGCAATGCCTGGGATGTGATCGGCGCGCGCTCTGCCGGCCTGATGGCGATCTGGGTTCGGCGGGATCCCCACAAGGTATATGAGGACTGGGGCATTGAGCCCAACGCCATTATCAACAGTCTTTCCGAATTGCCCGGGGTGTTGTCCAGCTTCTAGGTTTGTTTCTGGCCTCTGAATTTGGTGCATGTGGCCGAGGCTCTTCAAGTAGCCTGAAAATCAGCGACGACCTCAATCCGATCTTTCTGCCAGCCACTCGGCGAGTTCAAGCCAGCTCGCCTTTGGCGCTTTGCTCCCCGCCAGAATCCCCATATGCCCGCCGGGTACCACCCGGAAGGTGACGTCTTCAGAACGAATATGCTCCTGAATCTTGCCGACAGCATCGGGCATCGCCAGGGTGTCGGTTTCGCCGGCGATGGCGAACAGGCTGGCGTTAACGTTTTCCAGGCGGGCGATGTCGTCGCCGATCTGGATCTTGCCTTTTGACGGCTGGTTGGTGATCCACAGGCGCACCACGGCGTCCTGAACAATGCCGCCGGGGTAGGCCACCATGCGATCGAGGAAGGCGGAGGTGGTGGCGTGGTCGGCGACGAAATCCCGGTCGCCGAGTTTGACCAGCAGTTCCCAGTAGCCTTTGAAGCTGCCGATGGGGTTGGTGAGTTTGAAACCGATGGTGTTGGCCCAGCCTGGGCTGTGGAACCAGACCGGTTTCAGGTCATGGAGTTTGAAGCCGGTGCGTTTCTGCACGAAATCTGCTGCGCCGGAGACGCCCTGGTACAGCAGGCCCATCACGCCTGAGGCGTGGCTGTCGATGGGTGAGCCCACGACGATCGCGTTGCGGATGTGCTGGTCCTGGCTCAGGGCGGAGTAGAACAGGGTGAACATGCCGCCCAGGCTCCAGCCGTGCAGGGACAGTTCCTGTTCGCCGCTGTGTTCTCGCACCCGGTTCAGGGCGGCCGGCAGCAGTTCCGCCACGTAGGTGTGCAGGTTGTAGTGGCTGTGTTTGCGGGTGGGGATGCCCCAGTCGATCAGGTAGACCTCGAAGCCCTTGGCCCGTAGAAACCGCACCAGGCTGCGCTGGGGGAACAGGTCGTAGATCAGCATGTTCACCGCCAGGGGCGGCACGATCACGATGGGGGTGCGGTGGCGGGTCTGCTGGACCGGTATCACCAGGTCGTCCAGTTCGATGGTGGTTTCGGTCAGTGGCGGATAGTAGCGCAGGCTGACCAGGCCATCGTTGTGTAGCACTTCGAAGGGTGTTTTGCCGGCCTGCACCATGCTGGCGGCGTTGAAAACCCGGTCGTAGGCGTTTCTGAAAAGATTGGACATAGGGCGTTAGGGCAGTTCAGGCAGAAATGGAAAAGGGACGACGATAGTAGAGCAGCCGGGCGGTTTTACCTATGGCACAATCGTCCAATGCCCCGGGCAAACTGGTCACTTGTGGCCACTGCCTATTATGATTCCGGGTTGTTATGATTCAGCCACGTAAAAAACAACCAGAAAAACAGGATGACCATGCTCAGTTTTCTACCCGCCCCGCTTCTTGGTGTGATCAACTCCATTCTGCTCGCAATCAATACCGTGTTCTGGTGTGTATTGCTGTATATCCCGGCGGTATTCAAGCTGATTATTCCCCATCAGGGCTTCCGGGTGCTGTGTACCCGTCTGATTATCTGGATTTCCGAATCCTGGGTAGCCTGCAACACCGGCTGGATGAAGCTCACCCATGGCACCCGCTGGACCGTGAGCGGCGACGAGAAGCTGAAGCGGGAAAGCTGGTATCTGGTGCTGAGCAATCACCAGAGCTGGGTGGACATTTTTGCCATGCAGCGGGTATTCAACCGCCGGGCGCCGTTTCTGAAGTTTTTCCTCAAGCAGCAGCTGATCTGGGTGCCGGTGATTGGCCTGGCCTGGTGGGGGCTGGATTTCCCCTTCATGAAGCGCTACACCCGTGAATACCTGATCAAGCACCCCGAAAAGCGGGGGGAGGACCTGAAAGCTACCCGCCGCGCCTGTGAGAAATTCCGCTTCACGCCGGTCAGCGTGATGAATTTTGTGGAAGGCACCCGATTTACCCAGGCCAAGCACGACCAGCAGAAATCAAAATACACCCACCTGTTGACGCCCAAGGCCGGCGGTGTGGCGTTCGTGCTGGACGCCATGGGGGATTCTATCGAAACCCTGGTGGACGTGACCATCGCCTATCCCGGCGGCGCGCCGAGTTTCTGGGATTTTCTGTGCGGAAACATTCGTGAAGTGAAGATGGAAATCGACACCGTCGACATCCCTGAGCATCTCAAGGGCCGGGATTACGCCAGCGATGCCGAGCACCGCAAGAACGTCAAGAACTGGCTTGGGAATTTGTGGCAGGCCAAGGATGAAAAGCTCTCGAAAATGCTCGACGCGGCCTAACGGTCGGTGTCTTCCTCGTCGTCTTCAACCTCGTCCGGATGTTCCGCCTTGTAGCGTTCCCATTCTTCCCAGTCGTGGGGCGTTCCGGCATGGGGACGCCTCAGATGCTTGGCATGCTCCATGGCGTTGTGGCGCAGGCTGTGGTCCTGCTCTTCGTCTTCCTCGTCAAAGCCGTACTTTTTGAGGAACTCTGTCGGGCTGATCGGCATCCGGGCTTACCTCAGTAGCAATCTATTCTACAACTAATACGCTGGTACGCCGGTGCCGGATTTTCAAGCCTCGTCGCCGTTGTCGGCCTCTGCTGATGCCTCCACCAGGTTGAAAAGAATCTGTTTGCGTTCATCGTCAACGCCGGCAAAGGACACGGTCACCGGCTGTTCCAGCTGGAAGATGCGTCCATTCTTATTGTGGACCAGCCGCAGGGTGACCGGGTCGAAGCTGAACTTGCCGTCCAGGGTCTTGCAACTGACAAACCCCTCCAGGCCATTGCAGTCCAGGCGAACAAAGAACCCGGCAGGTGTGGTGCGGCTTATGGTGCCGGTAAGGTGACCCTCACCAAGGGTCCTGGCGAAGTCCGAGCGCAGCCAGCTTTCCAGGCTGTTGGCCGCCTGACGGGCCTGAAGCTGAGCCCGCTGAAGGATTTCCAGCCGGTCGTCATCCAGATCTTTCACCGGCGTATCCCAGAGCGCCGATTTGATCAGCCGGTGAACGTGAAAGTCGGTGTATTTGCGCAGCGGCGAGGTGAAGGTCGTGTAGGCGCTAAGCCCCATACCCTGGTGCGCACCGGGCTTCAGGGACAGCTCCGCCCGAGCCAGCTGCCGGGAGATAATGGTTTTCACCGGAACCTCGGCTTCCAGCCCTTCGGTCTGCTTCATCAGCTCCCGGAATCCCTCGGCCTGGCCGATGTCCAGAGAGCTGCACTGGGGAGCAAAGCCTTCCAGCAGGGCCTTTATATTGTCGACCCGGTCACTGCGTAGCCCCGGGTGCTGGATGAACAGGCCGCGGGACTGCTTGCCCAGGAAATCCGCGGCGCAGCGGTTGGCGGCCACCATGCATTCTTCCACCAGCCGATGGGCTTCATTCTGCACCGCCGGTTCGATCTGTCGTACCCGGCGGTTTTCGTCCAGCCGCAGCCGGAATTCGGGCCGGTCGCCGCCGAGAAGCGCATGCTCAGCGCGCCATTTACGAAGCGCGGTGGCAGCCTGATGCAGCTGGTCCAGGCTGTTGGTGACCGCATCCGGCAAGGCCTTTATGTCGTCATCGACCCGGCCTTCAATCAGGTTGGAAACCAGCTCATAACTGAGCTTGCCCTGGGACCGGATGACGGCCCGGTGGAAGCTGTAATCCCCCAGGCTGCCGTCGTTGTTCACCTGCAGATCGCAGACCAGCGCCAGCCGATCAACCTGCGACATCAATGAGCACAGCCGGGTGCTCAGGCTGTCGGGCAGCATGGGCAGGGGTTCACCGGGGAAATAGATCGCCGTGGCGCGACGAAAGGCCTCCTCTTCCGCGGGCGAGCCCGGTTCAATCAGCGCCGTGGGGTCGGCAATGGCGATCGACAGCGTCCAGCCAGTGGGGTTGGGTTCGGCCAGCAGGGCGTCGTCCATGTCCTGGGTGCCGGGGCTGTCGATGGTCACATAGGGCTGATCGGTGCGGTCTTCGCGCTCGGACCGGTGGGCCTCTATAGCGCTTTCGTCCAGCGCCTCGGTCTGGGTCACAACGGCCTCTGGCCAGGTATCCGGAAGATCGAAAGTGGCCAGGGTCAGTGCACGCTCGATGCCAGCGTCGCCGGCCTTGCCGATCACTTTCAGAATGCGGGCCTGGCCCTTGCCGTCCTTGATGGGGTGACGATGAATCTGGCAGTAGATGTAATCGTCCGGTTCGGCGTTCTGGCGCTCTTTTGGCGGTATGAAGATCCAGCGGTTGATGCCGGGGGTTTCCGGGGCCACAAAATGGCCCTTGCCGCGGATGATGTAGCGGCCCACAAAGGTGTCCAGCCTGGACTGCAACAGTTCGTCCACCACGCCCTGTGTCTTGCCCTTGTCGCCGTCCTGCTCGGTAATATTGACGCGATCGCCCGGCAGTACTTTCTGCATCTCCTCCGGTGGCAGGAACACATCCCTACCATCGTCCAGTGCCACGAAGCCGAAACGTCCGTTGGTGGCCTTGACGGTGCCGGGATAAACCACCTTGTGTTCTTCGATGTCGGATTTCAGCTGGCGTAGCTGGCTGAGTGCATCGGCATTGAGCATGAACAGAACCTGACTGGATAAAAATGAGTGTTGCGCCGAAGTATACCGGTTATGAAGGGTCGAGTCAGACCCGTTAGGCGGGGGAAGTTTCGGGATTTGGGCCTTCGGCAATGTATACCTGATTCCGGCCCTGCTGTTTGCCGCGGTAGAGCGCCTGGTCGGCGCGATGGAGCACGGTTTCAAAATCCTCACCCGGCTTGCAGAAGTAACCACCGATGCTGACGGTCACCGGGGCACCGGTCTCGATACTGTCTCTTTCGATGGTCTCGCGGATGCGGGAGGCGATCTGTCGCAGCGTACTGCGATCGCAGGGTGACAACACCACAACGAATTCGTCCCCGCCCCAGCGACCGGGGTGGTCGTAGGGGCGTAAACCGGCTTTCAGCCAGAGTGCAACCCGGCAAAGGATCTCATCACCAACCTGATGTCCGAGCCGGTCATTGATGGACTTGAAATGGTCGATGTCCAGCCATAACAGACCGAAGCCGGTGTCCTGGCGGCTGGCTCGCTGAATTTCTTCCTCGAGCGCCTCGTCCAGCCCCCGGCGGTTTTTCAGGCCGGTGAGGGCATCGACACGGGCCAGTCGGTTCAGGGCTTCGGTGCGCTGGTCCACTTGCCGTTCCAGCTCTCTGGTGGAGTTTGCCAGGGTGTCCGTCATGATTTCGAAATGGCGGGCGAGACGACCGATTTCATTGTTCGGCTTGTCCAGGGCGGGCAGAGCAAAACTGCCGCCGCGTACCTGCTCCACGGCGCTTTCCAGGCCGATGATCGGTTTCAGTATGCGGGAGCGGATAATCAGGTGGAACAGCACCAGTGTAATAACCAGGCTTGCCAGAAAAACGGCGAGCAAGGGCCATAGAAAATTGCTGGGTATCAGGGTCTGTAAATCCAGCAGAGTAATCTCGAACCATCCAATGGCCGGCAGAAACGCAACACCGGCCAGATGCTTCCTGCCATCAACGGTGACAAAGCTGCTTTCAACGGAGGCATTCTGACTACCCCGGTTTTTCAACATCTGCAGCATGCCCAGAACTTTCTGTTTGTCCTCCGGGTCGTCGAACAGCAGGTCTACCGTGTTTTTCTGCCCTTCAGGTTTGATGATGCTGGCGAAATCGATGTAGTTGCGGTCGCGGTAAAGCTGAATAGCGCCGTTGAAGTCTACGAACAGGGTGGTAATACCCTCCTGGTCGATATCAACGATATCCTGAAGGAACGAATCCAGATCCAGACCGGTGCCGACCATGCCGACGATACGGTCTTTGTCATTGCGCATCAGGACGTCGATCCAGAGTTTGGTAACGCCTAGTTCGGTGTCGGGATTGACGTTCAGGTGAAAGTCGCGGCCTTCCTCAATCAATTGGAAAAACCAGGCGTCTTCCGGCTTGTCCGGATCGAGGATGTAGCGTAGTTGGTTGCCGCTGAACTCGCCTTCGGCGTTGTTGTAATAATATTGGCGGGAGTCCCTGAGCGCGACAAAATAGCTGTTGTCCCGGAAATTGCTGCGGAAGCTTTCCATCTCTCGGATCGCCTGGCGATTGAGGTCCTCGTCATCCGGGTTCTGCGCCCATTCAACCAGGGTGGAAGAGTCCGCCATCTGACGCGCCAGCCCGATCTCCCGCTCCAGGGACTGGAGCAGACGGGCACTGTCATAGCGAACCTGAATCTCGGCAACCTGGCGGCCCCAGCGTTCGATGATGCCTTCAGACAGTTCGCGGTAAGCAAGCCAGGAGGCCAGTGATGCCAGGATCATCAGCCCCGCTGCAAGGCCCAGTAGTCGGGTTTTCAGGCTCAAACGATTCCCTCACACTCTGTCTGCTCTGCCACGGGAACAGCATAGTGCAGAGCACACAAAGAGTGTAGGAAAACTAGTTGTGCTCTGAAAACACCCGGGTCTGGCCGTTGGTGTTGAACAGAAGCACCTGATAGCGATCTTTGCGATCCCCCATTTCCATACCCGGAGAGCCTGCAGGCATACCTGGAACGGCCAGGCCTTTCGCGTCAGGCGCATCGGCAATCAGCCGGCGGATGTCGTTGGCAGGCACATGACCTTCAATGACGTAGTCGCCGATAAAGGCGGTATGGCAACTGGCCAGTGAGGGTGTCAGCCCGGCATCGATCTTGATGGGGTTGAGGTTGTTGGTCTCTGTTACCTGAACCTCGAATCCGTTTTCCTTGAGGTGGTCCACCCAGTCCGTGCAGCAGCCGCAGGTGGGTGATTTGTAGACGTGAATGTCGTCCACCGATTCCCCGGCCTGCAGAGGGCTGCTCAGGCTGAAAGTAGCGGCAAGACTCAGGGCCAGCATAGATTTTTTCATGGTGTTACCTCAGTGGTGATGGCTATGATCCTGGTTGGTCTCACTGTTGCCAGAAGGTGACAGCCAGAACCACCAGACGATGGCTGCCATCAGAATCAATCCTCCAGCGTTGACCAGAAATGTACTCATTGGTTCCTCTCCTGATTGGCCTTGCCGGCATTGCTGCTGGTTTTGAACAGCCGCAGCCGGTTGGCGTTGGTCACGACCGTCACCGACGACGCAGACATGGCAGCGCCAGCGATGATCGGGCTCATCAGCAGGCCCCAGACCGGATAAAGCAGGCCCGCAGCAACCGGGATGCCCAGGGAGTTGTAGATAAAGGCCCCGAACAGGTTCTGGTAGATATTACGAACGGTCGCCCGGGATATCTCAATGGCGTCGGCGACGCCGTGGAGCGAGCCTCGCATCAGGGTAATGCCCGCGCTTTCGATGGCAACGTCGGTGCCGGTGCCAATGGCAAAGCCGACATCCGCAGCGGCCAGCGCCGGCGCATCGTTGATGCCATCGCCCACCATGGCCACGGTATAACCCTTACCGCGCATTTCGCTGACGATGGTGGCCTTGTCTTCCGGCAACACCCCGGCGCGGTAGTCGTCGATGCCGGTTTTAAGGGCGATGGCTTTGGCGGTGGCGTCCACATCACCGGTGACCATCATCACCCGCAGACCCGCGTCGTGCAGCCGACGGATCGCCGCCTCGGAGTCGGCTTTCACGGCATCGGCCACGCCAATCACGCCGACCGCCTCCGTTCCATAGGCCAGGAACAAGGGCGTTCCGGCTTCGGAGGTGATCGTTTCCTCACTGTCGTCCAGACCGGACAGATCCACTCCCTCGCTTTCCAGCCAGCGCCGGTTGCCCAGGCGTACCGGTTTGCCGTCAAGCTCGCCTTTCACGCCCTTTCCATTCAGGGCTTCGAAGCCCCTGACGGACTCGGGTGCTGCGTTCTCCTCCTTGGCTTTGGCCATAATCGCCTCCGCGAGAGGATGTTCCGAGTGCTGTTCGAGTCCGGCCGCCAGCGACAGCAGACGCTTCTCGTCGGAGTCAGCGGCGTAAAGCCGGGTAACGGCCGGGTGGCCCTCGGTGATGGTGCCCGTCTTGTCCAGAATCACCAGATCCAGCTTACCTGCGGTCTGGAGGGCATCACCCTGGCGGATCAGGGCGCCATATTCGGCGGCTTTACCAACTCCGACCATGACCGACATGGGCGTAGCGAGACCGAGCGCGCAGGGGCAGGCGATGATCAGCACCGTGGTGGCCGCCACCATCATATGCACGACCGCGGGCTCTGGCCCCACGTTGTACCATACCAGCGCCGCCACCACGGCAATCAACATTACCGTCGGTACGAACACCGAAGAAATCTTGTCGGCCAGGCGGCCGATCGCGGGCTTGGAGCCCTGGGCTTTCTTCACCAGGCGGATTATTTGCGCAAGGGCGGTTTCGCTACCCACGCGGGTGGCTTTGTAGATAATCGAGCCATGGGTGTTCAGCGTGCCCGCAGACACCTCGTCGCCTTCGCCCTTACTGACCGGCATGGGTTCGCCGGTGAGCATGCTTTCGTCAATGCGGGTGCTACCCTCGGAGATTTCACCGTCCACCGGCAGTTTTTCGCCGGGCCGCACCCGGATCCGGTCACCCACGCGAACCTGCTCAACCGGCAGATCCTGTTCTTCGCCGTCGCGGATCACCCGGGCAGTTTTCGCCCGCAGATCCAGCAGCCGCCGAACGGCCTCCGAGGTTTTGCCCTTGGCGCGCAGCTCCAGCGCCTGTCCCAGATTGATCAGGCCGATAATCATCGCCGATGCTTCAAAATACACGTGACGCGCCATCTCCGGCAGGGCCTCAGGGAAAGACGCAACCACAATTGAATAGAGCCAGGCCGTGCCGGTACCCAGCGCAATGAGGGTGTCCATATTGGCATTGTGGAACTTGAAGGCCTTCCAGGCACCGGTGTAGAAGTGACCGCCGGTGGCGGCCATCACGATAAGGGTCAGCACACCCAGCCCAAGCCATGTGCCCTGGTTGGCTTCCGTCACCATCATGGTGCCGAACCCCATGCCCCAGATCATCAGGCCGAGACCCAGGCCCAGACTGATGGCCATTTTCACCAGCAAGGTTTTGTAGTGCTTGCGATCCTCTTCCTGCTTGCGCTCGTCCGCCGCATCCGGGTCTTCAATCACACTGGCGCCGTAGCCGGAACGTTCCACTGCTTTGATCAGCGCCTGCGGATCGGCGCTACCCGTTGCCGTGGCGGTATTATCGGCCAGATTCATATGCGCACCGGTAATGCCGTCCACCGACTTTAGCGCCTTCTCAATGGTGTTCACACAGGATGAGCAAGTCGCACCCGTTACTGCCAGATGAATCTGGTCGCTGTCGCTGGTGTAATGCTGCTGTTTGGCTTCAGTACCGGATTCATGAGTGGCCTGATCGTGAGCATGGTCCCCACCGGTATGACAGGAAGCGTCTGCGGTCAGAGGAGACGCCGGGTAACCCGCCTCAGTGACAAGGCGCGCCGCCTCGTCGGTGTCGATGCCATCGGGCAGCGAGACCGTTTGTTCCTGAAGATTGACGTCAACCTTCTCAGCGCTGCCAGTGAGCGGCGTTAGTGCCTTGCCGATCTTGTTGGCACAACCCTGGCAAGAGGCGCCGGAGATCGACAGCGTCGGATGTAGTAAAGTTTTTTCGTTCATGGAGTCTGGCTCCTCTTAATGGACTCTGGGGAGGATTCGTCCCAGCGTTCGATCAATCGGCAAATGGTGTGGCCATCGGGCGTCCCATCCGGCATATCCTGCCAGGCAGAGAGCGCGGCTTTCATGCGACTGCGCAGCTGCTGCAACTCGGCAATCTCACGCTCAACCTCGGCTAGCCGCTGTTGGAACACATCCCTAACCATGGGGCAGGGCGAGTGATGATCGTCGGCCTGCTCCAGAATCTGCCGGATCTCCGGCAGCGAAAAACCCAGTTGCCGGGCCTTTCTGGCAAAGCGAAGCCGCCGGAGGTCTTCCGTATCGTACTGCTGGTAGTTGTTGTCCGGGTTACGCGTAGGTTTCAACAGCCCCTCGCGGGTGTAAAACCGGACGGTATCGGGATTTACCCCTGCACCTTGCGCTATTTCTTTAACTTTCATCAGCAGGCCCACCCCTAGCATGATCGAGTGATTGGACAAGTCCTGTTTCTGAAACAGGACTTGTCCAATCACGGACGGCACCCGTTAGGAGCGCCACCAGATTCAACTTAGAGGATAGCCTAAAACCTGTGAGCAACTCACAGGTCAAAGGTTTTTTCAGGAAGGGGTATTTTTCGCCCGAAGGAAGGTACCACAGGACTTGCACTGGTCAGGCGCCATCAGCTTGGCCTGCCAGCCAATCTTGTAACCGCAGGCCGGGCACTTCAGACGCATTTGCAGCACAATGATAGGCGCAATGATCACAGCGATAAGAACACCCAGCGGACCCCAGCTCTCGCCGCTGGAAATCCCCAGCTGGCTGCTGAACACCAGAATAAGAGTCAGCGCCACAAAGGCAACAATGAAGTAGCCCTTGTTCCAGGACTCCCACCGCCGCAGACGGTCATTCTGTTCACTGGTCAGATAGTTTGAACTCATGAATCGATACCTTGGAGACTGATACTGAAAGGGTGGTGATTCCGCCCACCTATTTCAATCAACTACTAACCGAAACCTCATAGTTCAGCTTTCCAGTGCGCAAAGCCTTCTCCAGCTCTGCCGCAGGCACCGGCCGGCTGATGAAATAGCCCTGAATCAGATCGCAGCGATGATTCTTCAGAAATTGCAGCTGTTCCGCGGTCTCGACACCCTCGGCAACCACCTCGATTCCCAGGTTGTGGGCCAGATTGATCACCGCCCGGGTGATCACCGCATCATCATGCCTCTCGATCACATCCGTGATAAAAGAACGGTCGATCTTCAGCAGATCCACCGGAAAATCACGGAGGTAACCCAGGGAAGAGTAACCCACACCAAAATCATCAATGGCCAGATGTACGCCCAGTTTATGCAGACGGGTCAGCTGGTTCATGTTGTGTTCGATGTTCTGGATGAAGATCTCTTCCGTCAGTTCCACTTCCAGCTGCGCTGGCGGCACACCGTTGGCCTGAAGTGACGACTGGATATGATCCACAATGTGCTCGTCGTCCAGTTCCCGGCCGGACAGATTCACCGCAATGCGCAGGTGCGAGAAAGGCGTATCCCGCCATGCAGCCAGCTGCTTGCAGGCGGCCATCACCACCCAGCGTCCGATATCCGTAATACGTCCGCTTTCCTCCGCCAGTGGGATGAAATCCATCGGAGGCACCAGTCCGCGGCGTGGATGGTTCCAGCGAATCAGCGCCTCAACGCTTTTGATCGATGAATCCCTAAGATCAAGCTGCGGCTGGTAGTACAGAGCAAATTCGTCGTTGGCCAGGGCCTGGCTGATGTCCTTGTCCAGTTCCAGGCGGGTAACCTCCCGGTCCTGCATGCCTTCGGTATAGAACTGATAGGTATTGCGGCCCTGATCCTTGGCCCGATAGAGCGCGATGTCGGCATTGCGCAAAAGAGTGTCGGCGTCCAGGCCGCTCTGGGGGTAGACCGCAACGCCCATGGTGGCAGTAATGCCGTGGCGCTGACCCTGCACCTCGAATTCATCGGCAAAGCACTGTTTGATCTGTCCCAGCAGGAAGATGACATCGTCCACATTCTCGACGTGTTGCTGACAGACCATGAATTCGTCGCCGCCGGAATAGCCGATGGTTATCCGCTCGTCGCTGAGGTTGTTCAGTCTCTCCGAGACTTTGATAAGCAGCTCGTCACCAAACTGGTGGCCCAGGGAATCATTGAGCGTCTGGAACCGATCCAGATCAATCATGATCAGCGCCACTTGGCGTAGCTGGCGGTCAGCAATGCCGAGGGTGTGGGCCAGATCCTCCATAAAGAAGCGGCGGTTGGCCAGGCCCGTCAGCGTGTCGGTGGTTTCCAGCCGGACCAGATCCTGCTGTACCGACTGGCGCTGGGTGATTTCATCGTCCAGTTCCCGGCGGGTTTTGAGCAGCGCCTGGTTTCGTTTGAGGATCAGTTGAACCAGCAGCGTGGTCAGGCTGGTCAGAATGCCCATGCACAGCATTACCAGAAAGGTCACCATGGGCCAGCCACTGAGCTGGTTGTGGGCCCAGTGGGTAGATGGCGTGACCACCAGGGACCAGTCAAGTGTGGGCAGGTTCAAGTCGGCTGTGCTGGCGAAGGAGTTGTCAGCAGTGAGGTCGGGATTGAGTTGATAGACCAAACGCTTATCGCTAAGGATATTGACCTGCAGCGGGTCGGTCAGGGCCGGGTTCAACAGGTCGCTGGCCAGTACATCCATCTGGAATACGCCGGCAATGAATCCGTTGCTGGACGGCCCTTCGCCCACAGGGGCGTAGATCACCAGGCCCTTGCTACCCTGTTTCAGATCAATCACTCCGGAGATATCCAGGCCGCCGGTTGCCTGGGCCTTTTGCAGGGCTTTCAGCCGCTCCGGGGAAAAGGCGACGTTATATCCAATGACCGATTCGTTGCCTTCCAGAGGTTCGAGCCAGCGAATGTGGTAGCTGTCATCAATCCATTCAATGGCCTGGTAGACACCGAAGTCTTCGAGGTAATTGCGGGCATCCGCTGACCAAAGGTCACGAGAGAGGCTCGGGTTGGCCTCCAGTCGCTGCGCCATACGCTGGATGGCCTCGACGTGAACCAGAAAATCCCGCTCCAGCCGCTGGGCCATGAGCTGGGCCTGGCTGTCCAGGCTTTGTTGCAGGCTTTCGCGGTCCTGTTTTTTGATGCCGTACTGCAAACCAAGCGCAATGCCCAGAAACACCAGGAAAATCAGCGCCGGAAATGCTGGATGAAGCAACCCCCGGGCTATCAAGGTGAGCGTTGACACAGTTTTAGGCACAGATTGCTCCGGTGGACTCAGGAATCGGTCTGAGGCAGGGAGTATGCCAGAAGAGAGCGGGGCGAGACAGTTGGTTAAGTGTTACCGACGTGCTTCCAGGCTAATAGAGACAGAATCCGAATAGCGCAATGCGTGTGGCTTGTCGATTTCCACCCAGGCCCAGGTCACCGCCTTGTGTTCCATGACGATCGTCAGCACTTCGTGGGTCAGCCGCTCCAACAGTGCGAACCGGTTGCCGTCAACATGAGCAATGACCTGCTTGGTGATGGTCCGGTAGTTGAGCGCTGCGCTGATCTCGTTCTGATTAATGGCCTCGGTGGCGTCGTAGGTCAGCCGGATGTTGATCACCACATCCTGCTGGTTATTGATCTCCTCGTCCTTGATGCCGATGTAGGCACGAAGCAGCAAGTCCTTGATCCGGACCGTGGCTTCGTGGATGTCATGGGCGTCGTTCATTGACGTGGCTCCTGCGGCTGTCAGCGATTTCGGATAAGTGTCAGGAATTCGGTACGCGTCGCCTGGGATTTACGGAACTGTCCCAGCATCATGGAGGTGGTCATGCTGGAGTTCTGCTTTTCCACGCCACGCATCATCATGCACATGTGTTGGGCCTCAATGACCACAGCGACGCCTTTGGCATCGGTTGCCGATTCAATGGCCTCGGCGATCTGGCGGGTCAGGTTTTCCTGGATCTGGAAGCGCCTGGCGTACATATCCACGATGCGGGCAAATTTCGACAGGCCCAGTACCTTGCCCTGAGGCAGATAGGCAATATGACACTTGCCGATAAAGGGCAACAGGTGGTGCTCGCACATGCTGTACAGCTCTATATCCTTGACCACCACCATTTCATCCATGCTGGAATCGAACACCGCATCATTCACCAGGGTATCCAGACTCTGCTGGTAGCCCTGGGTCAAAAACTGCATGGCTTTCGCCGCTCTCAGAGGAGTGTCCTGCAGACCCTCTCTTTCCGGGTCTTCGCCAACGCCAGAGATGATCTGCTGATAGTGGCTGGCAAGGGTGTCAAGCTTGTTGGTCATAAATAAAAGTCCGGTGTCGTTCAGGTTTCGCCTGGAATTCGATAGTGACGTGAGCTTAAGGGAAATCCCGGTGCCGCTCCACTATCGATGAAATACGAAGGCTCTATCGGAAAGGACCACTGCGATAGGTGTCCGGCATTTAACCGGCGCATTCTGGCAGGTGGTGCCGCTTTCCTTTAAAGTTGATGCACAGGGTAGGTCGCAGGAATTCCATATGGAACAGGTAATGTCGGGGGCGCCGGGCGGTATTGCGCAGGGGCCGCTGAATACGAGTCTGGAACAATGGCAGCAGGGTGGAAAGTGGTTTTCCTATGGTGGCCATGCCATCTTCAGCCGCATGGCCGGGCAGGGCGATCCTGTGGTTCTGCTGCATGGCTTTCCCACCGCCAGCTGGGACTGGAACCGGCTCTGGCCGATGCTGGCTCAGCATCATCAGGTTCTGACGCTGGACATGCTGGGGTTCGGTTTTTCCGATAAGCCCACCCTTTACGATTACAGCATTGAGGATCAGGCCGACCTTTTCGAGGGGTGGATTGCCGGTCTGGGTCTGAAATCGGTCAGTCTGTTCGCCCATGATTATGGCAGCAGCGTGGCCCAGGAGTTGCTGGCAAGGGAGCAGGAAGGGCTACTGCCTTTCCACATAGAACAGGTCTGCTTCCTGAACGGGGCCCTGTTCCCCGAGGTACACAGCCCGCTATTAATCCAGAAACTGCTGCGCAGCCCGCTGGGTGGGCTGATCAGTCTTGGCCTGACCCGCCGCACCTTTGAGCGTAATTTTACCCGTCTTTTCTCGCCCGGCCGGCCGCCACTGCCAGAGGAGATGGACGACTTCTGGTATCTGCTCACCTACAACAACGGACGGGGCATTCTGCATCGGCTGATCCACTTCATGGAAGAGCGCCGTTGCCACAGGAACCGCTGGGTGGGCGCCCTGCAGAATGCGTCTCAGCCTTTACGGCTTGTCTCCGGTGTGGCGGATCCTGTCTCCGGTGCTGCCATGGCCCGCCGCTTTCGGGAGTTGATTGTCGAGCCCGATGTGGTGAGCCTGAGAAACGTCGGGCATTACCCGCATTTCGAAAGTGCCGGGGAGGTTTACCGCGCCTGGCGTGATTTCTGGAAGCAGCATCACTGAGGCTGAAGCGAGGTGTCCGTCATGGCATCGGCCGGCGGCTCGTCAGTCGGCCTGGCATTGACCACCTGGTTACGGCCCCGTGCCTTGGCCTGATAGAGCGCCTGATCCGCGCGATTCAGCCAGACTGACCAGGTTTCGCCCTTGTTGACCTCGGCCACACTGGCACTGGCAGTTACTTTAATGGCCTCGCCAAACGGGGCCGCGCTGATGCTGGTCAACAGTTCCCGGGCAAGCTGGTCCGCGTCCTTCTGCCGGGTTTCGGGCAGGACCAGCATGAATTCCTCACCGCCAATACGAAACAGCTGGTCGCTTTCACGAAGCCGGCGCAGGATGCGCCTGGGCAATTCCTGGAGCACCCGGTCACCGGCCAGGTGGCCCCAGCGGTCATTGATCAGCTTGAAGTAATCAAGATCCATCAGAATGATGCTGCAAACCCTTTCATAGCGTTCCCGCATCTGGATCTGGACGTTCAGCACATCCGCCAGTTGGGACCGGTTGAGGCAGCCGGTCAGCGGGTCAGTGGTTGCCAGCCGTGTCAGCTCCTCCTGCAGGCGCCCCACCAGCCAGGCGAAGATCATGACAAACACGCAGGTCAGGCCCAGCGAGAAGGTGATCCGCCAGAAATCGGCCTCCGGGAACTTGATAAACGACACCACGGACATGCCAATCAGGAAAAGGATATTGAAAATGGTGGCTTCCCGCAGGGGCAGCAGGAAAAACAGGGCGGCAGCCGCTGGGTAAGCCCAGTAGAGGCCCGCGTGGCCATTAAGCGCCGTTGAATAGATCGCACTGATCACCGCCAGAATCGGGAACAGCCGTCCGTTGAGAAAATAGTGGGCACGGAATTTCAGCAGGGCAATCACGGCCACGGCATTGAGGCAGAAAAGTATCAGCAGAAAAGCAAGTAGCGGATGATCCTGACGCCACTGCACCATCACCAGTGGGGCGACGGCCACAAAGGCCCAGAAATGGAGATGGTAGACAATCTGATGCTTGAAGCCGAGCACTGTGAGTGTCGGGTTCGTATCGAGTTTGTCTGCTACCGCAAGAGGATTCACAACATAGTCCTGTTTACCATTCAGAGTGGCCCGCGTCCCTGATCGGGCTTTATTCGAGTCTAGCCGGCTTCAGGCCAGTTCGCTAGACTGTGCGAGTTCAATAAAGGAGCCCCAATGACCTCTGTTCATACCCGAGCCCCTGCCCTGACGATCCGGGCCGGACGCCGCGCACTTGAGCGGCTGAGGCACAGTCCGCTGACCCCGTCCGATATCCACGTCATTCCCGGCGCGGCGGGGGGGCCGAAAGCACTGGGCATTTCCGGGCTGGATAAAGCAATATTTGGCGACTTTCTGCCCCGGGCACCGCAACAGCGGTCACTGATCGGTTCTTCCATTGGCAGCTGGCGGTTTGCCGCCATTGCGTCCAGCGACGATCCCAGGGCGCAGCTTTCTCGGCTGGCGGAACTCTACACCGCCCAGCGTTTCGCCAAGGGCGTGAGCATGGCGGAAGTCAGCCGGAAAAGTACGCTTTTTCTGGAAGAACTGCTGGCCGGCTGCGAAGACCACATTCTGGACCATCCCTGGTATCGCCTCAGTATCGTTGTGGTACGAAGCCGTGGCATGCTGGAACACGATACCCGGGGCCGCCTGAGCCTGGGGCTGATGAACGCCATCAGCGCCAACATGGTCAGCCGCCGCCACCTTGGCCGTTTTATGGAGCGGGGCATCATCCATGACCGGCGGGCCAGAGCGCCGCTGTCCAAACTGGTGGATTTCCCCAGCCATGAGGTGCCGCTAAGCCGGGAAAACCTGATTCCGGCGCTGTTGGCATCGGCATCCATCCCCATGGTCATGGCCGGCGTTCGCAACATACCCGGGGCCCCCGATGGCCTCTATCGTGACGGTGGTCTGCTGGATTATCACCTGGATCTGCCCTACGAACAGCCGGGTGTGATTCTCTACCCGCACTTTACCGACCGGGTGGTACCAGGCTGGTTTGATAAGTCTCTGCCCTGGCGGCGGGGCGATGCAACCCGACTGCAGGACGTGCTGCTGGTGTCACCCTCGGCCGACTATCTGGCGTCCCTGCCGGACCGTAAACTGCCGGATCGTAAAGACTTCGAGCACTACGCTGGCAACGATGCCGGCCGGGAGCGAGCCTGGCGCAAGGCCATTGCGGCCAGCGATCAGTTGGGTGACGAATTCATGGAACTGGTGGATTCCGGGCGCCTGAAGGACGTGCTGTTACCGCTCTGAAGGTCGCAATATCACGCCGGTGCGCGTCTTGCCGTGCCGTAGACCAGAACAAATACGCAAAAGGCAGTCACCACCACCGAAGGCCCGGCAGGGGTGTCCATAAACCAGGACATGGATAGCCCACCGCTGACGGCCAGACACCCGAAGCCGATCGCCAGCGCCACCATATGTTCGGGATTGCCTGCCAGCCGACGGGCGGTGGCGGCGGGGATGATCAGCAGTGCGGTAATCAGCAATACACCGACAATTTTCATGGCCACGGCGATCACGATAGAAAACATCAGCATCAATGCCAGCCGCAGGCGTTCCACCGGCAGACCCTCCACCTTTGCCAGTTCTTCATGGATGGTAGTCATCAACAGACCCCGCCAGAACAGGGCGAGCAGCGTGAGAATAACCAGTGCTCCGCCATAGATCCAAAGCAGGTCGGTGCGGCTCATGGCCAGCAAATCGCCGAACAGCAGGCCGGTGAGGTCAAAGCGGATGTCCGGCATGAAACTCAGGGTCACCAGGCCAATGGCCAGTGCGCTGTGAGCCAGGATGCCCAGCAGGGTATCGGTTGCCAGCGCCCGGCTCCGCTGGAAAAGCACCAGCACAACAGACAGCACAACGCAGGTGACAATCACGCCCAGGTTAAGCGGTACGCTGATCAGGAAGCTCAGGGCTATGCCCAGTAGGGCAGAGTGGGCCAGGGTGTCGCCGAAATAGGCCATGCGTCGCCAGACCACAAAGCAGCCCAGAGGCCCTGCCACCAGGGCAACGCCGAGACCACCAATCAGTGCCCGCCAGAAAAAGTCGTCCAGGATGGTGTCAATGATGGGCATGGTCGCAGCCTTCATGGGCGGAGTGATCGTGAGCCCCGTCCACCACATCGCCGTGCAGATCGTGGCTGTGATTATGATGATGGTGATAGACCGCCAGGCTTTCAGCCACGGGTCGGCCGAAGGTTTCGATAAAGGCCGGGTCGTGGGAGATGTCCGCGGGATAGCCGCTGCAGCAGATATGCTGGTTCAGACAGATTACCTGGTCGGTGGCGGCCATCACCAGATGCAGATCGTGGGATACCATCAGAACCCCGCAGTTCAGTTCGTCCCGCAGTTTGCGGATCAGGTCGTACAGGGCGGCCTGGCCGTTTATATCCACCCCCTGGGCGGGCTCATCCAGCACCAGAAGGTCGGGCTTGCGGGCCAGGGCCCGGGCCAGCAGCAGTCTCTGTTTCTCGCCGCCGGAAAGATGATGTACCGAAGCATCCGTCAGATGATCGACGCCGGTGCGGCGAAGCGCGTCCCGGCACGCGTCCAGGGGTTGACCGCTCAGCAGCATGAAGCGCCGGACGCTTAGCGGCAGTGTGGGTTCCAGGGTCAGATGCTGGGGTACGTAGCCGACGGTCAACCCCGGTTGCAGGTTGATACGGCCCTGGCTGGCCTTCTGTATGCCGAGAATAGCCTTGATCAGGGTGGTTTTGCCTGCGCCGTTAGGACCGATTACCGTGATGATGTCGCCCCGATGAATGGTCAGGTCGACGCGGTCAACAATCACCCGATCGTCGAATGCGATAGTCAGCTGATGCAGGGTGGCCAGGGCATTACTCATCGGTTTTTCCCGCACCGTCTGCCTGCCCCGCACAGGCCGGGCATACGCCGGATACCTCGACCATGACGTTATCGGGCCGGAACCGGACCTCAGACGCCGCGTTGGCAATGGCGTCGGATACGTCCGGAGCGGAGAGTTCCAGGACATTATTGCAGCGCTGACAGATCAGGAACATGCCCTGATGCCGTGTGCCCGCGTGGGCGCAGCCGATAAAGGCATTCAGTGACGCAATCCGGTGCACCAGTCCCTGCTGCTGGAGAAAGTCCAGCGCCCGGTAAACCGTGGGCGGCGCTGCATTGTGGCCATCCTGGGTTAGCATGGCCAGCACATCATAGGCTCCGAGCGGTCGATGGGATTGCCAGATCAGTTCCAGAACCCGCTCGCGGGTGGCGGTCAACCGGGCATTCTGCCGCTGGCAGATGGTCTTCGCGTCAGCCAGCGCGTCGGCGATGCAGGCATCGTGGTTGTGGTGACGATAGGGTAATGCTTTGGCTGACATGGAAGCAGTCCTGGCGAATTTGAAACATTATAACATTCGCGTTCGCCAGTGCCTATCCAGTGCCCGGGAGCTTGGCCTGCCCGTCTCCGGGGGAAGCGGATCAGCCTTTGGAGGCTTCCACCGCCAATGATTCGAGGAAGCCCAGGTCCGGGATATAGGCGGTTTCACCTTCCACTTCTACCTGCATCAGGTCAGCGGAACCGGTGTCTCCGTCGATTCTTTTGACCTGATCTTCGGTCAGACGTGTCTGGCTGGGAATACCCTGGGTGACCAATGCCATAAAGGGCACGGAATTGTGATGGTCGCCAATGGTGTTGAGAACCACAATCCGCCCACGATTACCGCCGGGAGCAGTGGCATGGCCGCCATTGGCCGCATCGTAGGAAATCACCGGCAGGCTGAGCCCCCGCCATTCCAGCATGCCCGCCATCCATTCCGGTGCGCCGGCCGGTGCCTCGGTGCTGACGAAATCCACCACCTCGGCGATGGAAACGTTGGGTAGCAGCAACTGTCGTCCGTTCATAGGAATCATGACGCAGGAGAGGGTATCGGTTGTGTCTTTCATTGCTCTGTTCCTCAGGCGGAATCCCGTTTCTGCCGGCCCTTGAGCAGGCAGGATTCTTCAATCGTTTTGACCAGTTCCACGGCCAGTTGCTCCGGTGTGCCGCAGAATCCGGCGCAGCCGGTAGCGGCCACGGAATCCGGCATGGAACTGTTGCCGCAACTGGTGCTTTCCTGGACCCAGACCCGGCTGCCATAGGCTTTCAGCAAAGGCGCAGCGATGGCGCCGTCGTTGCCCATGCCAGAGAAGAAAATGGCGTTGCAGCGGCCGCCATAATAATCCCCGACGTTCAGCAGCACCTGATCAATAGAGGGTCCGTAGGGCCCTGGCCAGGGAGAGTTGCGCTCTTCCAGGGCGCCTTCCCCGTCCAGTGTCCACTCGTGCTCCACCGGCATCAGCACCACGTCGCCGTTACAGATGCGGTAACCGGGCTCAGCCTTTTTAAGCTTATAGTGGGCGTGGCGTCCGAGTACACGGGTCAGTACTTCGGTGAAATTGTTATCGATGTGCTGGGCATAAACAAAGCCCACTGGAAGCCCTGCTGGCAGGTTATCAAGAAAGCTCTTGACCGCCGCTGGCCCGCCCAGTGAAGCGCCGAGAATCCAGACATTCTCGGCAACCGACCCCGGTGCTGCCGCCGGTATCCAGTGGGGCAGTGTCGGAGCGCCAGTGGTCCTTTGTGGTTCCTGGGCCAGCTCCTCGATGGAGTCAGCCGAGTCCAGCTTCTCCAGGTGTCCCAACGATTGCTCGAGCTTGTCCAGCAGGCGCCTTTCCCACCGGAAATAGTCGGTAAAGCCGGGTTTGGGGGCCGGATCAAGACCGAACAGGACCGGTGCGTCGGTGTTCTCCAGCAGATGGTCAAACAATGCCGGGTGGTCGGCTTCATCTTCCAGGGTGACCAGCCAGAGGCTGGCTTCCGGAAACGAGGGATAGCCCAGAAGCCTGTCCGGATCGCCGGAAAAGCAAACGTCCAGGCCGAACCTGGACGCTGTTTCCTGCAATCGATGACGTTGCAGGACAATGTCAGAAACAATTCCGACTCGCGGACGTTCTGACACGGTGGCCATCACTGATTACCGGTCAGCCGCTTGATGGTGTCGAGCAGCTGGGTTTCCTGGAACGGTTTGCCCAGATACTCGTTGACGCCAATCGCCAGTGCCCGCTCGCGGTGTTTTTCCCCGGTACGGGAGGTAATCATGCAGATGGGCGTGTCTTTCAGCGCGTCATCGTGTCTGACAAAACTGGCCACTTCGAAACCGTCCATCCGCGGCATTTCGATATCCAGCAGAATGATGTCCGGCCGGTGATCCTGAAGCTGGGCAACCGCGTCCAGACCGTCTTTGGCCGTGATGACTTCCATACCGTTACGCTCAAGCAGGCGCGAGGTGACTTTCCGCACTGTTACCGAGTCGTCCACCACCATGACCGTAGTGGCCTGTTCGGCACGGCGACTTGCTTCTTTGGCGTCTTCGAGACTGGCCAGGCGCTGACGCTCGGACAGAATGTCGGAGCGGATCATGGCCGGCAGGTCGAGAATCACCACCACGTTGCCGTCACCCAGGATGGTTGCGCCGGATACGCCACGGACGGTGCCGAACTGTGGACCGAGGGATTTAACCACGATTTCGCGGCTACCCATCAGGCTGTCCACCTGAAGCGCCATGGGCTGTTCGGCGCCACGCACCAGGATAACCGGCAGTGGCAGGGCCTGGCCTTGAAGCTTCGGATGGTGATCACTGTTCAGCAGGCTGCCCAGATACTGCAGTCGATATTCCTGGCCGGCGTACTCGTAAAGCGGCGCCTCCGGCTTGTAATATTCCTCCAGCTCGTAGGTGCTGACCCGCACAATACCCTCGATGGTGTTCAGCGGGATGGCGTAGAAATCCTCGCCCGTGGACACCATCAGTGCCCGGTTAACGGAGACGGTGAACGGCAGCCGCACGGTAAAGACCGTACCCTTGCCCAGGGTGGAGTCGATATCCAGACTGCCGCCGAGCTGTTTGATTTCGCTCGCCACGACGTCCATGCCCACGCCGCGCCCGGAGATCTGGGTAACCTGGGCGGCGGTGGAGAAACCAGGCTGCAGAATGAACTGCAGGATTTCCCGTTCGCTCAGCTCTTCGTTCTTGTCCAGCATGCCCTGACGGATCGCCTTTTCGCGGATCACGTCGGCTGGGATGCCGGCTCCGTCGTCGATCATTCTCAGAACCACGTCGCCGCCTTCACGGGTGAGCGACAGGGTGACTTCACCGGTTTCCGGTTTGCCCGCTTTCTTTCGATCGGCGGGTTTCTCGATGCCGTGGTCCAGGGCGTTGCGCAGCATGTGCTCCAGCGGCGCGATCATGCGCTCCAGAATGTTGCGGTCCATTTCCCCTTCGGCGTTGCGAACATCGAACTCGACTTTCTTGGCCAGTTCACCGCTGATCTGGCGAACGATACGGCGTAGTCGCGGCACCATGGACGAGAACGGAATCATCCGGGTCTTCATCAGACCTTCCTGGAGTTCCGTGTTGATCCGCGACTGCTGTACCAGCAGGGTTTCCGTATCCCTGACCCGGTCAGACAGGGTTTCCCGCAGGTCGGCCAGGTCGGATGAGGACTCGGTCAACGCCCGGGATAGCTGCTGGATCGCGGAATAGCGGTCCATCTCCAGCGGGTCGAAGTCGTCGCCATAGTCCGGGCCGTGCTCTTTCTCGGCGCGGAACAGGATCTGGGTTTCGGTCTCGATTTCCATCCGGCGCAGCTGTTCGCGCAGACGCTCGATGGTGGCGGCCATTTCGTCCAGGTTATGGCTGAAATCGCTGGTCTGCTGCTCCAGGCGGCCACGGGTAATACTGGTTTCGCCCGCCAGATTCACCAGTTCATCCAGCAGAGGCGCCGATACTCGAATGGTTTCCTGGGGCGCTCGTTGTGCCGCTGCCTGATTGGCTGATTCCTTGGCCGGTGCTTTCTTCTTGGGCGCCGGTTTCGGTGCGGGTGGCTCGGCCTTGTCGGCTTTTGCGGACTCCGCCTTCCTGGCCGGTTTCTCCGGCTCGGGCGTCGGAGCCTTGGGCGCCGCTTTTTCTTCAGGTGGCGGCGCTACGGTGCCGGTGTTCTCGAAGCGCTGACGGATGTCGTTGACCAGGGCAATAATGCCGTCGTGGTCGTCGGTGATCGCCTTCCAATCTGCCTCGTCCGGTTTGTTGCCGCCCAGGTCGATCAGCCGGGTTTCCATCTCGTGGGCTTTGTCGCCCAGGGATGAAAGCTGCGACAGGCGAGCGCCGCCTTTCAGGGTGTGCAGGGCACGCTGGGCTTCCTGATTGAAATGATGATTGCCGGGTTCTTTGTGCCAGTCGCTGAGCAATTGCTCCAGCTGATCCAGAATTTCGGAGGCTTCCTCAAGGAAGATCTCCAGCACCTCAGCGTCCACTTCCTCGGTCTCGGTAACAGCAGCCTCGGCGGTCGCTCCGGACTCAATGGATTCGTGGGCCTGTTTGAAGGCATTGATCAGTTCCCCATCGCCCTGGGGCTTATTGCCTTCTTCCAGGCTGGTCAGCATCGCGCGAAGTGCCGTCTGGCCCCTTTCACTCAGTTCCAGCAGGTCGGCCTGATTGCTAGCGCCGGCAATGATCGGGTCCAGGGCGTCGGACCAGGCTTCCGCCAGTTCAGCAATCGGATCCACATCGGACAGGCGAGCACCGCCTTTCAGCGTATGGAGCTCCTGTTGAAGCTGGGTTACGCCGTGCAGTTCGTCGGGTTCATCGCGCCACTGGGCCAGGCATTCGCCTACGGCTTCGTGAATTTCCAGTCCCTCGTCCAGGAAGATGCCAACCAGATCGTCCTCGGACGCCTCCGGCAGCGCGTCGGCCAGGGATGGTTCTGGGGCTTCCTGTTCGTCAGAAACGGTGGCCTCGGGCTCCTCGGCCTCCGGCGTGGAATCTTGTGGTTTTGAATCTAGCGGCTCGCCGGCCAGGATCGCTTTGACCTTGCGGACCAACTCGTTGGCTGGCGGACAGGGCTTCTCGGTGGCTACCTCTTCCACCATCTGTGCCAGGCGATCGTGGCACGCGAACAACAGCTCGATCATTTCGTCGCTGGCGTCAAGCTGGCCTTCCGCGACCTTTTCAAAAAGATCTTCCAGAACGTGAGTCAGATCGCCGATGGGGTCCACGCCGGCCATCCGGGCGCCACCCTTGAGGGTATGAACATCCCGCTGGAGTTCAGCGGCTACAGACCGGTCCGAGGGATCCTCGGTCCAGGTATGAAGCGCGCTGCCGGTCGAGTTGATCAGGTCGTAGGCTTCTTCCAGGAAAATGCCCAGTAGCTCGGGGTCCAGGTGGGACAGGTCTGTTGGCGCCAGTTCCTCGTCGTCGGAATCTGCTGTGGATTCTTCCGGTTCTGGTGTGGACCGCGGCAGATCCTCTTCCACCTCGTCTGCGGAGTCATCAGGCTGATCGCTGACATCCGTGACCGGACGGTGTCCGGTTGCGCTGTCCATATAGGCGTGAATCTCGCTGATCAGATCCGGTGCCGGGCGCGGGGTTTCCTGTTGTTCAAGGGCGTCTACCATGCCGGCAAGGCGGTCGTGGCAGCGGAATAGCAGCTCTGACAGGGAATCGGTCACCGCCAGGCGGTTTTCGGTCAGGCCCTCGAACAGATTTTCCAGCTCATGGGAAAGATCACCGACCGAGGCGATGTCAGCCAGGCGCGCGCCGCCTTTCAGGGTATGAAGGTCGCGCTGGAGAAGCCGCAACAACTCGGTGTTTCCGGTGTTTTCACTCCAGCTCTGTAATGAATCGGCCGTGCTGTCGATCAGGTCGCGGGCTTCCTCGAGGAAAATGGCCGCCAATTCGTCGTCCATTTCCTCGTCGGTTTCCGCAAGCGGCGGGAGCTCGTTTTCAGTGTCGGCGTTGCTGTCAGCTTCCTCGACTTCATCGTCCAGGCTACGGTCGATCTCTTCCAAATCGTCCGTGAACTCTTCGTCAAAGGCGCTGGGCGCAGCCGGTTCCGGCTCTGCAGTGGCCAGGGAATCCAGATCGGCAATCAATGGTTCACTGGCTTCCGTTGCCAGCCCGGCGGCAACCTGGTCCATCATGTTGATCAGATGCTCGTGTGCGGCCCTGACAATGAAAAAGTAGTCTTCATCCGGCCGGTAGGCCGTTGCCGCGGTGCGCTCATAGGCCTGGCGGATGGCTTCCGACAGTTCCGCCACGTCGGTTAGCTGGGCTTCATTGGCGCCGTCGGTCAAGCGGCTGAGCTCGTCCCGCAGAATATCCCGGGGCTTGGTTTGCTCGGGGTTGGCCGCCCATTCGTCCAGAATCCGGTCGGCATCCAGCAGGATGTCCAGGCCTTCGTTAAGGAACAGTTCCACCAGCTGTGGATTGGTCCGCGGCTCGGTTTCGTGGGTCTCCGGTGCACCACTGCGCAGGGTGGCGTTGGCCACTTTGTCCAGCTTTTCCAGGAACGCATCGGTGCCGGGAAGTTCTGCCTGGGGGTTGTTTTCAATCTGCTTCAGGCCCTGGGCCAGGAAGCTGCAAACCTCGTCAATCAGTTCGATAACATCCCGGTCGGCCCGCTTGTTCTGTGCGCGGGCTTCCTTGATAAACCGCTCCAGCGGCGTAATAACTGCCGCAATCGGCGCAATGCCGGCGGTGTGAGCGCTGCCCTTGAGGGTATGCAGTGCCCGGGAAAGGTCATCGGTGTAGGCAACGCTGGATTTGTCACCCGCGGCATCGAGGTAGTCCCTCAGGGTCTGAAGGTGGGTCTCGGTCTCGCTTTCGAAGATTTCCAGCAGAACCGGGTCAACGGGCTCATCGCTTTCGGAGGCCGGCTGAGCTTCATGCTCTTTTTCGGATGCCTGTGAGCCTGTTTCAGTCTGGTGGGTTTCTGCGGGTTCCGAATCCGGCATGGCACTGGTGTCCGGAATCTCTCCGTTGGCCAGGGCATTGGCGCGGGCTTCCAGCGGCGCGGTGTTTTCTGACGGTGGCCGCTGGTTCTCAAAATCTTCAACCAGCGCGGGCAGTGTGGCGGTCACATCTTCCAGCAGGCTGGCGATGTCGTCATTCATGAAGATGCTGCCGTCGATGACACGGTTAAGCATGTTCTCGACTGACCAGGCCAGCTCACCCACCACCAGCGCACCGACCATACGACCGCTGCCTTTGAGGGTGTGGAAGGCCCGGCGGACTTCGGACAGCGCAGTCCGGTCTTCGTGGTGACGCAGCAGTGCCGGGAGGTATTCGCGGATGGTGTCCAGCACCTCCCCGGCTTCCTCGATAAAGATCTCCAGGATCTCATCGTCGATCAGGTCGTCGCCGAGATCGGCATCAGCATCGGAAACGGGCTCCGCTGAGGATTCTTCTGCGGCTTCCCGGGAAGCTTCCTTCTCGGCCGCCGGTGTTGGTGTTCCATCAGCGTCGGTCTTGCGGGTTGTTGCCAGTGCTTCAGCCTGTTCAATCAAGGCCTGCACGTCGCCGTCGGACTCGCCGTCGCGGAATTCCTGTATCAGCGACGGGATGCGGGCATTGACCTGGTCAATCAGCTTGAACATCTCGTCGGTGGGACGCAGGGTCTGATCAATCACCCGGTTGAGAAGATTCTCCACCGACCAGGCCAGCTCGCCGATGCTGCTGGCGCCAACCAGCCGGCCACTGCCCTTGAGGGTGTGGAACGCCCGCCGCACTTCCGTCAGTGCCTCGCGGTCATCGGCACTCTGGCGCAGGCGCGGATAGAATTCGTTAATGGTCGCCAGGACTTCTTCGGCTTCTTCAATAAAGATGCCTAGAATTTCATCGTCCAGAAGCTCATTGTCAGACGCTTTGGTCGGCGCGCTACCGGATTCCACCGGCGCTTCTGCGCTGATGGTCGGAAGGTCCTCGATCTCGGAGGGATGCTCCCAGGTGGGTTCTTCACCCACGGGAAAGCCCAATTCGCGGAAGCTGGATTCGGCCAGGCTGAGCACGTTTTCGTTCTCGCCAATGCCGTCCGCCAGACGTTCCAGATAATACTCGATGCTGGTAACTGCATCGGCCAGTGTGTCCAGCTGTTTCCAGTCCGGGATCTGTTTGCCGCCCAGGAGAACGTCGGTGACATATCGTTCAGCCGAGGCCAGCATGTCGGCAACCCGGTCAAGGGGGATCAGGGCCAGACCGCCCCGAATGCTGTGAAGCAGGCCGGGTACATGTTCGATCTCACCGGTCTCCCACTGGGAGGCGATGAAATTGACGATGGCCGATTTGACCTGTTCCAGGGTGTTGCGGGATTCCCGCAGCAAGGCACTGCTGGCCTCGCCCAGTTCCCGTGAGCCCAGATTGACGGTGCCGGATTCTTCGTCGTGCCCGGCACGGTCCTGTTTACGTTCACTGTCGAGTCCTGCCAGGCTTGCTTCCACGTACAGAAGCGCACCGGCGATATCCATCAGGGTGCCGTCGTCGACGGCGTCTGACTGGCCGGAGAGCTTTTCAACCAGTTCGATCTGTTCGGTTACGACCTTCCGGGGAATGCCAAGGCCCAGTACGGCCAGGGTGTTGGCCACCTGGCGCAGGCCGGGAAGCAACTCTTCCAGCTCATCGTTCTGGCGCATGTCCGAACGGACAAAAAGATCCAGTTGATCTTTGAGCTTCGCGAGTTCTTCGTTCAGCGCGCTGACCACTGAATGGATAGCGTCACGGCCGGGGCCGGACACTCGATCCTTGGCGGCATCCACGTCGTCATCTGACGGCAGCGCCTGGTCCAGCTGATAGCCTTCGCGCAACTCCCTGACCTGACTGGTATCCAGATCCCGGGCGCGGGCCACGTAGTAGAGCAGGTGTTTGAGCAGGGCTTCCGGGGCCGCCTGTTGAAGAATATCCACGTGCTCGTCGGTGAGCCGGCGAATTTCCGCATCCAGCTCGCGCAGCAGTGATTTGACGGCAGCGTTGACCGGATTGACATGCTCCTGAACGGTTTCGATGAACGCGCCGGCGGCTTTCCACAGCTCGCCGCGGGGCGTGTTGCGGCAGAGCTTGATCAGCCGCTCGATGACCTTCTGCATGTACTCGAAATGGGCGTCCAGGTCGGCCTCGCGGATAACACCCGCCAGGGCGAACTGGTACATCTGCCGCAGCTTGCGGATGTGTCCCAGAACCTTGGGGTCCTGAAGCCGCTGGGAGACATTCGCCGGTGCGTTTTTCCGGGCACGGGAAAGATCGGGCTTGAACAGCGAGGTGTCGGACAGCAGTGCTTCGCCGCGGGCGGCACGCAGATCGTTCAGCAACGGCAACAGCACCAGCGGAAAGTCGTCCTTGCTACTGGCCAGGTGCTCGAGGTATTGCGGCAGCTGCAGGATAGCCTGCATCAACACTTCCACGGCATCGTCGGTGTTGGCGACGGTTTCGTTGAGGATGGCCTGGGTGAGCTTTTCCATTTCCTCGGTCAGCAGGGCCGCACCGTATAGCTCGACCATCTGCAAGGTGCCGTGAACCTGGTGGAGGTAGTTCAGGCAAAAGCGCAGCCGCGCGGTATCGTCCCGATTATCGACGTACGCTTCCAAGGCCTGCTGGCTCTGGGTCAGCGTGTCCTGTATTTCGCCGCGAACCCAGTCCAGGGCGATGCTGTCATGGTGATTGCCCATAACCACTCCGGTTATTCTTCGTCAGGCTGGCGTTTGATCCACGCCAGCACATGTTCCGAGGGTACCCTCTGTAAGCCAGGGGGCTGCCAGTCGGTCAGCTCTCCCTGGCCCAGGACCAGCAGCCCCCCGGGCGCCAGTCTTTCTGCAAGCCGTTTTACAATCTCTCTCCGACGCCAGCGCCGGAAGTAAATCAGCAGATTCTGGCAGAAGATAATGTTCATTCCGTGCATGGGAGCGTGCTTCAGATCCAGCACGTTCAGTCGCGTAAAACACACGCGCTCCCGGATGCTTCCAACAATTTCGACGGTATTCCTTTGTGCCGGATGGAAATACCGGTTTTTCATGGCTTCATCCATGCCGATCAGTTTTCTGGCACTGAACAGCCCTGCCTGAGCTTTATCGATGGCCGGCTTGCTGATGTCGGACCCGGTGACGCCGAACAAGGGCCTCAGCGACAGGGTCTCCATGCACTCATTGAGCACCATCGCCAGAGTATAGGGCTCCTCGCCCGTCGATGAGCCGACACTCCAGGCTTCCAGTGGCCGCTTTTTCAGCGTTTCCCTGGGCCGTGTCAGGACATAGTCCGAAACCAGCCTAAATGCGTCCGGGTCACGAAAGAATCGCGTTTCCTGAACGGTCAGTCTGTCTACCAGGGTCGCCCATTCCATGATGGCGTCAGGGCCGGATACGATTTTCTCGTAATAGGCCTGGTAGCTGTTGCAACCGATTTCCCGCATCCGGATGCCCAGGTTCGTCTCGAGAAACGACTTGCGGCTCTCCGACAGGGTCATGCCCGTTCTGTGTTCCAGCAGCGTCTGCCACTGGCTGAACTGCGCCTCGTCCATGTCCGGGAGTCGGCGCAGCGACCAGATGCCTTCGACAGTTGACAGATGGTCGTCGCTGGTTTCAGCCATAAACAGTCAGCGGCCTCCGATTGAAGCTCAGCTAACCACCGGAACGTCGTCGTCTTCCTCTTCTTCTTCCCGATCAGATGCATCGTCCTCTTCCGGCAGCGTAAAGCCGGCAACCGACGACCGCAGCTCAGACGCCATCTCGGCCAGATTACCGATAGATTTCGCGGTGGCGTTGGTACCGGAGGACGTCTGCGAGGTGATTTCCTGGATGACGTTCATGGTGTTGGAAATGTGTGCCGCTGAAGACGACTGCTGACGCGCGGCGTTGGAGATGTTCTGGATCAGTTCCGCCAGAGACATGGAGACGTTCTCGATTTCCTCGAGCGCGATACCCGCGTCCTGTGCCAGACGAGCACCACGGACCACCTCGGCGGTGGTGTGCTCCATGGAGATAACAGCTTCGTTGGTGTCCGACTGGATCGTCTTAACCAGTGCTTCAATCTGCTTGGTTGCCGCAGAGGAACGTTCCGCCAGGCGCTGTACTTCGTCCGCAACCACCGCGAAGCCCCGGCCCGCGTCACCGGCCATGGAGGCCTGGATGGCAGCGTTCAGGGACAGGATGTTGGTCTGGTCTGCGATGTCGTTGATCAGCGATACGATGTCGCCGATTTCCTGGGATGATTCACCCAGTCGCTTGATCCGTTTGGAAGTTTCCTGGATCTGCTCGCGGATGTTGTCCATGCCACGAATGGTGTTCTGAACCACTTCCGCGCCTTTCTTGGCGATCGCAACTGACCGCTCCGCAACCGCGGAAGATTCGGCGGCGTTGGAAGATACCTGGTCGATGGATACGGCCATTTCGTTTACGGCGGCGGAGGCGCCGGCAATTTCCTGGGCCTGATGCTCGGAAGCGTCAGCCAGGTGCATGGCCGTGGCCTGGGTTTCCTGGGCCGCTGATGCGACCCGCACCGCGGTACCACGAATCGCCTGTACCAGTCCGCGCATCTGGTCGATGGCGTAGTTGATAGAGTCGGCGATGGCGCCGGTGAAGTCCTCGGTTACCGTGGCCTCCGTAGTCAGGTCACCATCGGCCAGGTCTGCCAGTTCGTCCAGCAGTCGCAGGATGGCGTTCTGATTCTGTTCGTTCTGTTCCTGGGTCGTTGCCAGACGTTCCTGGGCTTCGCGGTAGAGCACCACGCCGATCATCACAACGATACCGACCATCGCAGCCAGGATAATGAAGGCCAGGGTGGGGCCGATCAGACGGGAGCCTGCCTGACCAGTGAAGCCCTCGGCCAGACCGGAGAGCTCATCCAGCAGCACCTGGGAATTCTGGAAGATCTGGTTCGCCGCAGTACGTACCTTGAAGAGGTCGGGAGAGGCTTCAAGGATGGCGTCTACGTTCTGTGATACGAATTCGAACAGTTCACCGACCGCTTCCAGGCCGTAGATGGCGTCCTGGTCGGTAACCTGGGTAATGCCCATGGACGGGTTGCCGTTTACCTGGCCGTCCAGTACCCGGCCGAACAGGCGGGCGTCGCGGCCAAAGCGGTCGGCTGCGATTACCGCATCCTCGTCACCGGACAGTACGTTGTTGACCGAGCGTACAATCCGCTCTGCCAACAGTGATTGGCGCTGCGCCAGCGCGATCTGCTCGGCCGGTGCGTCGTTGTCCAGCAGGATGCGGACGATGTCGTCGTATTCCACCTGCAGCTGGGGGATGGTCTCGTTCAGCGTGCGGGCGACTTCGTGAAGGCCAAGTACCGCCGCTTCGGTGGAAAGAATGCTGTCGGCGTTTTCACGAACGGTTTCCCAGGTCTCCTGAACGCCGCTGTTCTGCGCCAGTTCGCTGGGGGGGAGGCCGGTTTCGGGGTTACCATTTCTTACATAGCCCCAGAGCCTGGAAAACTCGTTTCGCGAGTCTCTCAGGGCGTCAAATGCAGAGGCTGTGCCGCCAGCTGCCTCTGTCGCGTTCTTCGCGATTTCCTGGGACAGTACCCGGAGTTCCGCGGTGTGGGCTATGTATTGCTGATCGTGCTGACTGTTCTGGTTGATAATGAACAGCACTGCAACGAGCAGGATGGTCAATGCGATCAGTACGGCGATCAGGCCGGCAACGAGTTTGTTGCCTCCCTGTCCCATACTGAGTTTTCCGGCTCTGTTTTTCATTTTCTGGCTCCCGGCCTCTTCTTAATAGTGGTAAGTCTGTGTCTGCGGGCGCTCTGCAGGTAGGAAGAAGTACCTGCTGCTGTGACCACCCTTACCATTGCGCGACATCCAGGAAGCGTTCGTCGCCGAGCAGGTCGGCGGCGGAAAACACTTTCCAGATTTCCTCATTACGTTCATAGCCGCCATTTACGAACGGCTGAACACTTGCCGGAACTCCCTGTGGCGATGCCACATGGCTGTCCACGGCGAAATACTGCATCCCTGATACGCTGTCGACCACCAGGCCGCTGAACACATCCCCCTGCTCAACCACCAGCACGCGGCGCTCGCGATGGCTGCGTGATGAACGAGGGACGTCGAAAAATCCGGCAAGGTCAATCAGTGGCAGGAGCCGGCCCCGCACATTGGCGGCGCCAAGCATAAAAGAACGAACCCCCGGTATATGGGTATAGCGGGGGACGTGGAGAATCTCGACCACCTCGCCCATGGGTGCAACATAGCGTTCACCGGCCAGAACAAAGCCGATGCCGTTCCAGAGTTCGACGGCTTGCTGCTGCTCCGGCAGACCGGCCGCGAGGGAACGGCTGCGCCGGGCGATATCCGTCAGAACGGCAAAAGGGGCGGCCTGGGCGGACATGCTCACTCCACAGTTGGGAATCAGCCGATAAGGCTGTTGATGGTTTTGATCAGATCGTCTTCGTTGACCGGCTTTACCAGATAGCCTTTGGCGCCCTGACGGGTACCCCAGACGCGATCGGTTTCCTGATCTTTGGTAGTGACGATAACAACGGGAATAGCGGCTGTTTCCGGTGCACGAGTCAGTTGGCGGGTCGCCTGGAAGCCATTGAGGCCGGGCATGACAACATCCATCAGAACAAGGTCGGGTGTCTCTGCGCGGGCTTTGGCAACGCCGTCGGCACCATTGTCTGCGGTCAGCACTTCGTGCTTGTGCTTTTCCAGAATGGTCGAGATTTTCTTAACCTCGGTCGGTGAGTCATCAACAATCAGAATCCGGGCCATGGTGTCCTCAATGCTTGTGCTGGGTTACTGTTCCGCGGCGGGAACGTACTGGCGAATGGTGTTCAGAAGCTCATCCTTGCTAAACGGCTTGGTCAGGTACTGGTCAGACCCGACGATGCGCCCCTTGGCCTTGTCGAACAGGCCATCCTTACTGGACAGCATGATGACCGGTGTTTTCTTGAAGGAAGAGTTGTTCTTGATCAGCGCGCAGGTCTGATAGCCGTCCAGCCGGGGCATCATGATGTCAACAAAGATGATGTTGGGCTGGGAATCGGCAATCTTTGCCAGAGCGTCAAAGCCGTCGGTTGCGGTAATGACTTCACAACCCACTTTTTTCAACAGGGTTTCTGCGGTGCGACGGATGGTTTTACTGTCGTCGATCACCATGATCTTCAGATTTTCGAAGTTGTCATCCATTGTCCAACAGCCTTGCGCTCTGCGTATCGTTATTTTCCAACCGGGCTTTTTAACACAATCGTGAAGGTTGATCTATAAGCCCCGCTTATTTATAGAGTATTGCTGCCCGGATAAAAAGTAGAACTTTGTGACCAAATGTACTTGCGCGGGTACAATACCACCAGTGATCACAGCATAGCACTTTTTATACCGGTCGCTTTGCATAGCGGTTCCGGTTTTCGCACCTTTATATGAAGGGGTTATATGACAGTCCGGCTTGGCATCGTGATGGATCCCATCGAGAAAATTCACTACAAGAAAGACAGCTCTCTGTCGATGCTTGTTGCGGCCGCCAAGCGAGGCTGGTCCATCGAGTATATGGAGCTTTCCGATCTTTACCTTGATGGCGGTACAGCCATGGCCCGCACCAGAGACATTGTGGTGCGGATGGATCCGGATGACTGGTTCACCTTCGGTGAATCCAGGGATCGTGCATTGGGTGATCTGGATGTAATTCTGATGCGCCAGGATCCGCCGGTGGACCGAGAGTTTCTGATGGCCACCTACATACTGGAATCGGCCGAGCAACAGGGGGCTCTGGTGGTGAACCCGGCGTCCACCCTGCGGGACTGTAATGAAAAACTGTTCGCCACCCAGTTTGAGGATTTGACCCCGCCACTGATTGTGACCCGGTCATCCGAGCGGCTGCGTGCATTCTATGCCCGTCATAAAGATGTGATTATGAAGCCCGTTGATGGCATGGGTGGCAGCTCTATATTCCGGATAAAAGAAAACGATGCCAACCTCGGTGTGATTATCGAAACCCTGACCAACAACGGTGCCCATCAGGCGATGGCGCAGAAATACGTGCCGGAAATAAAGCAGGGGGACAAGCGGATCCTGTTAATTGACGGCGAGCCTGTACCCTATGCCCTTGCGCGGATTCCTTCAGACGGTGAGAATCGCGGTAATCTCGCCGCTGGCGGTCGTGGTGAAGGCAGGGAACTGACGGCCAGGGACCGGGAGATTTGTGACCGCGTGGCCCCGGTGTTAAAAAAGAAAGGGCTGATTTTTGTAGGCATTGATGTGATTGGCGACTTCCTGACGGAAATCAACGTCACCAGTCCAACCTGCATCCGGGAACTCGATGCCGCTTTCGGGATCGATATATCAGGCCTGCTGATGGATGCCATCGAGAGGCGTCTTCTGCAACGAGGGTAACAGGCAAGAATGGCAGTTCAGGTCAGCGACTTCGATCGGTTTTCGTTCACGCTTTTCATTGCGTTGGCGCTTCATGCCATCATCGTGCTGGGGATTACCTTTGCGCCCGAGCCGCCCAGGTCGTCTGCCCAGACCATGGAAATTACCCTGTCCCAGTTCGATGACGAGCAGGATCCGGAAAAAGCGGACTTTCTGGCTGAGACCAGCCAGAAAGGCAGTGGTACCAAGGAAGAGCCGGTGGAGATGACCTCGCCTCAGCCTTCCGAGACAAGCGAGAACAGAATACAACCGGTTCAGCCGGTACCGCCCTCCCGGACCGAGCCGGTTGCACGCCAGGAACAGGCGGTGGTTCAGACCGAAACGGAAACCAAGCGCAGTGCTCCGAAGCCCGAAACCGCCGAGCCGGAACCCGAGACGCCCCTGCCGGTGCGAGAGAAAAAGAGCCTGATGGAGCGCAGCCTGGAAATTGCCAGTCTGGAGGCCCGGTTCGACCAGCAGCGTCAGGCCTATGCCCGCAAGCCCAGAGTGATGCGTGTGACGTCGGCTTCTACCCTGAAGTCCACCAATGCGGCTTATGTTCGCAGCTGGGTTAACAAGGTCGTCCGGGTTGGTAACATCAATTACCCTTCGGAGGCGCGGCGTGAGAATCTTTATGGCAATGCCAGGATTCTGGTGTCGCTGCGCGAGGATGGCACGGTAAAGGAACTGGCGATTCTGGAGTCCTCCGGCAGCACCATATTGGATGACGCGGCCATCCGGATTGTCAGGATGGCGGCACCGTTTGCACCTTTTCCTGATTCCCTAAAGGAGAATGTCGATGAGCTGGAAATTATCCGTACCTGGGTATTCGGTAAACAGGGGCTGACTTCCGGATGAGCGCTTCCAAGGAATCCCCCAACAGTCTGCGCAACCATTTTCTGGTGGCCTCTCCCTATCTTCAGGATCCCCGGTTTCATGGCGCGGTGATCTATATCTGCGAGCATTCCGATGAGGGCGCCCTGGGCCTGATGGTGAACCAGCCTCTGGATATCCATCTGGGCGAGATTCTCGAGCAGCTCGATATGGAAGGGGGGGAACTGGATCTGCCGGTATTCAGCGGTGGGCCCGTGGAGCAGGAACGGGGCTTTGTGCTGCATACGCCGGAGCGGAGCTGGCAGAACACGGCGGAAGTGACTCCGGATATCTGGCTGACTACCTCCCGGGATGTGCTGTCTGATATCGGCTATGGCATCGGGCCCGAGCAGTATCTGGTTTGCCTGGGCTATTCCGGCTGGAGTGAAGGTCAACTGGAGGAAGAGTTGTCCAGCAATGGCTGGATCAACTGCCCTGCCTCCGCAAGCCTGCTTTTCGATACTCCGGCAGATGAGCGATATCGGGCGGTGCTCAAGGCAATCGGCATCGACCTCAATCAGCTCAGTGAGTCCATCGGCCATGCCTGAGCCGGGTAGCCGACGGGTCATGGCGTTTGACTTTGGTACCCGGAGGATCGGCGTGGCCAGCGGTCAGGAAATGCTGGGGGCGGGCCAGTCCGTTGCCATGCTGTCCGCCAGAGACGGGGTGCCGGACTGGGACCGGATCGGCACCTTGCTGGAAGAATGGCAGCCCGACCTGGTACTGGTGGGGTTGCCGCTGAATATGGACGATACTGAAAATGACATGTGCGCCCGGGCGCGCAAATTCGGCAAGCGCCTTCACGGCCGTTTTCATCTGCCGGTGGAAATGGTGGACGAGCGTCTGACCAGTTTTGAAGCCAAGGGGCAGGTCATGGCGGAAGGTGGCAGTCGCGACTATGGTCAACACGGGGTGGACGACCGGGCCGCCGTGCTGATACTTGAAACCTGGTTTAATCAGCAGCCCCGGGAGAACCAATGACACAAATGCCCGATGTAGAACAGCTTCTGAAGCAGATGGAAGCCGACTTGCGCAGCGTCCTTGAGCGCAGGGGAGTCACCGAGCCCGTGGTGATCGGGATCCGAACGGGGGGTGTCTGGCTGGCCGAGCAGCTGAATCAGCGCCTTGGCCTGTCCGCGCCTCTGGGTGAGCTGGACATCTCTTTCTACCGGGATGACTTCAGCCGTATCGGTCTCAATCCGAAAGTGACGCCGTCCAGCCTGCCTTTTGACACCGAGGGCCGACATATCGTGCTGGTCGACGACGTCATGATGAGCGGCCGCACCATCCGGGCGGCGATGAACGAGATCTTCGACTATGGCCGCCCCGCCAGTATCATCCTTGCCACTCTGGTGGATCTGGGTGCAAGGGAGCTGCCCATTCAGCCGGATGTGACCGGGCAGACCCTGTCGCTGTCTCCCAACCAGCGGGTGAAGCTTCGCGGCCCGGATCCGCTGACAATTGAACTCCGGGAATTCCAATAAACAGATCACCAGCAGGCGAACCATGACGGCACAGGATTCTCCGACCAGATCACTGCAACTGACCGAAGAAGGGCAGCTGCGCCATTTTCTGACCCTGGACGGTCTTAATCGGGCGCTGCTGACGGACATTCTCGACACAGCGGATTCCTTCATTGAAGTTGGCGAGCGCAGCATCAAAAAAGTGCCACTGCTGCGCGGCCGCACCGTGGTCAATCTGTTTTTTGAATCCAGCACCCGTACCCGCAGCACCTTTGAGCTGGCCGCTAAGCGCCTGTCGGCGGATGTGCTCAATCTGGACATCAACACCTCCGCCACCTCCAAGGGCGAGTCCCTGTCGGACACGCTGCTGAATCTGGAAGCCATGGCCAGCGACATGTTCGTGGTACGCCATTCCCAGAGTGGCGCGCCCCATTTTATTGCCGAAAGCGTGACCCCGGGTGTGGCCATCATTAACGCCGGGGACGGGCGCCATGCCCATCCGACCCAGGCGATGCTGGACATGCTCACCATCCGCCAGCACAAGGGGCGTTTTGAAGGCCTTAAAGTCGCGATCGTTGGCGATGTGCTTCATTCCAGAGTGGCACGCTCCCAGATCCGGGCGTTGCAGGAGCTGGGTGTTGCCCAAGTTCGGGTTATCGCCCCTGCCACGCTCCTGCCACGGGACGTTGAAGCGCTCGGGTGCAGAGTGGAATACGATATGGCCCGGGGGATGAAGGACCTGGACGTGGTGATCATGCTGCGCCTGCAGAAAGAACGGATGGAAGGCGCCCTGCTGCCCAGCGAGCGAGAATTTTACCGGCTTTATGGCCTCAACCAGGAAAAGCTGGGGCTGGCCGACCCGGAATGCATCGTCATGCACCCCGGACCCATTAACCGGGGGGTGGAAATTGAGTCCGCGGTGGCGGACGGCCCCCAGTCCGTCATTCTCGACCAGGTGACCAACGGCATCGCCATCCGCATGGCAGTGATGTCCATGGCCATGGGCGGACAGATGGCCGATCGAAACCGACAGTCAGCAGAAAGGAACGCCCTGTGAGTGTTACCAGCAAGCAGTCATCAACGGACCTGGCCCTGGTCGGCGGTCGTCTTGCAACCACCGATGAAGCGGTGACTCTGGTTATTCGGGACGGCCGGATTGCCAGCGTGGGCCGGCCGGAGCCAGACCAGCAGGCAAAGCAGACCGTCGATATCAGTGGATGCCTGATCAGCCCCGGGTTCGTGGATCTGTGCTGCAATCTGCGGGAGCCGGGAAACGGCCAGAAAGGCAACATAGCCTCTGAAAGCCGGGCAGCGGCCCACGGCGGTTTTACGACTCTCTGTGCCTCCCCCGAGACCTCCCCGGTCAACGATTCCGGTGCGGTCACCAACCTGATTCTTGATGTGTCGGCCAAGCGTTCCTCGGTAAGGATTCTGCCGATTGGCGCCATTACGCGTGGCCTGGAAGGTGAGCTGCTCAGCGATATGGCGGGTCTGTCCGGTGCTGGCTGTATTGCGCTGGGCAACGGTAGCCGGCCGGTCAGCAATGCCCGGGTACTTCGTCGCTGTATGGCCTATGCCCAGACCTTCGGCCTGACCGTTATGTTCAGCCCGGAGAACCGGGCGCTGGCGGCGGATGGCTACGCACACGACGGGCTGGTGGCCTCAAGGCTGGGATTGCTGGGTATTCCTGAGGTTGCCGAAACCGCGGCAGTGATGGAGATGCTGCTACTGGCAGAGGAAACCGGCGTACGCCTGCATCTGAGTCAGTTGTCCTGCGCCCGCAGCGTCGACATGCTCAACGATGCCCGCCAGCGCGGAATTGCCGTGACCGCCGACGTGGCAATGCATCAGCTTCTGTTCACCGACCTGGCACTGGCTGGATTCGACAGTCGGTATCATGTGCGCCCGCCATTGCGTGGCGAGAGTGACCGACTGGCCCTGATAGCCGGTGTGCGCGACGGTGTGATTGACGCTATCACCAGCCAGCATCTGCCCCATGATTCCGCTGCCAAACAGGCGCCTCTGGCGGCTACCGAACCCGGCCTCTCCACCATTGAGACAACCCTGTCCATGGGCCTGATGCTGGTGGAGCGCGGTGAGCTGTCCCGGCAACAGTTATGTCGGGCGCTGACCGAAGGACCGGCGTCGGTGATTGGGCGCCATGCGGTCATTGAGCCGGGGGCGCCGGCCGACCTCTGCGTATTTGACCCCGGCGCGTCCTGGACACCCTCGGCCCGTACCCTCTGCTCTGTCGGACTTCACCATCCGTTTCCTTCCGGATCTGCGCCGGCGGTTTCGCTGCCGGGCGTCGTTCGCCTGACGCTCTGCAACGGTGAATCCGTCTGGTCCTCTGAAACTGACTAGCACGTCAGCCCGGGCCAGAAGTGTGGCCGAAGTGGCCCAACCTCTGTCGAGCCTGTCACATTTTGTTACTTTTTGCCGCTAAGCCCTTGAATAAGGGCACCTCTGCCAACGTATTCTTGCATTATCCGAACTAGTTTCCCGTCTCGGTAATCGACGCACACACGGATGTGTCGATGCCACAAAAATAATGCAGGAGTTGTCCCTTGAAACCATTCAATCTACCGCGAAAAGCCATCGCGACCGCAGCGCTTTGCGCCGGCCTGGTGCTTTCCCCGTTCGCTCAAGCCGAGTCTGAGTTCATCGAACGCAGTTTCTGCGTATTTGACCCGGTTGGCGCCAATGGCCCGCTGTTTGCCATTGCCAAAACCTTCGAGCCCGTTGCCCTGAAACACGGCATCAAGTTCAACCTCCGTGCCTATACAGATGAAAAGGTGGCCGCCGAGGATTTCAAGGCCGGTCAGTGCGATGGTGTTCTGCTTACCGGCACCCGTGCCCGTGAATTCAACAAGTTCACCGGAAGCCTGGAAGCGATCGGAGCCGTGCCCGGTGAAGAGGAAATGCGTCTGCTCTACAACACGCTGAGCCAGCCCAAAGCCCGTTCCCTGATGATTGATGGTGCCTACGAAGTGGCGGGGGTTTTGCCGGCCGGAGCCATATACTTGCACACCCGCGACAGAGGCATCGATACGGTGGAGAAACTGCAGGGCAAACGGATTGCCACGCTGGATTACGATGCCGCGTCCGTGCGCATGGTTCGCCACGTGGGGGCGTCCGTCGTGGGGGCTAACTCCGCCAACTTTGCGGGCAAGTTCAATAACGGCAGTGTTGATCTTGCTTATGCTCCGGCTGTGGCCTATCAGCCTATGGAGCTTTACAAAGGGGTGAATCCGGACGGGGCGGTGGTGAAGTACGCGCTGGGTTACATGAATTTCCAGATCGTCATCCACCGGGAACGCTTTCCGGATGAGGCCAGCAGCTTCATCCGCGAGCAGGCGATGAGCAAGCTGGATGAGGCTTACCAGATCATCGCCAAGGCCGAGTCCGAAATTCCTTCCGATGTCTGGCTGCATCTGCCCCAGGAAAAACGTGCCGAATACGACAAGATGCTGAAACAGGTGCGGCTGTCACTGACTGAGGACGGCATTTTCGACGAGCGCGCTATCAATCTGATGAAGGCAATCCGTTGCCGCGTCAATGGCTCGCGCTCGGAGTGCGCGTCCTGATTCTGACCGGATGCGTTCCGCGGGGGCCCGGGCCGGCCCCCGCTTCCTTTGAGTGAGAAGCTCAGCGAATAGCGTCTTTCAAAGCTTTACCTGCTTTAAACCCGACCGTTTTGCTTGCCGGAATGCGGATGCTGGCGCCTGTCTGGGGATTGCGACCTTCCCTCGCTTCACGGTGGCGAACGTTGAAGGTGCCGAAGCCGATCAGCGTTATATCCTCGCCACGGGCCGCGGCTGCGGAAACCTGGTCTGTGAAGGCGGTAATGACTTCGTTGGCTTTTTCACGAGTGAGGCCGGTCTCGTCGGATACGGCAGCGGCAAGCTCGGGTTTGCGCATAGGTTGCTCCTTGTGTTGATTCGCGGGGCTGACGCGGTACGCGTTTCAGCTGCCCAAAGCTATAGCGGTTCGTCCCCGATTCTGCAAATACAGACCTTAACGGAATTTAACCCGCTGCCCGTGTTTGCGGCGCGGGTCTCATAAAAACAGATGCTTGTCAGGGATAATGCCTGCTCAAGTTACAAACAGTTACAGGGCGGCTCTGCAGCGCGCGTACGCCAAAATAAGTAGAAGGTGCAAGATTATGATGTTCGATCTGCAAACTCAGAGCCAGTCGGGACTCCCTGCCGACGGCATTGCAAAGTGGTTGACCCTGACGCTGGTCCTCACCCTGCTGTCCGGCTGCGGTGCTATCAACAACATGATGTACAAAACCACTGGCGACGTCATGCAGGGCTTCTCCCGCGATCATACCGTTCCCTATCTGCTTGAAAGCAATGACCTGGCCATGGGATGTGCCATGAGTGAGGCGACGGCACCGCTGCTGATGTCTTTCGGGCGTGTCACCACCGAGCCGGATCAGTTGGCCGTTATGCTGTACCTGTCTGCTGGCGGTTGCGCCGAGGAACACGCCCGGGAATACGAGCTGACCGGAATTGCCGCCATGCGGAATCTGGAAGCCGACCAGGCGCAGGATGCCATCATCCGTCAGAAGCGCGCGCTTGCCCTGGCGGCGGAGCGATATTTCTCGGCCTGGAAGTATCACAACTCCTTCTACGGCAAGCCGGTGGAAGGTGAGTGCCCGGCCTTCGATGACGATCTGGGCGAATTCATCTATCTGGCTGGTCTGCTGTCCGGGCTTCAGGCACTCAATGCGGAAATTCAGTCCACCTCGGCAATCGGGGTACCCAAGAATATCGGGTCAACCGTTGCCCGTGCCACCCAGTGCCTGGACAACGAAAAGTGGTGGGGTGCGCCTATGGCACTCCGGGCGACGGTCTGGGCTATGATCCCAGGCGCGCTGCCGGAAGGTGAGGATCCCTTTGTGAGGCTGAAAATTGCCGACAAGCAGGGAGAGGCAGAAGGCGTGCGAATCAGCCATGTTTTTCACGCCATCGCCGCCCAGAACAAGGGCGATCGTGAGCGACTGCGCTCGATCATCCGCAGCCATGCCGAGTCAATTGAACAAACGCCGTCCAACGAGAAATGGCGGTTTGTGGATGCCATGGCGACACAGATGATTGTCGCGATTTCCGACCGCCTGTGGATGGAGAATGCCGGGCACCGAACGCCCATGGGCCAGCTCGGTAACTTCTGGGACGACGAGAAGGAACCGGTGGAAACCATGGATCTTGAAGGTCTGCTGTAAACCCCATATTGCCGAGTGAGTTGTTATGTCCCAAGGTGGTTTTCGCCGTAGTTGGCTGGAATGGTTCTCGTCTTTCCCGGCCTGTCTTTTACTGCTGTCGGTGGTCCTCTTCTCGACCAGCAGTGATATCCACAATCAGATGCTGCGTGGTGGGGAGCAGCTGTGGAGCGGCTATTACAAGCTGCGTATGGACCCGGTCAAGCCAACCTGTGATCCCGATCGGGACGTGGATACTGTGGTTGCGGAAGAAATCCGCAAAAACGAAACCTCACAGGACCCCATGGCGGCCCTGCTGGGCGAAAGCCAAGTAGATCCGGCGGAATTGCGCGTGGCTGTCGAGCGCTCACTGGAGGACTGCCGCCAGCGCCACGAGTCGTTCGAAAACCTGCAGGGGAAGTTGACCACCGGGGTAAAGGCCTATCGTGCGGTTGAGCTTTTCATTGCTGATCTGATTGCCCTGGGGCTGGAATCCCAGCGCTTCATTCTGGTGATTCTGGTAATGCTCTGCGCCGTGACCGCCACGCTGACTCGCCATCATATCGCCATGCGTGCCATGGAAACGCGGCTCGATTATCTGGTCTCCCATGCGCTCCAGACTGTGGCCAACGTCATGTTGCTGGGCTCAAGCGTTATCTTCCGGCAGATGAGTTTTGGCGCTGACGCGTCAGTGTCCAGCATCGAGTTGGCGCTGCACAACTGTTGGATTGCCGGCTTTGCGGCGCTGACGCTGGCCAGCCTGTATCGACTTTTCCGGGTTCCGAAGGATCTGCAGGCCGGTGGTGACCCGAACAAGGCGTTCATGGCAGTACCGCTTTATACCGTGATGTGCCTGATTTCCGGTACCTACTTTGCAATGATCGGTCATGCCTCGGGTATCGGTATCTACCTCGGCAAGATGATGGAGCTGTCTGACATGTTTCTGAATGTCGGACTTTACGTGTGGGTTGGCATGATGCTGAAACAGACCCGGCTCGCCACCCTGGTTTTCAACGTTTTCCGTCCCTGGCGCATGCCCCCCGAAATGCTGGCGGTGGTTGCCGTGCTGGTTGCTGCCGTGCCCACTGCCTATACCGGCGCATCCGGAATATTCGTGATTGCGGCCGGCGCCGTCATCTACAGCGAACTGCGTGCCGCCGGTGCCCGCCGGCACCTGGCCCTTGCGGCCACGGCCATGTCCGGCTCTCTCGGTGTTGTGCTGCGCCCCTGCCTGCTGGTGGTGGTGATTGCCTATCTCAATCGGGAGGTAACAACCGACGAGTTGTTCGGATGGGGTATCTGGGTCTTCGTGTTGACCGCCATCATGTTCTCTGCGGTTGCGCTGACCGTGAACCGCCAGAACGGTTTTAATCTGGCGCCCGCCTCTGAAGCCACGGCCCCGACACTTGTGGCGCTGAAAAAGCTGATTCCCTATGTGCTGGTGATTGCAGCGGTGGTGCTTTTCTATCGGCTGGCGCTGGACGTATCCATGGATGAGTTCTCGGCACCCAGGCTACTGCCGGTGATCATGCTGGCGATTCTGGTCTACGAGCATTTCAGTTTGCGCAGGACCAGGAAGCGCGCAAATCCTGAAGTAAATCACCAGGGCCTGGAACGTAGCGTGCGCTCCGCCACCAATGATACCACGGCCGAGATCGGGGCGCTGCTGCTGCTGCTCGGGTTGTCCGTCAGCATCGGTGGCGTGATCGAGCGTTCCCACATCATGGGCAGTGTTCCACAGTCCTTCGACAGCGTCTGGGCGGCCATGCTGCTGATGGTGGTCATTCTGGTCATTCTGGGCATGATAATGGATGCCTTTGGCGCCGTGATTCTGGTTTCCGCGACGGTTGCCAGCATCGCTTATGGCAGCGGCATTCATCCGGTCCATTTCTGGATGGTGACGCTGGTCGCTTTCGAGCTGGGGTATCTAAGCCCACCGGTGGCACTGAACCATCTGTTGACCCGGCAGGTTGTCGGTGAGGAAGAGGTGCTTGCGGCACAGAATGAGCAGGGTACTTTCTATCAGCGTCATGAACGAATCATCATGCCACTGATAGCCATGGGCATTTCATTGGTGGTGGTGGCGTTCATACCGCTGATTTTCTATACCTGAGGAAGCGTGCAATGCTAATGATCGGGGCCTCGGGTTTTGCCGTTAACTCTGGCTTGACCACGGGGCCGCAGACGCTTCGATAATGTCATCTACCAGCATCTCTGCTGTTTTCATGGTGCGCTCCTTCCAGTCTGACATGTCCACCAGTTGCGCAACGGCATGATTGCGCAGACTGACAAACCCGTGAATCACCGACCAGACCCGGATGGCGGCATCCTGCTTTTCAGGTTTTCTGGCGGTCCCCGGCAGTAGCGTGCCCACCAGTTCCGTCAGGCGTTCAAAGGCTTCAATCCCGGCCATTCTGGCATCGGCAGACGGTTCGTAACTGCCGTCCAGTTTGCCGAATATCAGGCTGTAGTGGGCTTCCAGTTTCTCGGCATTGTTCAGGTAGTTGCGCGATGCCTGCAAGACGGCGTCTCTGGGCGTCTGGTTCCGGGTGTCGACGTTTAGTGCCCTTGAGACGGCTTCGAACCCTTCGATATACAGTGCGTCCAGTATCCCCTGCTTGCCCTTGAAATGGCTGTAGATGCCAATCGTAGACACCCCCGCCTTGCTGGCAATCGCCTTTGTCGACGTTCTTCTGGAAGAGACCGACGCCAATATCATCATGGTGGACAAGCATCACAAGCCGGGCGGCCACTGGAACCTGGCCTATCCGTTCGTCACTTTGCACCAGCCGTCGGCCTATTACGGCGTCAGTTCCTGTGAGCTGAGTAAGGGGCGCAAGGATCAGGTTGGTCTGAACAAAGGCCTGAACGATCTGGCCACGGGCGCGGAAATCAGCGCCTATTTTGACGACGTGATGCGACACCGGTTTTTGCCCACGGGCCGGGTTCAGTATTTTCCCATGTGTGACTACCTGGGTGATGGCCGCTTCCAGTCCTGTCTGACCGGCGAGACCTATCAGGTGAGCGCTGGCAAAACGGTGGACGCCACTTATCTGAAGACCTCAGTGCCGGCCAATCACACTCCGGGCTTCAGTATTGCTCCGGGGGTTCGCTCCATGCCCCTTAACGACCTGCCGACAGTAAGCGAGCCACCGGTGGGATTTGTCGTCATCGGCGGTGGCAAGACCGGCATTGATGCCTGCCTCTGGCTGTTGGAAAACGGGGTCGATCCGGACCGGATTCAATGGATTGTGTCCCGCGACGCCTGGCTGCTGGACCGTCGCAATACCCAGCCCACCGAGGAATTCTTCGAATACACCATTGGAGCCATGGCCAATCAGTTCGAGGCCATTGCCCGTTCGGAGTCAATTCCGGACCTGTTCGACCGGCTGGAAGCCGTCGGCGTGTTGTTGCGGCTTGATCCGACGGTGCGCCCCAGTATGTTCCACGGTGCAACGGTCAGCCAGGACGAGCTGGCCCAGCTTCGTCGCATCCGCCAAGTGGTGCGTCTGGGTCGGGTGACCGCCCTGGAGCCGGACTGCATTCATCTGGAGCAGGGCAGGCTAGACACCAGCCCGGATCATCTGCACATTGACTGTTCAGCCAGCGCCATCAGCAATCTGGAGACGCGGCCGATCTTTGCAGGTGACCTGATCACCCCGCAGACCGTGCGGTCTTACCAACCGGTTTTCAGCGCGGCGTTCATCGCTCATATCGAGGCCGCCTACGGGAAAGAATCAGACAAAAACCGGCTGTGTGGCGTGGTGCCGCTGCCCAATCACGACACCGACTGGATCCGGATGATGATCGGCATGATGATGAACCAGTATCAGTGGTCGCAGCACAAAGAGATCCGGCAGTGGCTGGTGAACAATCGCCTGGATGGCATGAGCCGGATGATCCGGGACATTGACCGGAGCGACTTGGCAAAACAGGACATCCTGAAACGAGTGCGAGACAGCGCCATGCCCGCCATGGCAAAACTTCAGGCCTATGCGGCCGACATCAGATCACAGAATCAGGCATCACAGGAGGCATGACAATGGCGGAATTTCAGGTTCAGAAACACCGGTTCTCGGAGACGAGGCTGGTTCAGAATGAACAGACCGACCGGCAGCCGGAAGCCGGCGCGGGCGAAATTGTGGTGAAAATCCAGTCGTTTTCCTTTACCGCCAACAACATTACCTATGCGGCTGCCGGTGATCAGCTGGGTTACTGGCAGTTCTTTCCACCGAAAGGCAAGGACACTGAGGGCTGGGGTGTCATTCCCGTCTGGGGCTTTGCCGAAGTCGTGGAGTCAGACCATCCGGAGGTTGCCGTGGGAGAGCGCCTGTTCGGTTATTTTCCCCCGGCTTCCTTTCTGACCCTCAAGCCCACCCGGGTCTCTGCCCAGCGTCTGTTTGACGGTGCGGAGCACCGGGCAAAACTGCCGGCCGGCTACAACAGCTACAGTCGGGTGGATTTCGAACCGGGCTATGACCCGGCCACAGACGCCGAGCGCATGCTGCTGTGGCCTCTGCATATCACCTCGTTCTGCCTCTGGGACCAGCTCCAGGAAAATGGCTGGTACGGCGCGGAACAGGTGGTGATTCTGAGCGCCTCCAGCAAAACCAGTATTGGCCTGGCGTACGCCCTGGAGTCAGATGATTCCGCGCCCCGGTCCATCGCGCTGACGTCCGCCCGCAATCTGGAACTGGTCCGTTCACTGGGCGTTTATGACCAGTGCCTGGACTATGGTTCGCTGGCCGAGCTTGATGCGTCAAGGCCGACGGTGATCGTGGACATGTCGGGCAGTGGCGATCTACTGGGCCAGCTGCAGGCGCATCTGGGCGACAGGATGCGCTATTGCATCAACGTGGGACTGACCCATTGGGACGAATTCAAACCGGCGGCCGGTATGCCGAAAGAGCGCACCGAGTTCTTTTTTGCGCCGGGCCATATCCAGAAGCGGATGAAAGACTGGGGCCCGGAGGGCTTCGCTGACCGGACGGCGCATTTCCTTCGAGATACCGCCCGCAAGAGCCGGCAGTGGCTGAAGCTCCATGAAATCGACGGCCTGGAGGGTCTGGCGGAGGTTTATCCCACCGTGTGCAATGGCCAGCGTCCGGCGGACGAGGGGCTGATTGTACGGCTTGGCGGATGATGGAACTTTAACCTCTCATGAGCGTGTTGTCTGCTAGCCTTAGTGCAACGTTGTATCAACAGGAGGTAATGCCATGTCGTCTATCCGAGTGTATCTACGTCAGATTTCTCTGTTCATGATCCTGGCCATGGGTCTGGCGACGACCTGGTCCGCAACCGCTACGGCCGGTGTTGTTGGCACCGGAGACGTGTTGACCGAGCAGCGGGCCGAGGTGGATCGCCAGTCCCTGATGACCATGCTGGAACGCCAGGAGGTGCAGGAAGCGCTCGGCACCATGGGTGTCGACAAGTCCGAGGTAGAATCCCGCATTCAGAGTCTGACGCCGGCGGAGCTTGCCGACTTCAACGAGCAATTGGCAGAAGCGCCCGTCGGGCAGGATGTGGTGGGCATCATTGTTCTCTTCCTGTTGGTGTTCATTGTGACGGACATGCTGTGCGCCACAAACATCTTCAGCTTCATCAACTGTATTCGCTAGAACGGCGGTGACAGGATTTCTCAGGGTGCTGACCGGCACCCTTGTCCTGTTTGTGGCTGGCTGTGCCAGCGTCCCGCCATGGCCGGAAACAACAGCCGGAGCCAGTCAGGCGCCGGTTCAGCTCAATGTGCCTTTCTTTCCCCAAGAGCGTTATCAGTGCGGCCCAGCAGCCCTTGCAACCATGCTGGCCAGCCAGGGCGTGGCTGTAACGCCGGAGGAACTGGTGCCCAAAGTCTATCTGCCGGAGCGCGAGGGCAGTCTGAAAGTGGAGCTGGTTGCCGCTGCCCGTCAGTATGGGCGACTGGTGTATCCGCTGGAGGCAGAGCTGGCGGTTATGTTCGCCGAGATTGATGCCGGTCACCCGGTGCTGGTGATGCAGAATCTCGGTTTCGACTGGTTTCCCCAATGGCACTTTGCCGTGGTGGTTGGGTACGACACTGAAAACCGCGATCTGATCCTTCACACCGATACCCGTCGCGCCAACCGGCAGCCCATCAGTGTGTTTTACCGCACCTGGGACCGTGCAGGGAAGTGGGCTGCGGTTATTCTGCCCCCCGGTGAGTTCCCCGCCACGGCAGAGCCCTTGGCTTATCTGGAGGCGGCCCAGGATCTGGAGGTAACAGGCCAGCAGGACGCTGCCTTTGCTGCTTATCGGTCGGCCTTCCAGCGCTGGCCGGATCAGCCCGCGGCGGTGCTCGGCATGGGCAATATTTCGTTCGCCCGCGAGCACTGGGCTAGGGCAGCGGGTTTCTATGACGACCTTGTGGAAAGGTTCCCGACCTTGGCACCCGGATGGAACAATCTGGCCCATGCGCTGGCCCGTGTCGGATGCCAGAACGAGGCAGCGGAAGCGCTTGCCTGTGCTAATCGTCTGCGCAAAGACCACTACCCGTCGGATTTACCCGAACCCGCCTCGTCAGCCGGAAAATTCAGTTGCCCGACGCTCCGCTGTCCGCTTACTGACTGATTCCGGCGGTCATAAAAAAAGCGCCGTGCCGGTTTGCGACAGGGCGCTTTTTTCATTCGGTCGACGTCAGGCCTTGGGGCCTGCATCGACGATGGCGTCAGAGACGTCAAACTTCTTGAAGTTTTCCACAAACTGACCGATCAGCTCGGCCGCTTTGGCGTCGTAGTCGGCTTCGCTGGCCCAGGTGTTGCGCGGGTTCAGCAGTTTGCTGTCAACCCCGGGAACCGATGTCGGCACATCCAGGTTCAGGGTGGGCAGGTGCTCGGTGTCGGTGTCATCCAGATCGCCGTTCTGAATCGCCGCGATAACCGCACGAGTCGTGGGGATGCTGAAGCGCTCGCCCACGCCGAAGGGGCCACCAGTCCAGCCGGTGTTAACCAGAAAGACCTTGCTGCCGAACTCATCCATGCGCTTCATCAACAGCTCGGCGTAAACGCCGGCCGGGCGCGGGAAGAAGGGCGCCCCGAAGCAGGTGGAGAAGGTGGCTTTCAGTTTGGAGGAAGATCCCATTTCGGTAGAACCCACCAGCGCGGTGTAGCCGCTCAGGAAGTGGTAGGCCGCCGCTTCCTTGCTCAGAATCGATACGGGTGGCAGAACGCCCGTCATGTCGCAGGTCAGGAAAACGATGTGGGACGGCTCGCCGGCACGGTTTTCCAGAACCCGTTTTTCGACGTGCTCCAGCGGGTAGGCGCAGCGAGAGTTTTCGGTCAGGGAAACGTCGGTGTAGTCCGGTTCGCGAGTCTCCGGATTGACACTGACGTTCTCAACGATGGCACCAAAACGGATGGCGTCCCAGATGATTGGCTCGTTCTTCTGGCTCAGGTCGATGCACTTGGCGTAGCAGCCACCTTCAATGTTGAAGACCGTGCCCGGGCCCCAACCATGCTCGTCGTCACCAATCAGGAAGCGATCCGGATCGGCCGAGAGGGTGGTTTTGCCGGTACCGGACAGGCCAAAGAACAGGCAGGTCTCGCCGTCTTCACCCACGTTGGCAGAGCAATGCATGGGCAGCACGTCTTTTTCCGGCAGCAGGAAGTTCTGAACCGAGAACATGGCCTTTTTCATCTCGCCGGCGTAGTGCATGCCGGCCAGAAGTACTTTACGCTTGGCAAAGTTGATGATCACGCAGCCGTTGCTGTTGGTGCCGTCCCGCTCGGGTTCGCATTCAAAATTGGCAGCGTTGAGAATTTGCCATTCCTGTTTGTCTGCCGGGTTGTAGCTTTCCGGGACAATAAACAGGTTGCGACCGAACAGGTTCTGCCAGGCAGTCTCGGTGGTCATCTTGACGGGCAGGTAGTGCTCAGGGTCGGAGCCCACGTGAACGTGGGAGACAAAGCTTTCCTGTTCCGCAATGTAGGCCTCGACACGATCCCAGAGGGCATCGAACTTGTCGGCGTCAAATGGGCGGTTGATTGGCCCCCAGTGAATATCGTCAGAGGTGCTGGGCTCCTTGACGATGAAACGGTCCATGGGCGACCGGCCGGTACGCTCACCGGTTTCAACCACCAGTGAACCGTTTGCTGCCAGTTTGCCTTCGCCTCGTTCAAGTGCCAGCTCAACCAGTGGTGCTGCACTCAGATCATGATAGCTATTACTCACTTCGACCTCGCCCTCGGGGTGTGCTCGTGATCAGTCAGGCGCGCTATTATGCCAGAGGCGCCGGTGAAAAACGACTGCTCTGTAAGCCGCTCTATGACTGGGTTTCAGGCTTTTCAAGCGCCTTAGTGTAACGTATGTCCGGTGAAAAGGTGATCAATGTCGTTTCTATCGAAGCGATAGTGAGCGTGGCAGAACTGGCAGTCCATTTCGATGGATCCCTGTTCTTCAAGAATGTCGTAGCACTCGTCCTTGCCAATGGCTTCCAGGGCGCTCAACGTGCGCTCGCGGGAGCAACTGCAGCGGAAAGCCACGGGCTCGGCGTCGAACAGCCGCACGGTTTCCTCATGGAACAGCCGGTGCAGGAGGGTTTCGCTATCAAGATTGAGCAGTTCCTCGGCTTCGACCGTGCTGGCCAAGTGGTTGAGGCGGTCCCAGAGGTCGGCGTCCTGTTCCGTGTCGCCCGGCATTTTCTGCAGCATAAGGCCGGCACTGCCATGCTCGCCGGCGAACAGGAAGAAGCTGGTGGGGATCTGCTCCGAGCGCTCGAAATACTCTTTCAGGCAGCCTGCCAGGTCGGGCTCTTCCCTGGGCACAACCCCCTGATAGCGCTGGCCCTTGTCCGGGGAAATGGTGATAGCCATTCGGCCCTCGCCCAGCAAGGACTCCAGACTGTCGCGGGTGACGGCCTGCTCATCGTAGCGGGCTATGCCGCGGATAAAGCGATCATGGCTGCACTCTGCCATCAGGGTGCTGACCGGGCCATCGCCCTGGGCCTGGATCGACAGCGTGCCTTCGAATTTCAGCGTGCTACTCATCAGCACACTGGCCGCCAGGGATTCTCCCAGCACCCGTCGGACGGAATCCGGATAAGGCGCCTGGCTGCCGATCTCGTTGTAGCTCTTTTCGAGCTTGACCCAGGCGCCCCGCACCTGGCTGTCCTCAAACAGGAATCGTTGGAACTGGTCCCCGGATGCCATAACTGTGTCTCCTGAAGATAAGAATCTGATACTGAAATCTGAATGGAAGTCTGAGTCGGGAAGCGATGGCGCGGAACGACCCGTCAGAGGCCGTTCTGCTCGCGGAAACGCTGGATGTCCCGGCGGTCCTTCTTGGAGGGGCGCCGGGCCGGGGGAAGCTGGGCGGCCTGCATGGTTTTGCGTTGCCAGGCCAGATCTTCACGGCGTTTCACGCTGTCTTCGGTTTCGTGGTAAAGCGTCTGCGCCTCGGGAGCGCTTCTTCGACGATCACTGATGTCGTCGACAACCACGATGCGTTCCTGCCAGCCAAGCCGCAGTGTTACGGTTGCACCGGTTTCTACCAGCTTGCCCGGTTTGGTTCGCTGGCTGTTGTAGTGCACCTTGCCACCTTCGATGGCCTGTTTTGCCAGGTTACGGGTCTTGTAAAACCTGGCGGCCCAGAGCCACTTGTCCAGTCGCACACGGTTGTCGTCAGTGGTGGTTGCCGTCATGTCTCCCCGCCTGATGGACGTCTGCTCATAGTATAACGGCCTCACGCTCCGGATGGCAGGGGCGAAAGGCTCTGTAGCCCGGGAATGATCTCGTCGAAATGGTGAATAGAGGGAATCTCCGGATGCGGCTCGTTCGCTGCCCGTTGGCTGTCCGGTGCCAGTATGGCCAGACACTGGCCGATGCCTGCCTGGCGCGCGCTTTCCAGAACCGGAAAGCTGTCGTCCACCATCAGGGTGGCTGACGGCCGATAGGGCTGAAGGCTGTCCAGATCCCGCCAGAAGGCGGGGTCTTCCTTGGCTTTGCCCAGTTCATGGCTGGAAACGATGGCGTCGACGTGCCGAGCCAGGCCCGTGCGTTCCAGTTTCAGAGCGAGGGGGTCGGGGTGGCAGTTGGTGACGATGACGGACCGCAGGCCGGCTCGTCGCAGCGCATCCAGGAAACCCGTCACATGGGGGCGGTAGCCGATCCGTTCGCCCACCTCGGCTTTCAGGCCGGTTATGTCGAGAGACAGGCGGTTGCTCCAGTAATCCGTGCAGTACCAGTTTAGCGAGCCTCGCTCCGACATGATCATCGGCACAATAAGATCCCGGGCCTGCTCGGGGCTCAGACCATTGTGATCAGCGTAGCGGCGGGGCAGGTGTTCCAGCCAGAAATGGTTGTCGAAATGCAGGTCAAGCAGCGTTCCATCCATGTCGAGGAACACCGTGTCGAGAGAATGCCAGTCCACCATAAATGCAAACAGCCTGAAGTTGATATGGCTTCAGGCTGCCGAAGAACGGCCCGGATGGCAACCGGGGAATTTACGGATCAGTTGCTGGCGGTGCGCTCGACCTGTTCCGGCTTCCGTCCGTTACGGGTGCAGCCCAGGCAGCGCACAAAGGTCGCCTTGGCAGGGCCGAGGACCAAAGTTTCCCCGGCCTCTTCCGCATTACCGCCAAGCAGTGAGAAAGGCAGTGACACAACATACACAACGCTACCGACAACGGTCGTTGCAAACAGAACGGGCCGCGCGAACAGGGCGTCTCCGGTCATGGCCAGTGCAGAGGGGCTTTCATCAATGGCCTGGGCATGTCCGGCTGAAGAAAAGGCCAGCAGGCAGACGGTCAGGGCTGTGATCACTATGTGGGAAATCTTACCGCTCATGTCTCGTTTCTCCTAAACAGTTCGCCCCATGGTAGCCCAGGACGATAAATACTCTGTTAACTATGAATCATATTTGCGTATTTTCAAACGATTTTTCAGTTGCACGGCCTCTTCAGCGCTGGCATCTGCCGCAATAAACCGTGGAACGCTGGTTCATTCGGATTTCTTTCAGGAGCTGGCCGCATTCCCGGCAGGGTTCTCCGCCGCGGCCATAAACCAGAAGGGACTGGGCGAAATATCCAGGCTTTCCATCGCTGTTCACAAAATCCCGCAGGGTGGTCCCGCCCATCAGGATGGCCGCAGACAGGGTTTCCCGGATGGCTTCGGTCAGGCGATGGTAGCGGCTCAGGCTGATACGCCCTGCCGCCCGCTTCGGGTGTATGCCGGCCTTGAACAGTGCCTCGTTGGCGTAGATGTTGCCCACGCCCACCACCACTCGGTTGTCCATGATGAATGATTTCACCGGGGTCTGTTTACCCCCGGCGAGCCGGTGGAGCATCGGGCCATTGAACTCCGGTGCCAGGGGTTCCGGTCCAAGACTGGCCAGAAGCTGGTGAGTGTCCGGTGTTTCCGACCAGAGCCAGCAGCCGAACCGTCGCGGGTCATTGAAGCGCAACCTGATACCGCTCTGTAACCTTAGCTCGATGTGATCGTGCTTCAGAGGCTCACTGTCATCGGTGATGACCCGAAGGCTGCCGGACATGCCCAGATGGACAATCAGGCTGCCGGCCAGGTCGTTTTTTGTGACCCGTATCAACAGATATTTGGCCCGCCGGTCAACCTCCGTAATGGTGGCGCCTGCGAGAAGGTCGGGCAGATTTGCCGGCACGGGCCACCGCAGCCGGCTGTCTCTCACGACAATTCCGGCAATTACCTGGCCTTCGCAGTGTGGGGCAATGCCGCGACGGGTGGTCTCAACTTCGGGTAACTCAGGCAATTCAGTGGCTCCGGGCTGATGGTGGATACACGTTAATGTAATCAGTCACAAAAGCGTATAGAAACCCTGTTGTTATGGTGAACAACTGTACGCTAGAGTATCAGGGTTGGGTCCGGGCCTGCCTTCGTTCTGAAGGGACATGTTGCCGGACCCCGTGATTTCGAAAGAGGAATAGTCCATGTGGTATAACGGTCTTCTGGACCTGTCGGTGATGCAGCTTATTCTGGTTGCGCTGGGATTAACACACGTCACCATCATCAGCGTTACGCTCTACCTGCATCGTCACTCTGCCCACAATTCCCTGGATCTGCACCCGGTTCTGGCGCACTTCTTCCGGTTCTGGCTGTGGCTGACCACAGCAACCAACACCAAGCAGTGGACCGCAATCCACCGCAAGCACCACGCCAAGTGCGAAACCGAAGACGACCCCCACAGCCCGGTTGTGCTGGGTATTCGCAAGGTGCTTTTGCAGGGGGCCGAGCTCTATGACGAGGCAGGCACCGAAGAAACCCTCCAGAAATACGGCCAACGCACGCCCGAGGACTGGATTGAACGCAATCTATACAGCCGTCACAAGATGCTGGGCATCCAGTTGATGGCGGTTATTGACCTGATGTTGTTCGGCGTGAACGGCATCTGGATCTGGGCGCTGCAGATGATGTGGATTCCGGTCTGGGCCGCCGGCGTGGTTAACGGTATTGGCCATTTTATGGGTTATCGCAATTTCGAGTGTGCCGACAACGCCCGGAACATTTCGCCGCTGGGTCTCCTGATTGGTGGTGAAGAGCTTCACAACAACCACCATACCTACCCGAACTCTTCCAAGCTTTCCCGCCGCTGGTACGAAGTGGATATCGGTTGGGGCTATATCCGCCTTTTCCAGGCGCTTCGTCTGGCCACGCCCAAGGGCTACCGTCCGATTGCCCACCATGTTCCCGGTAAGCAGGATGTAGATGTGGAAACGGTGCAGGCGATTGCCAACAACCGCTTTGACATCATGCGCCAGTATCGCAAGCGGGTGATGGAGCCGGTGCTTCGCCAACAGAAGTCACTGATGGACGATGAGATCCGTCCGCGTTATCGCAAGATCCGTCGGCTGCTGTCCCGCGAGATTACTCTGATCAAGCCCGCGGAGAAGGAGCATCTGGAATCGGCGCTGGAGAGCAATCAGGCGCTGCGCCAGATCTACGAGATGAGTCACGAACTGCAGGCACTCTGGCGTCGTCGTGGCGTGAAGCCCCAGGAAAAGCTGCAGGCACTGATGCAATGGTGCCGTGAGGCAGAGGCCAGTGGCATTCGCTACCTGGAAGATTTTGCCACTCATTTGCGGGCCTATTCGTTGCGCCCTGCGGCCTGAACGACTAGAAGCCTTCTACCCTTAACAGACAGTAGGCCACCTGGCCTGCTGTTTTCTGTTTCAGCAGGTTCCATCCTTGCGGAGCGGTTGGCATTGGCAGACCGCTTTCATGCTCCACGTATATCCAGCTACCCGGCTTCACCCACTGATTATCCGCGATCATGGGAAACAGCTTCTCCAGCCAGCCCTGCCTGAACGGCGGATCCATGAACACAATGTCGAACGGTCTGGCCGGTGATTTGCCCAGAAAGCTGTCGATACTCTGGCAGGCGACCTCCCCGCTTTCTGAGTTCAGCAGCCGCAGGTTGCTGCGCAGGGCCTGGGCCAGTGCCGGCGTATGGTCAACAAATACGGCTGTGCTCGCGCCCCGGGACAGGGCTTCCAGCCCCAGGGCGCCGGAGCCGGCGAACAGATCCAGGCAGTGGCTGCCGGCCAGGTGAAAAGACAGCCAGTTGAAAAGGGTCTCACGGGTGCGTGCCGGGGTGGGGCGAACACCTCCGGCATCGGGGAAGCGCAGTTTGCGGCTGCGCCAGTCGCCGCCGATGATGCTCAGTTCTCCGCCTGCTGACGGTCGCTTTGGGGTTTTTCGGGCCATGACTGTGTTTATCTGATCCTGCGAATGCATTGGTGGTGCGGGTGAAGATCATGGTACGACGGTTCGGATGATCAATCACTTCCCACGGACAGTCTGTTAGAATACCGGCTTTCTTTTATCCCGCGAATCCTACGATCAATGGTATGACTATGATGGCAGAGTGGATTTCCATCGGGCTACTGGCCTTTCTTGTTCTTGTCTTTGTCTCGGACCTGTTTGCCCGGCGACCGCCAAAGCCCCGCGCCAGGGCGGTACCGCAGAAAAAGCCGGAACCACAGCCCGGGGCAGCCCCAAAAAAAGAAGCAGGGCTCGAGCCCTCTGCCGAAGCTGAAGCTCCAGAGCCTGCCGGGATTCCGCCAGAACCTGAAGCTCCGGCTGCGAAGCCTGAGCCGGAAGCGCCGCAGGTCAGCGTATTCGAGCGGGTTCGTCGCGGCCTTGGTAAAACCCGGGAAAATCTGACCGGTGGCTTTTCCGGATTATTCTCTCTGGGCAAGAAGATTGACAGCGATCTGCTGGAAGAGATTGAAACCACCCTGTTGATGGCCGATGTGGGGGTAACCGCCACCACCGAAATCATCGACTCGCTGACGGACAAGCTTGAACGCAACCAGCTCAAGGACGGCGAAGCACTGCGTAAAGCGCTGAGAGATGAGCTTCACGGTCTGCTGGCCAACGTAACCCGGCCCCTGGAAATTGATGACAGCAAGAAGCCCTACGTGATCCTGATGGTAGGCGTGAATGGCGTTGGTAAAACCACCACCATCGGCAAACTCACTAAGCTGTTCCAGCGTGACGGCAAGTCGGTGATGCTGGCAGCCGGCGATACCTTCCGGGCTGCTGCCGTGGAACAGCTTCAGGTTTGGGGTGAGCGCAACAATGTACCGGTGATTGCCCAGCATACCGGGGCAGACAGCGCGTCGGTGATTTACGATGCGGTGCAATCAGCCAAGTCCCGTGGTGTTGACGTGGTGATTGCCGACACGGCCGGGCGCCTGCAGAACAAGGACAACCTGATGAGCGAGCTGGAAAAGGTCGTTCGCGTGATGAAGAAAATTGACGAGACGGCGCCCCACGAGGTCATGCTGGTGCTGGATGCCGGCACCGGGCAGAATGCCCTTAGCCAGGCCCAGGTGTTCCAGCAGGCGGTTGGCGTCAGCGGTATCACTCTGACCAAGCTGGACGGTACTGCCAAGGGCGGCATCGTATTCGCCATTGCCCGCCAGTTGCAGTTACCCATTCGGTATATCGGGGTCGGGGAGCAGGTGGATGATTTGCGCAGTTTCGATGCGCAGACTTTTGTTGAAGCCCTGTTTGATGAAACCCCGGAACGTGCCCCGGAGGCATAGCTCTGAATGATTGAGTTCCGCCAGGTCACCAAGCGTTACGACAGCGATCACACCGCGCTGCGGCAGGTTAATTTTGGCCTCGATCGCGGTGAGCTGGCGTTTCTCACCGGCCATTCCGGCGCCGGTAAGAGTACCCTGCTCAAACTCATTATGGTAATGGAGCGCCCCAGCGCGGGCGAGGTTGTGGTGGGCGGACAGGTGTTGAGCCGGCTTCCCCGTCGCCAGGTGCCCTATATCCGACGCCACATCGGCGTGGTGTTTCAGAACCACCAGCTGCTGTTTGATCGCACGGTGTTCGATAACGTGGCCATGCCCCTGGAAGTGATGGGCGTACCCGCGCGGGATATTGGCCGGCGGGTGCGGGCAGCGCTGGACAAGGTCGGTTTGCTGAGCAAGGAAAAGATGAACCCGTTGCAGCTGTCCGGGGGCGAGCAGCAGCGCGTCGGTATTGCCCGCGCCGTGGTGAACAAGCCCCCGGTTCTGCTGGCGGATGAGCCCACCGGTAACCTGGACCCGCAGCTTTCCTCCGACATCATGGGATTGTTTGCCGAGTTCAGCCAGGTCGGGGTGACGGTGCTGATCGCGACTCACGATATCGCTCTGATCAATGAACTTGGGCGGCGTACGCTGACCCTGGATCAGGGCCGCCTGGTGTCCGGGGGCAGGGGGCTGAATGGCTGAGTCTGGTAACCGCCGCAAAGAACCATCCCGGGGTGCCCGGGCATCAAAGTCGCCGCTGGCACAACAGGCCTCCAGTTACTTTAGCCACCATCGCAAGGTGGCGCGGGACAGCGCCCGCAGGCTCTGGCAGGCGCCGGTGGCCAGTACCATGACCTGGACGGTGATGGGGGTGGCGCTTGCCCTGCCGGTGGCCCTGATGTTGCTGCTTGCCAGTCTTCAGGGAGTTAGCGCCGGCTGGGAGAGTTCGGCACGGGTAACGGCCTATCTGGCACAGGACGTTACCCTGGATCAGGCCGAGGCTCTCAGGAAAAATGTCGGCAACGATAGCCGGGTCGCCGGAGTTGAGCTGATTGACCGGGATACTGCGCTGAAGGAATTCCGCGCGTCGTCCGGCCTCGAGGATGCACTGGATTATCTCAATGAAAATCCCCTGCCTCACACGCTCCTGGTGACCCCCAGTGACGGTTCCCGAACGGCTGACGGCATCCAGACACTGCTTGCGGTCGTCGAGGGCATGGAAGGCGTGGATCAGGTGCAGGTGGATCTGGGCTGGCTGCAACGCCTTAACGCCATGACCGAACTGCTTGAGCGAGCGGTCTGGGCTCTGGCCATTCTGTTGGCGGCGGCCGTGGTGCTGGTGATTGGCAACACGGTCCGTCTGTCGATCGAGAACCGGCGGGACGAGATTCTGGTGGCCAAGCTGGTGGGCGGTACCGATGCGTTTGTGCGCCGTCCCTTTCTTTATACCGGCGCCTGGTTCGGGCTGGGTGGTGGCGTGGTTGCCTGGTTGCTTCTGCAGGTATCGTTATGGTGGCTCAGTGGCCCGGTAGAGCGTCTTGCGGGGCTTTACCGCAGTGATTTTTCACTAAGCGGCCTGACCTTTGATGGTGTGCTGGCGTTGATAATCGCAGCGATGTTGTTAGGCTGGTTGGGCGCCTGGGTTGCAGTCAAGCGCCACCTGGATGACATTGAGCCGGGCGAGATTGCAGGTGGGTGATCCCGGGTCTCGGGAATGCCGTATTGCAATGTTCATCAGTTGCGGCGTAGTTTAGATGGAGAGGTAGTAAATGTTTAAACGCGTCAGGCAGTTGATTCTAAAGCGTTTATAGGGAATTTGAGGAACTTTTTCAGATCTTGGCGGTCCTAGATTAAGTTGATATATTTATCGGCCGTCATATCCGGAGGGATAGTATGAGCACGAACTTACAGGTTCTCGACAGACTGGTTCCCGGCGCCAACCTTGAATCCTATATTCAGGCGGCAGCGCGGATTCCGGTACTTTCTGTCGAAGAGGAGCGTAAGCTTTCAGAGCGGCTGCATTACGAAGGTGATGTTGACGCAGCGAGGGAGTTGGTGCTGTCTCACCTCCGGTTTGTGATCCACATTGCGCGCAGCTATGCCGGTTATGGCCTGAACCAGGCAGATCTGATTCAGGAAGGCAACGTTGGCCTGATGAAGGCGGTGAAGCGATTTAATCCGGAATACGGTGTTCGTCTGGTCTCCTTTGCGGTGCACTGGATCAAGGCTGAAATTCACGAGTTCATCCTGCGCAACTGGCGCATCGTGAAAGTGGCCACTACCAAGGCCCAGCGTAAGTTGTTCTTTAATCTGCGCAGCCAGAAGAAGCGCCTGGCGTGGCTCAGCCACGACGAGGTGAACGCTGTGGCGGCGGATCTGGGGGTTGAGCCGAAGGTTGTCCGCGAGATGGAAGGCCGATTGGCCTCCCACGACACGGCGTTTGACGGTCCCCAGGATGATGACGACGACAATGCCTATCAGGCACCCGCGTATTTCCTGGAAGATCAGCGCAGCAATCCGGCTACCCAGTTGGAGCAGGCGGACTGGACGGATGATTCCAACGGTCGGCTGATGGCCGCTCTGGGCGAGTTGGATGAGCGCAGCCAGGATATTCTCCGCGAGCGCTGGTTGTCTGACAGCAAGTCGACGCTGCACGATCTGGCTGACAGGTATGGTGTTTCTGCCGAGCGGATTCGTCAGCTTGAAAAGAACGCCATGAAGAAAATTCGGATGCAAATGACGGCGGATACCGAAGCTGCCTGATTGACGTCTGAGAAGGACGTAATGAAACGCCACCACCCTCGCGGGCTGGTGGCGTTTTTGTTTGTATACTCTTTCTTTAGTCTTGGGGGAGGAAGCGATTGGGCAGGGGTTTTCAAAACATGCTGTGAATACGTCCCTGTACGCTTGGGCTCCGCCATCCATGGCTCCGCACAGTTTTGAAAACCCCTGCCCAATCGCTTCTTCCAGCTGTGGAGTAGACGAGTAGAAATTATGACCAACAAAAACACTCTTATTGCCTTTCTTGGCGTCGGGTTAATGGGCGGGCCCATGGTTCGGAACCTCCTGGACGCTGGATACAACCTGACGCTCTGGAACCGCACCGCCAGTAAGTGCGATTCGTTCAGCCGTGAAGCAACCGTGGCGGACTCACCGGAAGCCGCTGTTCGTGAGGCCGACATTGTGATCACCATGCTGGAGAACGGAGACGTGGTGGACAATGTGATGGTGGAGCAAGGCGGTATCGGAGCGCTGAAAACTGGAGCGGTCTATGTGGACATGAGTTCAGTCCAGCCATCGCTTGCCCGTCACCACGCCGAGTTAGCCGGGCAACGAGGCGCTGGCTATGTGGACGCGCCGGTTTCCGGTGGCACGGTCGGAGCCGAACAGGCGACCTTGAGCATTATGGCGGGCGGTTCCGAGGAGGATATTGCCCGGGTCCGGCCGGTTTTTGAGGCATTGGGCAAATGCACGCGAATCGGGCCGGTGGGGAGTGGGCAGTTGGCGAAGCTGGCGAATCAGGCCATAGTGGGAATTACCATCGGGGCGGTGTCTGAGGCATTGCTGCTGGCTGCTGAGGGCGGGGCGGATCCGGCGGCGGTGCGGGAAGCGCTGATGGGTGGCTTTGCCGGTAGTCGAATCCTGGAGCTGCACGGTCAGCGGATGATTGACCGGGATTTTGCTCCCGGTGCCCCGGCGCGGATTCAGTTGAAAGACTTGCGCATGATTCTGGATGAGGCCCGCGCAGAGGGGCTGACGTTGCCCCTGGCCCAGCAGGTTCACAATGGCTATCTCGGCCTGATTGCCAACGGTCACAGCGAGGTGGACCACAGTGGCCTGTTGCTGGAACTGGAACACCAGAATGGTGTGCTGATGGGCACATCCATCAAAAAACCAAAAGAGGGATAACCCATGCCAGCCTTTGCAGCAAACCTGTCGATGCTGTTCAACGAAGCGGAGTTTCAGGATCGGTTCCTTCTGGCGGCCGAAGCGGGTTTCAAGGGTGTGGAGTATCTGTTTCCCTATGCCTGGCCCGCTGAAGAGCTGAAGCAGGCGCTGGACGCCAATGGTCTGACTCAGGTTCTGTTCAACCTGCCGCCGGGAGACTGGGATGCCGGTGAGCGAGGCATTGCCTGCCTGCCGGATCGGGTTGAGGAGTTTCAGGCTGGCGTTGACAAGGCTATTCACTACGCCCGTATTCTGGGCTGCTCCCAGTTGAACTGCCTGGCGGGGCTCTGCCCGTCCAACCTGGATGAGGCCGAAGCCTGGAACACGCTGGTTGCCAATGTGGAATATGCGGCTGAGAAACTGGGGCAGGCTGGCATTACCCTTTGCCTGGAAGCCATCAATTCGCGGGTGGATATGCCCGGGTTCTTCCTGGATACCTCATCCCGGGTTATACAGGTGATTGAGGCAGTAGACGCTGACAATGTGAAGTTGCAATACGACATCTACCACATGCAGATCATGGAAGGGGACCTGATTCGCACAATGGAGTGTCTGCTGCCGTGGATCGCCCATATCCAGATCGCGGACAACCCTGGGCGTCACGAGCCCGGCACGGGAGAGATCCATTTTCCGAGGGTGTTTGAGGCACTGGATCGTATGGGGTACAAAGGCTGGGTGGGTGCCGAGTATCGGCCGGCCGGAACAACCACTGACAGTCTTGAATGGTTTCGCGCACGAGCGTGACCGTCGTAAATGGCGACACCCTCTTACAAGATCGTAACTGGCCGCCAATCAGCCATACTCGTACCCTAGCTGTTAATGTAATCCGCTATCAGGAGGACTTCCGGTGAAAGCGCTTGTCATTGAAGACGATCAAGATGTGGCGAATTACCTCGTCAAAGGGTTAAAGGAATCCGATTTTGTCGTGGATCACGCGGCGGACGGGAAAGACGGCATGATGATGGCCGCCAGCGAAGACTACGACATCATGATTGTTGACAGGATGCTGCCGGGGATGGACGGGCTGGCCATCGTCAAAACCGTGCGTGCCACCGGCAATCAGGTGCCCGTGCTGATTCTCAGCGCACTGGGAGACGTGGACGATCGAGTCGAAGGCCTGCGTGGCGGTGGTGATGACTACCTGACCAAGCCCTTTTCGTTTACCGAGCTGCTCGCCCGGATTGAATCCCTGGTGCGCCGCAACCGCCAGTCAACGGAGACGGAAACCGTGCTGCACGTGGCAGACCTGGAGATGGACCTGCTGGCCCGCACGGTCAAGCGCGCCGGCCAGAACATTGATGTCCAGCCCCGGGAATTCCGGCTGTTGGAGTACCTGATGCGTAACGCCGGGCAGGTGGTCACCCGTACCATGCTGCTGGAAAAAGTATGGGACTATCATTTCGATCCGCAGACCAATGTGATTGATGTTCACATCAGCCGTCTGCGGGCCAAGATAGACAAGGAATTCGAGACACCCCTGCTACAGACCATTCGTGGTGCCGGGTACATGCTTCGTGAAACTGCTTAGTCAGCTCAGAACTTCCTCCTTCCAGCTCGCTCTGCTTTACATGGTGGTGTTTGCCACCTCTGTGTTCCTGTTGCTCGCCTTTATCTACTGGCGTACAGCGGGGTTCATGACGGCTCAGACCGATGAAACCATCGAGGCGGAGATCGCCGGGTTGGCAGAGCAGTACCGTGGCAGCGGGGTGAATGGGCTGATCTCGATTATCCGCGAACGCGTGGCCCGGGATCCCAACGCCAAGTCCATCTATCTACTGACCACCGAAGATTTTCTCAAGCTCGCCGGCAATATCGATACCTGGCCCAAGGGCTCGCGGTCGGAAAGTGGATGGATCAACTTCACGCTGGACGAATCCGTTGGCTGGAGCGGCCCGGAACGGCTTGCCCGTGCCCGCATCTTTGAAGTGCAAGGCGGTCTGAGGCTGCTGGTGGGTCGGGATGTGGACGAGCTGACGAATCTCAAGCGGCTGATCGAGGGTGCCATCAACTGGGGTATGGGCATTACGCTCGCCCTTGCGCTGCTGGGCGGCTTTCTGATGAGTCGCAGTACGACCCGCAGAATCGAGGTTATCAACAACACCTCTCGACGCATCATGAACGGGCATCTCTCGCTAAGGATTCCCACCCGAGGCACCGACGACGATTTTGACCAGCTGGCGGAAAACCTGAACCAGATGCTGGACCGGATTGTGTACCTGATGGAAGGTATCCGGCACGTGTCCGACAGTATCGCCCATGACCTGAGAACACCGCTGACCCGGCTGCGTAATCAGCTGGAGAACACCTTGATGTCGGTGGATAACGACGAGGCCCGGGACCAGGCGGCCAGGGCCGTGGCGGAAGCGGATCAGCTGCTAGCAACCTTCAACGCGCTGCTGCGTATTGCCCGGCTGGAAACCCGCGGCAACAGCGCTGATATGAAGCCGGTGTCTCTCGGTGCCCTGGTGACCGACGCCTGCGAGCTCTACGAGGCGGTGGCGGAGGACAAGGACCAGCGTTTCGAGCAGTCCGTCGATAGTGATGTGTCCATCGAGGGCGACCGTGACTTGCTGTTCCAGATGGTCAGCAACCTGATCGATAATGCCATCAAGTACACTCCCGAGCATGGCTTGATCCGGGTCGAGGTACGCAAGGAAGGCGACAACGCCGTGTTCGAGGTGGGGGATAGCGGTATAGGCATTCCGGACAGCGAAAAGGATCAGGTCTTCCAGCGTTTCTACCGGGTGGGCAAAAGCCGGTCCTTGCCGGGAAATGGCTTGGGGCTGAGCCTGGTAAGCGCAGTGGCGGAAATTCATCAGGGCACCATCCGGCTCAGTGATCACCTGGATGATGCGGAGTTCCCGGGCCTGAAAGTCACCATCAGTATGCCGTCCTACTCCGCCAGCCGGAAGCGTCTGAGGGATACCCAGACACTTTCGTCAGCCGAAGCCGGAGACCCGTCTTCGTCAGCGGAGGCTAGAAGCCTTTGATCGATAAATTGGCGCTGGATCAGCTGGCGGACACGCCACGGAACTGATTGAACCGGCTCACCAGAGGCTTGATCAGCGGGTCAGTGCGAGTCTCAATGGCGGTCAGGACGCCTTCGATCTGTGAGCGGCGACGGTCAAATTTCGCCTGCAGGCTGTCCCACTCGCCTTCCAGGTGTTTCTGCTCCAGCATAATAAAGGCTGCCACGTTGTGCCGGTTCAGTTTGCCGGTGACGCCATACTGGTCCAGCTGGTAACCGATACGATCAAGGCCGTTCAGGGCGGTATCAAGCAGTTGTTTTGTGTTCATCGTAATCCCCATCAAAGAGTGACACATTGGTTCTGGCTTATTTGGCGGGAAGATACTGCGCGACTCTAGGCTGCGCAACCTAATACCGACTCTGTCCAAACCGTAACCCCAGAGCCACCCGGCGGTAAGGTGGCCTGTGCATAATGAGAGACTTAGACGTCGAGAGGGTAATTGGCTCTTGCGTCTTCCTCCAGCACAGCGCTAGTTTTACCCCGTGTTTACGGGGTTTTTTTATGTCCGAAGAAAGAGCAGATTATGGCCAGAACACGCTATATCACCGCAGAGGGCGAGCAGGCGCTTCGGGAGGAACTTCGTTTTCTCTGGAAAGAAAAGCGGCCGGAGGTCACACAGGCCGTACGTGAAGCCGCGGCGCTGGGCGATCGCTCGGAAAACGCAGAGTATATCTATGGCAAGAAACAGCTGCGTGAAATAGACCGGCGGATTCGGTTTCTGAGCAAACGCCTGGACGAACTCACGGTGGTTGACCGTTTGCCGGAAGACCGGGGTCGTGTATTTTTCGGCGCCTGGGTGACCATCGAGAACGACGATGGTTCCATGCACACCTATCGCCTGGTGGGGCCGGATGAATTCGATCTGTCCCGTGGTTATCTGAGTATCGACGCACCCATGGCCAGGGCACTGCTGGGCAAGCGGGTCGAGGATGAAGTCAGTGTTCGCACACCAGACGGATGGACCCAGACCGTCATAACACGCATCCACTACGACCCCCTGCCGCCGGTCCGGTAAGACCGCCGAACCCTTGCAATCCGACAAGTGAGGAATGTCACAAATCTGACGGTCGATCAGGTTTTTGGTAATGATTGACGCTAGACTGATCAAAAATTGTCAACCTGACGCGAAACCGTGCATAGGGCATTCGCGGACGTTCAGGCAGGACAGGGATTATAACAAGGCAAGTGTCATGGGCGGATTCGAAACAGCAAGAATAACGATCGGTGTGGCAGCCGTCGTGGTGGCGCTATCGCCACTGGTCGACGCACAAACCGGTGAAAACAGGGTCGAGGGTGGTGCGTTCAGCTATGAAGAGCGCTCCACCATTGAGACCATTCCCTTCCGGTCTCTGGAAGAAGACTCGTTGGCGGATACAGTGATTGAGGGTGGTCTGGAAGCACCCGCTGCGGGTGTTCCGGTTCGCCCGCTAACCGACGACGACTTCTACCTCGATCCCCTGGCTCTGCAGCCGCGGGACGACCGCACGGATCTTGGACGAAGTGAAATCCCGGTGGAATTCAACTTCAGTAACCCGAAGGTGATTCCGGGGCAGACCCACAGCAACCAGTACCAGATCGTGCCCCAGCCGCAGTCCAATCGCTACTACGACTCTTACAACTATACGACAACGCCGCGCTGAGCCGGTTCAGGCTGCGGCTACGGGCTTTGCCGTCTGATGCTCTGGGTCGGCTGTGTTCAGAACGTCCGAATACAGGAACGAAAGGGCTTGAGTGGCCTGATTAAGTCTCGCCCGGGACACTTTAACCCGAGCGGTCAGGTACTCCAGATACCTTTGGCGATCCCCGGCCTCCAGCAGTGACGGGTCTTTCAGATCGTGGAAGAGCACGAATCTTGAAATCCAGTGCAGATAGGTTTGTTCACAACGGTAGTTAAGCTTGTGCCGGCGGATGGCGGTGGTTACTCGCGCCACAAGGCCGGGCTGGGAGTGTTCCAGTGCCTGGGAGATTTCCATCGGAGAAAGCGTCCATGTCGATTGTTGTTGTTATGATGCGCGCATCTTATGACAAGGATTTTACGTCCGCAAAATTTCTTTCATGGAAATTGTAAACAGCCCGGCCAGCCGGGCTGTTCTGGGTAATTCGGATGGGGATTTACTTCAGGGCGTTGAGTTTTTCGATGTACTTCTGCATGGCTTCTTCGGATGAAGTGCCCTTGAGTTTTTCCCAGGCATCGAACTTGGCGCGGTTGACGAAATCCATCATGCCGGGCCGCTTTCCACTGACATCACCTTCGGTCGCCTGCTTGTAAAGAGCATAGAATTCCAGCTTGGTTTCATTGGATGGCTGAAAGTCGCCTTCAGCGTTCTGGATGTAGTTTACGGCTTCTTCGAATTGGGTCTTCAGGTCGCTCATGTCGGGTTCCTTGTGGTGACATTGGATCCGTAGTGTACGGTGGTTATGGAGTATAGCGAGACTCGCCCTGGACGCCAAAATGGCCAGAATGTCGATAGGTTGGCAATTTCTTGCCTCGGGTCTTTTTTTGCCCGGTGCTGGCCATTCTTTGCTTGAGTGCCAATAGATTCCTGTGTAAAGTTTCGTCCGTAACGTGCCAGGACGGTGCGTACAAAGGAATGTATGAACGCAGGTCGTATCAGGACTTGCCAATGGAGCACAGGGAGCAAGCGCATGTCTTCAAAAGACGGTTCCGTCGCGCCTAAAGAGCGCATCAATATCAAGTATGTCCCCGCCACAGGTGATCAGCAGGCAGAAACTGAACTGCCTCTGAAGATGTTTGTTGTCGGCGATTTCAAGGGACAACCCGAAGAAACCCCCATCGAAGAACGTAAGGCCATTTCTGTCGACAAGAACAATTTCCGTTCTGTGATGTCGGAAGCCGGTCTGACCCTCTCAACCACGGTCACCAACAAGCTGGAAGAAGAAGCTGACGAACTGTCGGTCAACCTTGAATTCCAGACTCTGGATGACTTTTCCCCGGACAGCATTTCCCGCCAGGTGCCTGAGCTGAAGAAGCTGATCGAGCTTCGCGAAGCGCTGGTTGCCCTGAAGGGCCCGCTGGGTAACGTCCCGTCGTTCCGGTCCAAGCTGCAGGAACTGCTGGACAACGACGATGCTCGCGACAAACTCCTCCAGGAGCTTGAGCTGGCCACGGACGAAAGCGGCGAATAAAACGGGCTCTTTGTCCAGACTCTGCCATTGACGGCAGATTTTCACTTTGTGTTTAAAACGTACTGAAGGGATGTGGTATGTCTGATACTGCTGAGCAGCAATCTGCTGCTTCTGAATCCGTCGCGGAAGGCTCTCTGCTGGACCAGGTAATGGCCAACAGCCGCATGGCTCCCGCTGATGAAGGCTACGATGTTGCCCGCCGTGGCGTCGCAACGTTTATCTCCAACCTGCTGAAAAGCGACGAGAAAGGCCAGCCGGTCAACAAGGCACTGGTCGACCAGATGGTGGTCGAGCTGGATCGCAAGATCAGCGCCCAGATGGATGAAATCCTGCACGCGCCCAAGCTGCAGGAACTGGAATCCTCCTGGCGCGGCCTGAAACTGATGGTCGACCGCACGGATTTCCGCGAAAACATCAAGGTGGACATTCTTCACGCCACCAAGACCGAACTGCTGGAAGACTTCGAGTTCGCACCGGACGTCACCCAGACCGGTTTCTACCAGCACATCTATTCCACGGAATACGGCCAGTTCGGCGGTGAGCCGGTTGGCGCGGTAGTGGGTAACTACGCGTTTACCCCGTCTACACCGGACATGAAGCTGCTGCAGTATGTATCGTCTGTCGGGGCGATGGCCCACGCGCCCTTCCTGTCCTCGGTTGCACCGTCGTTCTTCGGCGTCGACAGCTACCAGGAACTGCCGGCCATCAAGGAACTGAAAGCCGTTTTCGAAGGCCCAAAGTACGCCAAGTGGCGCTCCCTGCGTGAGTCGGAAGACGCCCGCTACCTGGGCCTGACGTCACCGCGCTTCCTGCTGCGAGTCCCCTACGACCCCACAGAAAACCCGGTGCGCAGCTTTAGCTACAAGGAAGACGTGTCCGGTGACCACGAGCATTACCTGTGGGGTAACACCGCCTACCTGCTGGCCACACGCCTGACCGAGAGCTTCGCCAAATACCGCTGGTGCCCGAACATCATCGGCCCGCAAAGCGGTGGCGCGGTGGAAGACCTGCCGGTTCATACCTTTGAATCTTTCGGCCAGCTGGAATCCAAGATTCCCACCGAGGTGCTGATCACCGACCGCCGCGAATACGAAATGGCCGACGAGGGCTTCATCTCCCTGACCATGCGCAAGGGCAGCGACAACGCCGCGTTCTTCTCCGCCAACTCGGTGCAGAAGCCCAAGCAGTTCCCGAACACCAAGGAAGGCAAGGAAGCGGAAACCAACTACAAGCTGGGTACCCAACTGCCTTACATGATGATCGTGAACCGCCTGGCGCACTACATCAAAGTGCTGCAGCGCGAGCAGATCGGCTCCTGGAAAGAGCGCCAGGACCTTGAGCGCGAGCTCAACACCTGGATTCGCCAGTACGTGGCCGATCAGGAAAACCCCCCGGCAGACGTCCGCAGCCGCCGCCCCCTCCGGGCTGCGCAGGTCACGGTGTCTGACGTTGAGGGCGATCCGGGCTGGTATCAGGTGTCGCTGGCGGTTCGTCCGCACTTCAAGTACATGGGTGCGAACTTCGAGCTGTCACTGGTTGGCCGACTGGACAAGGATTAATCCGTGTTCGGGAACGCCGATGACGGTGTTCGGGCCTCGGGCGGCAGTCTGTTCGAACGACTGGAAAAGGCTGCCGACCCGGCGGGGCAGAGCATGGGGGAAGTGACCCATGTGGTGGATTCCATCAAGCGCCATCTGGTTCGGTTGCTGAACGCCCATCCGGGCAACAGCCAGAGCGTGCCGGATCTTGGACTGGTGGATTTCAACGACGCCACGCTGGGTACCCATGACCTGAACATTCGTATTCGCGGCGCCATTCGGCAATGTATTGAAAAGTTCGAACCCCGCGTGAGCCGGGTGGATGTAATGGCGATGCCCCAGGGGCCGGACCCGTTGCAGCTTCGGTTCCAGGTGACGGTCTACCTGAGGGTGGGTTCGGAAGACGATAAAACGACCATTGATTTGTTATTGGATGACAAGCGCTACTACCGGGTGATGTGAAGAGGGATTTTGCGTCAACTGAAGTAGCTTGAAGACACGGATGAGAGCGGTGGTGCAGTCGGGCTTCCAAAAGTGTGCGGAGCCATGGATGGCGGAGCCCAAGCGCCCCAAGGATGGGCCGAAGGAGCGTCTTTTGGAAGCCCGACTGCACCGCCGCTCGGAGTCAGCGGGGAACGGCGATACCTTTTCTTACGGGAAAAAGAACTCGCTTCGCTCAGACACCTTTGTTCCCTACAGAAAAGGTATCGCCATTCCCCTCATCAGACATTGGTGCAGTAGTCTTTATGAAGTTGAATCGGTTTTACAGGGACGAACTCAGTTTTCTCAGATTGCAGGGCCGGGAGTTTGCCGATGCGCATCCTCAGCTGACCCGTTTTCTGTCTGAGCAGAGCACCGATCCGGACGTTGAACGACTGCTGGAAGGCTTTGCCTTTCTGACTGGCAAACTCCGCGAGAAGGTCGAGGACGAGTTTCCGGAACTGACCCATTCATTGCTGAACATGCTCTGGCCCAACTATCTGCGTCCGGTTCCCAGTTGCACCATCATGCGTTTTGATCCCCAGCTTCATGCGATCAGCGAGCGCCAGCGGGTCGAGCGCCATACTGAAATCAAAAGCCGCCCACTAGGCGACGCCAGCCGCCAGACCCAGTGCCGGTTTCGCACCTGCCGGGCGGTGGATGTGTTCCCATTGACGGTTGCGGATGCCCACGCCGAGCACTCCCGGGAAGTGTCTTCAGTGACCGTGGATTTAGCCTTGCATACAGACCAGCCGCTGTCCTCTATTGGACTGGAATCGCTGCGCTTCTACCTGGGTGGCGAGAATCACATCGGCGAGACGCTCTACCTGTGGCTGAACCACTACCTGCAGAAAGTGGAGCTTACGGTTGGGGATTCGACTTATTCCATTCCCTCCAGCCTGTTGCAACCCGTCGGTTTCGCCAACGACGAAACGCTCCTGCCCTATCCCAAGAACGCCTACCCGGGCTACCGGATACTGCAGGAATACCTGAGCTTTCCCGAGGCGTTCCGGTTCGTTGATCTGCAGGGCCTGGCGCCAAGACTGCCAGCGATTCAGGCGGACGAAATCAGCCTGCGATTCCATTTCAGCCGCATTCTGCCGCCAGATGTGAAAATCCGGGCAGAGAATTTCCAGCTGTACTGCACGCCAGCGATCAATCTGTTCACCCATGAGGCGGACCCGGTGGACCTGAATGGCCGCCAGACCGAATATCGCATCACGCCTTCCAGCCGTTCGCCGGAGCACTATGAAGTGTTCAATATCGAGCAGGTGGAAGGCTGGCTGGAAGGCCGCTCCGGGCTGGGGGAACCGCGGATCTACACTGCGTTCGAGAGTTTTCAGCATGAAGTCGAGCGGGAGCGTGGTCGCAAGGCGCTGTATTACCGGGTTAAGGCCCGGGACAGCGTTCGTGGTGACGGTTTTGATCACTACATCTCGTTTGTGCGGGGCGATGAGTCCGAGTGCATGAACCGCCAGGAGGCGGTGTCGCTCACCCTGACCTGCACCAACCGGCAGCTGCCCCACCAGTTGGCGGTGGGGGAGATCTCCATGGCCACGGAAAGCACGCCGGCGTTTGCGTCCTTCAGCAACATTACGCGACCGACTCACACACTGCGGCCAACGCTGGACGGCAGTCTGTTGTGGACGCTGATCTCGAACCTGTCACTGAATTATCTGTCGCTGTTGGACGTGGATGCCTTGCGCACCGTTCTGCGGGTCTATGACTTCCGCGCACTGGTGGATCGCCAGGCGGAGCGGATTTCCCAGAAGCGGCTAGCGGGTATCCTGAATATTGAAACCAACCCGGTGGACCGGATGATCAAGGGGCTGCCGGTGCGCGGGATTCGCTCGGTGATGAAGCTGGACCAACAGTCGTTTGCCTCGGAAGGCGACCTGTACATGTTTGGCACGGTGCTCAGCCAGTTCTTTGCGCTCTACGCCAGTATCAACGCATTTCACCACCTGGAAGTGGTGAACGAAGACAACCAGGAACGGTACACATGGACGTTACAGCAAGGGCAACAGCCCCTGATGTAGCCGAACTGCAGCCCGTTTTGGGCAATGCACGGCGCTACAACTTTTTCCAGTTGGTGGACCTGATTCACCGGCACCACGGTGATGATCTGGAGCGGTCCCAGGACCAACAGCCGCAACAGGAGCGCATCCGCTTTTCCGCCTCTGCCGGGCTGGGCTTTCCCGGTAGCGACGTGGTCTCGGCGGCGTCGCCGGAGCATGAGCACGCGCCTTACCAGCTGGAAGTCAGCTTTCTGGGACTGCACGGTTCACAGTCCCCACTGCCCGGTTACTACCTGGAAGATCTGGCCTGGGAAGCCGGGCAGAACCTGGGGATTCGCCGGCATTTCCTGGATTTCTTCAATCACCGGCTGGTGACGCTGTTTCATCGGGCCTGGCGCAAATATCGCTATTACGTGAGGTTCCGGCCGGAAGCGTCTGATGGCTTCTCCGATCATATTTTTGCCCTGGTCGGCCTCAGCGATCCGAAATTGCGCCAGGCCACGCCGGTCAACTGGTCAAAAATGCTGGCCTATGCCGGACTGATGGCCGGTCGCAGCCGGTCGCCGGAAGTGGTTAGCGGGATTATCGGTCACTGCTTCGATCTGGACAGTGTGGAAATCGAGCAGTGGGTGCTGCGGCAGGTGGAAATCCCCGGGGACCAGCAGACCCGTTTGGGCCGAGCCAACGCTTCTCTGGGCAACGATACCCTGGTGGGCTCTGCCATTCGCGATCGCAGCGGAAAGTTTGTTCTGCGGATTCGCAATCTCGACCGTCACCGCTTTGCTGATTTTCTGCCCGATGGTCAGGAGCACGAGCGGCTGGTGAAACTGGTGGAATTCGTGACCCGCGAGCAACTGGCCTATGACCTGGAACTTCAGATGCGGGAAAAGGACGTCCGGCCCATGGAGCTGGGCAAGGATGTGCGGCTCGGCTGGAACTCCTTCGTGACGCCGGAAAAGGCCAGCGAGCTTCCGGTTGTAAGCCTGCAGATTCGCCGCTAACAAGGATTAAAGGACATGGAACATCAAGCGAACCACAATCTGAAGCTGGTGGTCAGTAACCCCACCCAGGTTGCCAGCGGTTCAACCCGGGAGCACATATTCGGCGTGGCCGGCGGCTCCATCGGCAGTGCCGAAAGCGATACCTGGCGGCTGTCGTCCCACCGCACCGGTGCTGCTCACGGCCACGCCGAGGTGCGATTTGTGGATGGTGTTTTCTGCCTGATCGACCGCAGCGGCCGCACCTACATCAACAGCGCAACCCAGCCGGTAGGCCGGGGTCGGCGGGCGCGCCTGAAAAGCGGTGATGTGATCACGGTTGGCCGCTATCAGCTCCGGGCCGAGGTGTTTGACCGGCCCCAGGCAGCGGCCGGACTGGACGAAGAGCGCGAGGATCTGTCTCTGGTGGATGTCGAAGAAGGGGATCTGGTGCGGGCAGAAAACCGGCAGGCCCGGGTGGTCGGAGATGAGCCCATGCAGGAACTGAAAGCCGCACCGGGCGAAGCGATCAGTGAGGACCCGATGCAGGCCTGGCGCACAGTCGTTAAAGGGGAAGAGTCGGCCCAAAGCCAGCAGGCGACCAGCACCGCCGTGGTCACCGACGAATACAGGGAAAACCGGGATGTGGCCATCGGGCTGCCCATCCGCCAGGGAGGTAAAAACAGGATGTCGGATAACAGAAGCAGGGCGGGGGAGACAGACTCGCCGGACCAGAGCCGCAATCACATCAGCGGTGCGCCGTTGATGCGAGGTATGGAAAGCCACCTGTCCTTTGAGGACAGCGACGATCTCAGACTGTTCCTGGAGGAAGCGGGGCAGACACTCAAGGCGACTGTAGAAGGCCTGCTGGAATTGCACCAGGGTGAGGACAGCCGTCATCAGGCCCTTCGCACCCGCCTGCAGCCCATTGAGGATAACCCACTGCGCCTGGGAGGTGATTACAGCGATACGGTCCAGACCCTGTTCGCCAGTCAGCGCAGCCCGGTGCACCTGTCGGCGCCGGCCGCAGTCAGTGAAAGTCTGCGCGGCCTTCACCATCACCAGCTGGCCACCCGGGCCGCCATCAGTGAAGGGCTTGACGCCATTCTTCACGCGTTTTCGCCCCAGGCGCTGCTGCGCCGCTTTCACGGTTATCGCCGCGGGCTGAAAACCAGCGAGCCCGAGGGTAGCTGGGCCTGGGAAATGTACCAGCACTATTACCAGGAGTTGAGTTCCAGCCGACAGCAGGGATTCGAACGCCTTTTTCAGGAGGTCTTTGAGCAGGCCTACGACCAACAACTGCGCCAATTACAGAGGGAAGATCTGTCATGAAGTACTGCAAATGGAGTTTGCTGGTTGTCATTCTCTTCATCGTGGGGTGCAGCACACCCTATAACGCGGTAACCAAAACCGCGAAAGTGATGTGGGACCCGGACATCCCCGTTGGCTATCCGGAAGACCTGCCGAGCCGGGTGGACCTGACCATGGTGGCCGAGCCGGATGTGAACCCGAACGAGTCGCTGGCTCCCACGCCCATCGCCTTCCAGATCATCGAGATGCGGGACAGCTCGCGCCTGATGGCGGCGGACTTTGATCAGCTGCTGGGCGAGCTGGAACCTTCACTGGGCCGCAACTACATCGATCACAGTGATTACACTCTGGTGCCGGGGCAGTTCAAGTTTATCGAGCCTTTTGAAATCTCCAACGAGACCCGGTTCATTGGCGTGATTGCCTTTTACGCCTACCCCAACCTGTCCCAGTGGAAGAAGGTGGTGAAGGTAGATCCAATCGGCGGGCAGTACCACCTGTTGGTCAATCTGCGCGACCGTGAAGTTCAACTCAGAAGGTCGGATGAATCCTGATGTCTGCAACCAATAGAGTAGTCTGGAGTGACGGCCTGTTTATCAAGCCGCAGCATTTTCAGCAGCAACAGCGATACCTGGAACACCAGATCAACGAACGTGCCCTGGCGGTATCGGATTATCTCTATGGCTTCAGTGACCTGCAGCTGAACGCCGAATACCTGAGCTTCGGCCGGGTAGGGCTGGTCCGCGCCAGCGGCCTGTTTCCGGACGGTACGCGCTTCTGTCTGCCGGAAGATGACGTGATGCCGGAGCCGATGGAAATTACCGACGCGTCGGTGGCCAATCAGGTGGTGTATCTGGCCCTGCCCCTGGGCAGCGAGAGCCTGGCGGAAGTGGAATGGCCGGAAGCGGCGATTGCCGGGCGCTTTCGTGCACAGAGCGCGGAAGTGCGGGACCTGCATTCTATTGACGGTGACTCCCACGCCATTGACGTGGCCCGGGTGGCTCCGCGGTTGATGCTGGAGCGGGAAGACCGCAGCGCATACGCGGCACTGGCTGTCGGCCGGATTCTGGAGAAACGCCCCGATGGCAGCCTGGTGATGGACCCGAATTTCGTGCCCACCATGCTCAGCGTTCGCGCCGCCCCGCGTTTGCAGCGGTTCGTCGGCGAAATGGCAGGTCTGATGCGTGAACGTGCGAAAAATATCGCCGAACGTGTAGGTGCGCCGGGTCAGGGCGGTGTTGCAGACGTTGCCGATTTCATGCTGCTGCAGATGCTGAATCGGGCACACCCCAAGTTCATGCATCTGGCCAGGTTGCGTCAGCTGCATCCGGAACGCCTTTATGAGGCCCTGCTGGAGCTGTGTGGTGAACTGGTCACCTTTACCGACGAGAACCGCCTGCCTCAGGAGTTCACCCCCTACGATCACGATCTGCCTGAAGACAGCTTTACGCCGCTGATGCAGGTGCTGAGACAGTCACTTAGTACCGTGCTGGAGCCGCGGGCGCTGGCCATCCAGCTGCAGCAGCGCCAGTACGGGCTGACTGTTGCGCCGATTCAGGATGCGCAGCTGATCGGCAACGCCGAATTCATCCTGGCGGTGAAGGCCGATATGCCACTGGACGACCTTCGTAAGCAATTCACCCAGCAGTGCAAGGTGGCGTCGACCGAGAAGATCCGCGATCTCATCAGCCTGCAGTTGCCGGGCGTTCCACTGACGCCCCTGCCGGTGGCGCCCCGCCAGCTGCCTTACCATGCCGGGTTCGTGTATTTCCGGCTGGACGATCAGAGCCAGGCCTGGCAGATGCTGGACAACGCAAGTGGTTTCGCCTTCCACGTGGCCGGCAGCTTCCCGGGAATGGAAATGCAGTTCTGGGCAATCAGGAGCTAAATCATGGCCGATGCACCGGTGATGGACTCAAATAGCGCGTTTCATGATCTGTTGTTCGCCGATGCGGATAACCCCAATGGACGGGACGACGCCGGCCCGGGAGAAGATCAGTTCCAGCTTCGGGGGCTGGAGGACAACCGGCTGATCGATGCGGCCACACCGCTGCTGGGGCTGGTCATCCGTGTGCGCCGGCTGGCGGACTTTCAGGGGGTGGATCGCCTCTACCAGCAGGTTGTGGACGAGGTAGCGGCCATCGACCGGGAACTGGTGGAGCAGGGTTACGAGCGCCCCACCGTGGTGGCCTATCGCTACGTGCTCTGCGCCTTCATCGACGAAGCCGTGCTGGGCACCGACTGGGGGGCTCACAGTGTCTGGTCCCAGCATTCGCTGCTGTCTCGGTTTCACAACGAGACCTGGGGCGGCGAAAAAGTCTTCGCCATTACCTCCCGCATGGAGCAGGAGCCGGAACGCTACCGCGACATGCTGGAGTTCATTCACCTGTGCCTGTGCCTGGGTTTTGAGGGCCGCTACAAGGTTATGGTCAACGGCCGGGATGAATACGAGCAGATCATTCGCGGCCTCAACGAACAGATACGGACACTGCGTTCCGATCAGGAACCACAGCCGCTGGCCAGTGCTCTGGACAACGTCACCCCGGCGCGCAACCGTCTGAGAAGCGGCCTTCCGTTATGGAGCATAGGTGGCCTTTTCCTGGTGGCGATGGCCGGTGTTTTTTCGCTCTACAACACAGCGCTGAATGAACGCATCAGGGATGTGCTCAGCGTACTGGAACAACTCCCGAAATAAGGAGATCACTGTGATTCGGGTAGAACTACCGGCGCTTATCGGGCGCCTCAACGAGATTTGCCGTCAGGGAATGGAATCCTCTGCGGCACTGTGCATCAGCCGTCAGGGCGCGGAAATCACCCCGGCCCACCTGCTGTTCAAACTGCTGGACACGCCCTTTTCAGACGTGCGTCAGATTCTGGAAACCAACGATATCGACCCGCATACTCTGCAGCCGGTTGTGGGTGACAGCCTGAATGGCGAACCTCAAACGGCCGAACAGTATCCATCCTTCTCGCCACTGCTGATCGAGCTGCTACAGGACGCCTGGCTGATTGCCTCCACTGAGCTGGGCCACACTGAATTGCGCTCCGGCGCCGTTATGCTGGCGCTGCTGATGAATGCCGACCGCTATCTGATGCCCCAGGTCAGTCAGCGCCTGAAAGACATCAACCGCGAGCAGCTTCGCCGTCAGTTTGACCGCATGACCAAAGGCTCCGTGGAACAGCCGAAAGCCGACAGTGGCCCTTCTGCTGCGGCTCAGGCCCAGACGGATATGGACCCGCTCAAGCGTTATGCCACCGATTTCACCCAGCGTGCCCGGGACAAAGCGCTGGACCCGGTGGTGTGCCGGGATGTTGAAATCGACCAGATGATCGACATCCTCTGCCGCCGCCGCAAGAACAACCCAATCGTGGTGGGTGATGCCGGCGTTGGCAAAAGCGCTGTAGTGGAAGGCTTGGCCCTGCGCATCGTCAACGGTGATGTGCCGGAGCGCCTGGCCAATGTAGAGCTGTGGACCCTGGATATGGGCGCGCTTCAGGCCGGTGCCTCGGTCAAGGGCGAGTTCGAGAAGCGACTGAAAGGCGTGATTGAAGCGGTGAAAACCTCACCCACGCCAATCATCCTGTTTATCGACGAAGCCCACACCCTGATCGGTGCGGGCAACAGTGAAGGCGGCTCCGACGCAGCCAACCTGCTGAAGCCAGCGCTGGCCAGGGGCGAACTGCGCACCATTGCCGCCACCACCTGGCGCGAATACAAGAAATACTTCGAAAAAGACCCGGCCCTCAGTCGCCGGTTCCAGCCGGTGGCCCTGGACGAACCTAGCCCGCAGCAGGCTGTTCATATCCTGCGGGGCTTGCGCAATGTCTATGAGCAATCGCATCAGGTCCTGATTGCCGACAGCGCGCTCAAGGCCGCGGCCGAAATGTCGGCCCGCTACCTGGCCGGCCGACAACTGCCGGATAAGGCCATCGACGTGCTGGACACCGCCTGCGCCCGGGTCAGCCTGAACCTCAGCACGCCACCACGCCGCCTGAGCCACGTGCGCAGCGAACTGCACCAGCTTGGCATGGAGCAGGAACTGCTGAACCGCGAACAGACCCTGGGCCAGAGCGTCGACCTGACCCGCGAAGCCGAGCTGGTGGAAAAGCTGGAACATCTGCGCAGCGAAGCCAGTAACCTGGAACAACGCTGGGAAGACCAGCGCCAGCTGGTCGCCCGGCTGGTGGAAATCCGTCAGCAATTGTTGGCCGACGACGAGACGGTTGAAGACCAGACGCCTGGAACCGTTGAAGAAACCCCCGACCTGAAAAGCGAAGCCGGTGCCATCGAACAGGAACTGGCTGAAATGCAGGCTGACGAACCCCTGGTTCACGCCCGCGTGGATGCCCGCCAGATCGCCGAAGTCATCGCCGACTGGACCGGCATCCCGGTCAACCGCATGACCGCCGACGAACTGGAAAAAGTCACCCACCTGCCGGAGTACCTGCAGGCCCACATCAAGGGCCAGGACACCGCCATCAAGGCATTGCACCAGCACCTGCTGACAGCCCGCGCCGACCTTCGACGCCCCGGCCGCCCCATGGGCGCGTTCCTGCTGGCAGGCCCCAGCGGCGTCGGCAAAACCGAAACCGTGGTGCAACTGGCCGAACTGCTCTACGGCGGCCGCCAGTTCCTCACCACCATCAACATGTCCGAGTACCAGGAAAAGCACACCGTCTCCCGCCTGATCGGCTCACCGCCAGGCTACGTGGGATTCGGCGAAGGCGGCATCCTAACCGAAGCCATCCGCCAGAAACCCTACTCGGTCGTGCTGCTGGACGAAGTCGAGAAAGCCCACCCGGAAGTGCTCAACCTCTTCTACCAGGCCTTCGACAAAGGCGAACTGGCCGACGGCGAAGGCCGGTTGATCGACTGCAAGAACGTGGTGTTCTTCCTCACCTCCAACCTGGGCTACCAGACCATCGTCAAGCACGCTGACGAGCCCGAGAAAATCGAAGAAGCGCTCTACCCGGAACTGGCCGACTTCTTCAAACCGGCCCTGCTGGCCCGAATGGAAGTGGTGCCTTACCTGCCACTGGGCGAAGACACGCTCAACAGAATCGTTGGCGACAAACTTGACCGCCTGGCCAAACAGATCGGCGAGCGCTATCAGACCGAAGTGGAGCTGGAAGACGGCCTGGTAGACGCCATCCGCAGCCGCGCCACCCGCAGCGAAAACGGTGCGCGAATGCTGGAGTCGATTATCGAGGGTGAGTTGTTGCCACCGGTTTCCCTGGCGTTGTTGGAGAAACTCGCGACGCGGGAGCCGGTGACGAAAGTCACCTTGGGCGTATCTGAAAACAAGTTCACGGGAACGGTTGCTTAGGCCAACTTGTACGTAGCGGTCCGTGCGGCTTTCTTTCCGGAAAACGTGCGGAGCCATGGATGGCGGAGCCCGAGCGTACAGGGACGTATTTACAGCGATTTTCCGGAAAGAAAGCCGCATGGACCGCGGTCCAGAGGCATCAGGGAAAAGGGACAAAAAGAATGGGACGGATGCAGACGGAGTTGCACACCGGCATAGACCTGGCGGTTGAACTGCTCCGGCAGGACAGCCTGCCACAACTGCTAAAAGTCGCCTCACGGCAACTGCAAAACACCTTCGGCCTGACCCGCTGCTGGTCACTGGAACTCGACCTCAGCGGTCGCATGCTTCACTGCGCGGCCCTGGCCGACTCAGCAGAGCAGGGCGAATTCGACTGCGGCGACTTCAGCCACCCTTTCGCCCACCTGATCCAGCAGGGCAAAGCCCGGGAGTTGTCCCGGGCCGCCTGCTACCGGCTCGACCACCCCGGCTTCCAGGCCATGTTCGAAGCCAGCAACCGCCCCCGCTCCCTCTGGCTGGAACCCATCAAAGGCGAAGATGGCCGAACCCTCGGCATCCTCGTGCTCTGCAACGAAGAACCGGAGTGGGAAGGCATCACCGCCCAACCGCTATACCGTGGCCTGCTGACCCTGCTGTCTCATCAATGGGTCAGCCAGCTCAGAAACAGTGACCAGGTCTGGCAGCGCCGCCTGCTCAAACGCTCACTGGACACGTTGCACGACGCCCAGACCATGCGCCAGCGCTGCGAGCAGCTCGCCGGAACCCTGGTGGGAAACTCCCTGGCCATGACCGAGCTGAGATCACAGATTGTCCGCGCCGCTGGCAGCCAGCTTTCCGTGCTGGTACAGGGGGAAACCGGCTGCGGCAAGGATCTGGTGGCCCAGGGCATTCATCAGTTTTCGGACCGGGCGGCGGGGCCAATGGTGGTCGTCAACTGCGCGGCCATTCCCGATTCCCTGCTGGAAAGTGAACTCTTTGGCCACACCAAGGGCGCGTTTTCCGGCGCCGACCGGGCAAAAGAAGGCCTGCTGGCCCAGGCCAATGGCGGCACCCTGTTCCTGGATGAAATCGGCGATATGCCCATGGCGCTGCAGTCGAAACTGCTGCGGGTGCTGGAAAGCCGTCGGTTCCGGCCGCTGGGCGCCCAGCAGGAGCAACATTCCGATTTTCGCCTGGTGGCAGCCACCCATCAGCCATTGCACGAATGCATTGAAGACGGCCGCTTCCGCCGGGATCTGTTTTTCCGCCTCAGCCAGTTCCCGCTGCGGGTTCTGCCCCTGCGGGAACGCCCGGATGACCTGGCCCCGCTCTGCCATCACTTTATCCGTGAATACACCGCCCGCGAGGGCGCAGGGCCCATGGGCATCAGCAGCCACGCGCTGAAACTGCTGGCCGGATACGGCTTTCCCGGCAATGCCCGTGAACTCAGAAACATCATCGAGTTCGCCTGCCTGCAAACGCCGGTGGGCGACGATATCCAGCCGGAAGTGCTGCGGCTGGATGAACTCTTTCCGATCCAGGAAAGCTGCTTTGGCGAGCAGCCGTCGGGGGCCGGCCTGGTTGGCCTGCCCCCGGCTGAAGAAGTGTTTGATCTGCGGGCCGCCTCCCAGGCCTACGAAGCAGCCATCATCCGGGAGCGTCTGCGTCAGTACAACGGCAACCGGGCTCAGGCCGCGGACAGCCTTGGCCTGCCTAAACGCACCCTGGCCCATAAATGTCTGAAGTATCAGGTAACAGAAGTATGAACAGGATCATTCGAAGTTTTTATCCAGGCCTGGTGGCCGGTGTCGCCCTTCTTTCTGCTGCAATCGCCGGCCCCAGCCAGGCGGAAATCAGCCAGCAACTGGCCGCTGCACGGCAATGCACCGGTGAAGTGAAGCGGCTGGATCGACTGGCCTGTTTCGATGACGTGTTCGGTACACCGATTTCCTTCACCCTGCCTGAGGACATGACCGGGCAACAGCCGGAGAACTGGCGCCAGGCGTTTGCCCAGGAGCAGCGCAGGCGGCCCGGGGACGGCCCGATTTACCGCGATACCGGCCATATCTCCGGCCATCTGATGACCCTGAGCGCCCTGGGCTCCGCGCCGCCCAGGCCACTGCTGGCCATTCAGTGCCAGAACAACATAACAGAACTGTCGCTGATGCTGCCGGAGGTGATTTCGGACGAACGGCTGACCATGGATTTTGGCCAAGGCCAGCAGGTCTGGCGGGTGCGTGATGGCGGCTACGTGGTCAGCGGCGGGCGGGGCCTGCCCGCTATCCGGACCATTCTGGACATGTCCGGTTCCAGCGATGTCACCGTGGCTTCTTCCAGTAGCCGTATCGATGGGCTGATGTTTGACCTGACCGACTTTGGCAAAACACTCAGACCGCTGCGCGAAGCCTGCGGCTGGTAGGAGACAGATCATGCAGGCAGTAGAGCAGCATCCCTATGTGGAGCCGGTGGTCGCCGTCATTGCCGGTGACAATCCGGCCGGTGAGAGCCTGGCGGAAGACGCCACCATGGAATACCTGGAAAACGAAATCATGAAGGTGGGGTCGCTGGCCCATACCGGCGTGGAATGGTCGAAGGTGGAAAGCGAGTCGCTACGCTTGCTGTCGGATACCAGTAAGGATATCAAAGTGCTCGGGTTTCTTCTGGTCTGTCTCCAGCGCGGCGGGGATGGCGAGCGCTTCGCGCTGTCCCTCTTTCTGCTCCAGCAAGTGCTGGGCAGCTGGTGGGAAGACGCCTGGCCCTATCCCGGGACCCAAGGCAAACGTGCTCGCAGGATGCTGTTCACCCAGATGCTTCAGCGTGCCCGGAAAGAAGTCGATGCCGTGTCTTTCAATCCGGGTGTCGGTGATGGCCGGGACTATTGCCTGACCGTGCTGGCCCAGCTGCAGGAGCAGGCCAGAGATCGAGAATTACCCGATGAAGACCTGCTCGGCCTGCGTCGCGCCATAGAGAAACTGCCCTCCCCGACGGAGGCTTCGCAAACGGCCCAGGAACCGGCCGGGAACGCCGCGCCGGCAACAGGCAGTCAGAAGGAGGATAGCCGACCTCAGGCCGCCAGCGCGGGAACGGCATCCCTCGGCGGGCTGACGCTGGATTCGTCCAATGAAAGGGCGATGCGCCAGAGCCTGTTGAAAGTCGCCGACCTGCTCACCGAACTGACGCCCTCGGAACCACTGGGTTACCGGCTAAGGCGCTACGCCTTGTGGCACAGCATCACCTCGGTGCCGCCGACCCGTGACGGTGTAAAAACTGATCTGGCGGCGGTCAGTGCTGATCGGGTAGCGGATTATCGCGAAGCATTGGGCAAGTCGCCCGACCAGGCGCTCTGGCAGCGGATTGAGCAGAGCCTGTCGGTCAGCCCTTTCTGGCTGGAAGGGCACTGGCTCAGTGCTCAGGTCGCAGGTTCGCTGGGCCATCACGAGTGCGCGGAAGGCATTCGGCAAGCGGCCAAGGCCTTCGTGGATCGGCTGCCGGAACTGGCTGATACCACCTTTAACGATGGTACGCCTTTCCTGCCCAAACCTGCCGCTGACTGGCTCTACAGTGGTCCGGCGAAAGGCGGGACCGGTGTTGGGGCCAGTGCCTGGGAAAGCGCCTACGAAGACGCCCGGGACACGCTGGAACAGAAAGGCCTGGCACCGGCCATGCAGATCCTCGAGGAAGGACTGGAAGGCGCAAGGGAGCCGAGAGACCGTTTCTACTGGCGCCTGATGAGCAGCCAGTTGATGAAAGACAGCGGTATGAAGGGCCTGGCCCGTCAGCAGGTTCAGGATCTGAGGGATCAGACGCAGGGCCTGAGCCTGGCGGATTGGGAACCCGGGCTGATGGCCCGTCTTGACCGGCTTGCATAAAACACAGTCCAGCGGGTTTGCCCCGGCTGGCACGGAAGAATGACACGAATTACCTGACAGGAATGGACACCATGTGGAGACACGCCTTACTCATCGGACGCCGGGTTCTGCCCTATCTGCGCACTGCCGCGCCTATCGTTCTGGTCATGGGGGTGGTTGCCTTGCTGGTTGCCACCTGGTGGCTGGGCCCGCGGCTGGAAATCGGTGGGGAATACCCGTTTGCCGCCTGGCAGATGCGGGCGCTGGTTACCCTCGGTGTGGTGCTGCTGGTGGCCATGGTCTGGGGCGTGGTTCTGGCCAGGCGGCTCGGCAAGGTCAATGCCGAGAAAGTGGAAGAAAAGCGGGAAGAGGAAGATCCCATCCTGCCACTGGAGCGCCGTCAGCTGCGCATGCTGGACAAGCGGCTGGCGGAGCTGAAACGCAATCTGCCGGGTCGCAAGGGGGTCTATCAACTGCCTTGGTATCTGGTGATGGGCCTGGAAGACGCCGGTAAAAGCAGCCTGATCCAGCGTTCCGGCCAGACCTACACGCTTACAAACGTCACCCGCAACGCCCGCACCGAGCGCAATCCTTACGGGTTCGAGTGGTGGGTTGGGGATAACGGCGTATTGATCGACCCGGACGGCGAACTGCTGAGCCAGGACGCCGGGCAGGGCAGTGCCGGCAGTGAGATCCAGCAGCGCCTGTGGAATCATTTTCTGTCCTGGCTGGAACAGAACCGGCCTCAGCGCCCGCTGAATGGCGTCGTGCTGACCGTGGACCTTGCCCGATTCTGCAAGGGTAACGGCGCCCAGCGCCAGGCCCAGGCCATTCTGCTTCGCACCCGTCTGCGGGAGCTGATGGAGCAGCTGGGGTCGCGCTTGCCGGTGTACATCACCTTTACCAAGCTGGACCTGATGTACGGCTTTGCGCCATTTGCCAAAACCCTCAGTAAGGCAGAGAAGCAGTTGCCGCTTGGCTGCACCTTCCGGATGGAAGGTCAGCAGGACCCCGACGACTGGCTGGTGGAATTCGAGCAGAGCTTTACCGCCATGGTGGAGCGTCTGAATGATCGGCTTCCGGATGTGCTGGCGGCCACGCGTGATTCCGAAGAGCGCGCGGCGGCCTATTCCTTTACCCGCCAGATGGCTGGCCTGAAGCCCGCGCTGGAAAGATTCCTGGCGGACCTGCTGTCCGCTGACGCCTTCTCCACACCGGCTCTGGTACGGGGCGCCTACTTCACCTCTGTGTTACAGGAAGGAGTTCCGGAGGATGCGTTTGTGTCTGCCGCCGCTGACAGTTATGGCCTGGCCGAGCCGATCCAGCCGGCCCAGCGCGGCGGGCAGTCCGTCAGCCTGTTCACCGAATCCCTATTCCCGAAAGTGATCTACCGGGAAGCGGGCCTGGCAGGGGACAACCACCGGGTGACCGCCCGCCGCCGTCGTGGTTTCGCGGTGGCAGCAGTGGTGGCCATTGCCTCCGGTATCGGCATGACTGCGGGCTGGCAGCACTACTTTATCCAGAATGCCGATGCCGCCATGGCGGTGGAAAACGGCGTGGAAAGTTTCATCCGGAACTGGCGCCCGGCCGGGTATGAGCCGGATACCACCGGGCGCAGCCTTCTTGAACCACTGGACCAGCTCCGGGAGGCGACCCTGGCATTCGGTGACTATCGCAGCGAACCTGCGGTAATTGCCGATATGGGGCTTTATCAGGGCCATAAAGTGGGCCCGGAGGTGGAGAAATCCTATCTGGATATTCTGGCCTACCAGTTTGTTCCCGCGCTGATGCTGGGTGTGATGGAAGAAATGGGCGATGCGCCGGATCTGAGCTCTGAACGTCTGGATCATCTGCGGGTGCTTCGTATGCTCTACGATGCCAGCGGGCGCCGGGCGGATATTGTTCGCCGCTATATGCGTGACTACTGGCAGCAAGCGTTTCCGGCCCAGCGGAATGTTCAGCAGCGGCTGGTCAGCCATCTGGACTATGCCCTGGCCCATACGGATCTGAATGCCCGGGCGCAGAACGGCGACGCTACTGCGGAGATGGCACTTGCCCCGTTCCGCAGTAGCGTTCAGTGGGCCCAGCAGGAGCTGGGCAGCATTGCCACGCCGGAGCGTGTCTATCGCGACCTGGAAGTTGAGGCCGCCCAGAATTTCCGCTCGCCCCTGGACCTTGCCCGTGAATCCGGGCCGGCTTTCAGCACGGTGTTTGTGCGGCTGGACGAACACGGCGAGCCGCTTGGCGACGAGCTTGCGGCGACGGAAGATCCCATCCGGATCCCATCCCTGCTGACGCGGGAGGGGATGGATTCCTGGTTCCTGAGAAAGTCGGATTCTGTCACCGAACTGGCGTTGATCGACGCCTGGGTGCTTGGCCGACGCAATGATGTGAATTTCAGTGAAACCGACGAGGCCCGTCTTCGCACAGAACTGCAACTGATCTACGCGGAAAAGTACGCGGCTCGCTGGCGCGAGGCTCTCAGCCGACTGGATATCCGGGAATTCAGCGATATCAACCACGGTGTACGGGTACTGGAAAGCCTTACCAGCGGGCACGAGCCAATGAGGCAGATGCTGGCCAATGTCACGGCCAATACCCGGCTGATTCCGGGCGGTTCCGAAACAGCCGACGCAGCCAGAAAGGTGCTTGAACAATCCGCGCACTTCCAGATGGTTCAGAACATCGAGCGGCAGTTTACCGAACTTAATGAACTGCTGACCCGGAAGGGCGACCAGCCCAGTGGCCTGGATCAGGTGATGGAAGTGGTGGAAAGCCTGCACATCTACATGCGCAACATTCAGGAATCGCCGGATAGGGGCAAGGCGGCGCTGTCTGCCGCCAGGGCCCGTATGGGTCTGCAGGGCGCGGACCCGATTTTCACCCTGCAACGGGTAGCGGCCAATCAGCCTGCGCCCCTGGACCGCATGCTTGAAAAACTCGCCGCACAAAGCTGGCGCGTGGTGCTGGATCAGGCCGTGGCCCAACTGGAGCGTCAGTGGTACCAGGAAGTCTATCAGCCGTTCCAGCAGAGTCTTGCCCGTCATTATCCGTTCAACCAGGGTGCGGGCCGGGACGCGGCGCTGCAGGATTTTGAAAGGTTCTTTGCACCCGACGGCCTGCTCGACCGCTTCTATACCGACAACCTGAAGCTTTTCCTGGAAGATCATCCGGAACATATTGCAGGGACCCAGCGTGCGAGTCTGGTCCGCCGGGATGTGGTGCGCTCCCTGGAAAAGGCGGAAGAGATCCGGCGGGCCTTCTTTACCCGCAGCGGCTCACTGGATGTGGAATTTGCCCTGGAGCCTCTCCATCTGTCCTCCAATAAGCGCCGCAGCGTGATGAACGTGGATGGCCAGCTCGTGGAATTCAGCCACGGACCGCGTCAGAGCATTCCGCTGGTGTGGCCGAATACCCTGCGGGATTCGGTGGAAAGCCGTATCACCCTGGTGCCAACGGAAGTGAACCGCTCTCCTAGAAGCATTTCTGAGAACGGCCCCTGGGCCCTGTTCCGCCTGCTGGATGAGGCCGACATTACCGGTGTCAGCAGCAGTGCCGTGGATGTGAGGTTCGCACTGGATGACGGTGAAATGCGGTACCGGCTACATGCGGGCAGTAACACCAACCCGTTCACACAGGAGCTATTGGCGGGGTATCAGATACCACGCAGTCTGTATTAAACTACTGCCCGGTCGGCGAACAACAGGACGTTGCTTCGCCGACCTTCAGATTCCAGCTTCCTTTTTACCAAGGACTCTTCAAGGACCGAAGACATGCCCCAGGCAAGTGGACTGCAGTTCACCGCCACCATTGGCGGACTCCCCCGGGATTTTTTCACCGTTGTCGGCTTCGAGCTGACCGAAAGCCTGTCGAGCCTGTTCCATGGCCGGCTGGACCTGGCCAGCACCTTCTCGGACGTTTCAGCCTCGGACGTGCTGGAACAACCGGTCGACCTGGTGGTGTGGCAGAACGGCGAGCCCCTTCGCCGCTTCACCGGCGTGATCAACGAATTCGCCCGGGGCGACAGCGGCCACCGCCGCACCCGCTACGAAGTCATCATCCAGCCGCCCTTGTGGCGCCTGGGCCTGATGCACAACAGCCGTATCTTCCAGACCCAGGCGACCGATGCCATCGTGCGCACCCTGCTGGAAGAGCGGGGCATCATCGACACCACCTTCGACCTGAAACGCCCCCCCATCGAGCGGGAATACTGCGTTCAGCATCGGGAAAGCGACTTATCCTTTATCGAACGCCTCTCTGCCGAAGAGGGCTGGCACTATCGCTACAGCCACGGCGATGTAAATGGCGAAGAACAGCCCCAGTTGATCATCGCCGACCACCACGGCGACGCCCCCAAACTGGCGCCTTCCGAATACAACGCCAAAGCCGGCGGCAGCACCAGACAACCAGCGATCTTCCGTTTCAGCTATCAGGAACGAGTCCGCGCAGCTTCGGTAGCCATGAAGGACTACACCTTCAAAAACCCCGCCTACGCCCTGATGCACGAACACCAGGCCGATAAACTGGATAGCCAGCGGGAAGACTACCAGCACTACGACTACCCCGGCCGCTTCAAAGCCGACGCCAGCGGCCAGCCCTTTACCGAATCGAGACTGGACGGACTAAGAAACGACGCGAGCACCGCCACCGGCAAAAGCAACCGCCCGGACTTCACCGTCGGCGCCAAAACCGAACTGACCGAACACGACAACCAGACTCTCAACAGGGAATGGCTGTTCACCCGTGTCACCCACACGGGCCAACAGCCCCAGGCCCTGGAAGAAGAGGGCGGTAGCGGCCCCACCACTTACCACAACGACTTCCAGGCCATTCCGGCCGACAGAACCTGGCGGCCAAACCCAAACACCATTAACCGTCCCATCATGGACGGCCCCCAGATCGCCATCGTCACCGGTCCGGAAGGGGAAGAGATTCACTGCGACGAACACGGCCGAGTCAAAGTCCGGTTTCCGTGGGATCGGCGCCTGCGGCAAAACAAGGTAGAGAGCGAAAAGAACGATGAACACAGCAGCGCCTTGCTCAGAGTCAGCCAGGGCTGGGCCGGCGGCCAGTATGGCTTTATGGCTCTGCCCAGAATCGGCCACGAAGTCATCGTGTCTTTCCTGGACGGCGATCCCGATCAGCCGATCATCACGGGCAGAACCTACCACGCCACCAACACGCCGCCTTATGCGCTGCCGGAACACAAAACCCGCACCACCCTCAAAACCCAGACCCACAAGGGCGAGGGCAGTAACGAACTGCGGTTTGAGGACGAGGCGGACAAGGAACAGATCTATATCCATGCCCAGAAAGACCTGGACCTGCTGACGGAAAACAACCGCACCGAAGTTATCAGGAACGACAGCCACCGCACCACAGAGAACAACGACTTCAGCCATATCAAAGGCAACCAGCACAGCACCGTGGATGGCGAGAAACGGGAGTCCATCGGCGGCGATTACAGCCAGAACATAGGCGGCACCTTTCAACAGAAATCCGGCCAGGGCACCTTGAGTGAAGTCGGCACCGAAGTGCACCACAAAGCCGGCGCCAAAGTGGTTCTGGACGCAGGTGCCGAGTTGACCATTTCTGCCGGTGGCAGCCTGCTGAAGCTGGATCCGAGTGGGGTGACGCTGTCTGGGCCGGGGATCAAGATCAATTCTGGTGGGGCGCCGGGGAGTGGAAGTGGACAAGCTTTGGTGATGCCGGCTATGCCGCTGGTTATCGAGAGTGACCGGCCCCAAAAGCCAGAGCAGGGCGCACTGGCGGAGGTTGGGCAGAGGGAAAATGCCCCGGCCATCAATGTAGAGTCGCAGATTGCGGCACTCAGGAAGGGCAATGCCACCTGCCCGGTTTGTGAGGAGCAGCATTCATGAACCAGGAATGTGGGCCTAATTCTGAATCGCCGTTTGCACATCTTTTCTGGCCCGACGATCAACCTGTTGGGCTTGTGCTGGATGGTGTCGCTATCCCGGGGCTCGGCGAAAGGATATACCAGTGGGCTGGTGGTCAGCCCTCTGTCGCGGAATGCCTGTACGCTTCGACCCGTTGGGAGGCAGTTTCAGACCTGTCCCCCTGGCTCGTGTGGCTCAGCGGGCCGGAAGATCCGGTGCTGAAAGGGTTTCTGGAGCAGGGGGCCGAGCAAGAGCAGGGGTACTTGCTGATTTCAGCTAAAGACCACGCTACCTGTACTCGCTGGATGCGGTCCCACCTGCAGGTAGAAATGGCGCCGGGCTACGATGAACTGGTGCGCATTGCCCATCCGGCGCTGGCTCGGACACTGATAGGAGGCAATCTGGCCCGTTTTTCAGTCAGAGCTGTGGATCAACTGATTGTCCCGGATCGTGTCAGCAGACAGTGGCATATTGTCGAGCCTCCGGCTGTTCAACCAGGAAGCATTGGTGACCAGGCCGGAAAAATGAGGGTTTCGCCTGATTTGAAGTGTGCTTTCGAAAGCTTCAATCGCCGCAAAGACGCATTGCAGATATGGAGCAACCTGGAAGAGTCGGTGCGCAACCAGTTGGGTGGCCCGGATTTGAGGGATGCCTACCCGGCACTCTGGAGAATAATGGAAGAGGCAATTGGAAGCGGTTGCAACAGCTTGCGGGAAATCATGCAGTTCCTGTTCGGTGCATTGCAAGGACAAACCGATAGAAATGCCGTGATGGAAACGACACTCCCATTGGATCAAGGATGAACAATGACACGGATACAGCGTCCCGCTGACGAGCGGGCAAGCAGCGATCTTTCGTGCTGGGAACAGCCAGGCACCCCCATTGATGAGCCGGCTTCATGTCCACTGTTGAAAACTGTGCACCTGCTGCCCGTCCGATATGGCCGGGTGGAAGTTGCACCAGCTGATACGGACCCCGGCTACCCATACTCACTGACCTCCCGCCCCCTTGGCTACCGCCTACTGAGGCATGGCTACCTTTACATGCTGGATGCGAATACCGGGGAGCTCCACGAGTACGTCCATGAAAACGGTGAATTGTCGGGCCACAACGACGGCAAGCTGGAGTACCCGAAGCAGCACACCCTGTATGTTTGCTTCACCGATGTGCCCCTGACTGAACGCAAGAAAGCCCAGGTACTCGACAGCCAGGAGGAGCGGGCGCACTTCATGCAGGAAATTGACCTGGCCAGCGCCTCGCCGCTTAGCGGCGGCAAGCACTTGTTGACGCCCGAACAGGCCAAACAATGGGTGGCTGAATTTGCCGAAGACTATACGCCGGATGCCCCCGAAGAGGGTCACGTCCAGGAAAGCGAGCCCTACCATTGGGAGAACCAGCCCTACTACCATAAGACCCGATTCGGCAAGTTGATCAAGCAGCAGGCCGTGGAAGACCCGGACGATTGCCTTTGCCTGGTGCTGCAGGACGACGTGGGCGTGATGCTGGACCTGGCCCAGCATCAGGATGATGTGGTGGGTTGGATCGGCGACTGGGCGCAAGGTGGTGAAGAGCCGGGGCACACCGAGCGGGACTATATGCTGGGGGCATGGATAGAGTCCATGACGCTGATCAACGATCACTCCCTGGAGGCAGCTGGCGAAAGGCCGGGAGGCGAGCCTTTCCAGGAGCTGTACGAGAGCACCAACGAGGCACAGCGCCAGGCCATCTACGATTACCTGGAGGTACGCAAGGATTACCGTGGCCCGCAGCCGATGGGGCCCGAAACTTACCTGCGCGATCACCACTGGGATAATCCCCTGGTCCGGGCACAATTGGCCATGATCGATGCCCTGGGGCAAGCAACCTACGAGCAGCACCGCGACACCATCAATCAGCTCAACCTGCAGAACTATCACCAGCTCAACGGCGCCAAACTGGGCCAGCGTGGCATCAACGAACTGATCGACCGCCCCCGTATGGACGCCTTCATGACGGCGCAGAGGGCCAAGCTGGCAAGGTGGCAAGGGTTGTTGGAGGACATCACCGACGACCGGACCAACCTGTTGTGTGATTCCCGCATTCACCAGGCCGCCTGGTATTTCGACCCGGCGGACGAGAAGCAACTGGAGGCGGCCCTGGACCTAAACTATGCCTGCCTGAAGGATCTTTGCCGCTCCGACGAGGCGGCAGAAAAGGTGCTGGCCTGGTTGGAGGAGAACCCCCAGTACAGTCATCCCCTGTTCCACACCTTGCCCAAGACCGCCCAGGCGCCGGACGCAGAGCCCTCGACCACCTACTTTGGTATCGCAGGGGCCGGCTACAGCCTGGTGACCAAGGCCGCCGAATGGGCGCGTCGCCTAGCCGATGTGGAGGCCGTACACCTGCCGGACCTTGAGTTACGCTCCCAGCAGATCCAGGCAAAGGCGGCCGCCATTGGCGACACCCTGGCACCGGCGGTGTCAAAAGGTATCGCCCAAGCCATGGAACAGCTTTACCAAGGCATTGAGTCAAACCGGATACCGTCCCTGGACGACCTGTTCCGGGATCTGCCGTATTTCTTCAAGGGCAAGATGCTCAAGGCCATCCAGGCCGGTGAGGTAGAGTTCCGCGTTGCTTCGGAACCGGAACTGACCACCTTTCGCCAGAACCTGGAACAACTTCTGGCGCTGAACGAACGGTTGGAAACCCTGACCCACGACCACGACGTGGCCAAGGCCACCCACGGCCACAAATCCGAGCGGGCGCAAAGCATCGTCGACGAGTTCAAGGCCACCCGGGAGGAACAGCGAGCCGTGGGCCGGCGCCTTGCCGGTGCTCTCAGTCCGGTGGATGAAACCGATACCGGCCTCAGGCTGGATCCGGCGGACACGGGCAGGGCAGGCATCTCCCTGCTACTTCCCACCGCAGGCCAGCAGCAGATGGGCACGGTGATGGGCCACATCCGCCAGGGCCTGACCTCGGCGCCACGGGTGAACCTACTGGGGGATGGGCTGGGTGTGTTGGTGTTTGTGGCGCAGGCGGTGAACTTCTGGAATGTTCTAGATGAAGTGTTCTCTGATACGAATAGTGGCAAGACTGCTAACAAGTTTTTTGAAAGCCTGTTCGCTACTGCTGGTGCCGGTTTCCTAGCGGCGCAGAGCTTATCGGACACGGCCTTGGTGTCTAGGGCCCAAACCCTGGCTAAGGCTTGGCAGCGCAGTGCCGTGCAGTCGGTCCATATCCAGATGGGCCGACTGCATGTTGGGTTGGGAATATTTGCATACGGCGCGGGTGCTATCAGTGCCGCCATTGGCACATACAAACATGCCAACAATTGGCTGGAAGCGGTACGAACCGGTAATGCTGAGGCGCAATTGGGTGCGACCCTCGGTATGCTGGGCAGCGGCGGTTTGGCCATGACCAATGCGTACGGGTTTGGCCGGTCCGTCCAGATGGGGTTGGGCGTGGTGAGAGCCAGCGACGATGTCGCCAAGGCCGCTGCCTGGGCCACCGCCGGCACCCGGCTGTCCAGCCTGTTCGCCCGCCTGAACATTGCCGGGTTGGTGTTCACCGTGTTCGAGCTGGGCGGAACCTGGCTGTACAACCGCTACAATCTGAGCGAGCGCGACCAGTGGCTGCAAACCACCCCCTGGTCCCGGGAGCCCGGCCAGGTCCACAATGGATCGCTGGCAGAGTACGAGCAGGCTTTCGCCCGGCTCGGTAACAGCCTGTGCCTGGAGAAGGTCCCGGCGCAAGAGGAAGACGGTAAGCACCAACTGGTTCTGAACTGCCACGCCCTGACGCCGGAGGGGTTAATAGAGCCCCTGGGCCAGCCGGCACCCCGGCGAGTGTGGCTGAGCGCCTGGCGCATCCGGCCGGAACGCTCGGGCTGGTTCCGTGACACCCCGGAAACCTGGGTGCGCTGCTCCCATGATATCCTGACGAACCTGGACATCCGGGAAGGGAGTGGGCACCTGCAACTGGCGTTCTTGCCACCGGATCACAGTAAGAGCGGTACGGATCCCGAAACCCAGGACCTGGCGCTGATGGTTCGGTTGGATACCCTGCATTCGAAAGAACGATACACCCAGAAGGTGTACATGCTCAAGGTGACGCCAGACAGTGACTGGCCGGTGACGCCTGTCCAGGAACCTCCCCAGGATAAGGAGGGCAGGATCTTCTGGTACCAGGTACGCAATCCCTTTATGGAACTGGATATCTTCCAATGACACTGGAAACGCCCGAGGTAGATATAGCCAATGCCCCCAGGGCAGGCAAGGTTGAGAGCTTCCCCAGCGGTCGGCTCACCTTCCTGGCCCCTCTGCCCCTGCCCACCGGCCTGCCGCCTACAGACCACGGCCGTGCGGTGGGGACTATAAATGATCGTTACCTGGACTTCGGGGTGGGGCTACCACCGGTGTTTGGCTGGCAGATCACTCTTGGCGGCCCTTTTGGGTTGTTTTTGTTGTCTGCAGTTGTAGGTCCATTGATTGCTTTGGCCGCCGGTTTTCATTTTGGCACCAAGGACGATGCCTTCCGTGTGTTCTGGCAAATTTTTGATGCCGGTTTCTGGATTGGCTTATGGGCGTGGGCATTTTTCCTCCTGCTCAGCCTGGGTATTTGGTACCACCAACACCTCAAGTTCAAAACCGTTATGCCCACCCGCTTTAACCGCCAGCGCCGCGAGGTATGCTTCGTGCCCAAGGGTCACCGGGAGCCAATCTTCGTATCCTGGGAGGAACTGGTGGCCTGGGTGACCGAGGCCCAAGGGGTGACCGAGTACGGTGTACAGCATCAGTACGGCTTCGGAGTGGGTTTTCTCCACCCGCAAACTGGCAAGAAATATACGCTGGAATTCCAGACTTACGGCTTGCCTCAGGCTATCAGCAACTGGGAGGCCATCCGGGCCTATATGGAGTATGAGGTGCATACTCTGAAGGAAATACAGGACGCGCTGGAGCTGCAAGGCCCAGACGACCCGCCCTGGGAGGGCGTACAAGTGTTCCGCAACACCAAGGCACGCCTGCACCAGCGCCGCCAAGCCGGCGAGGTGGGCTGGTTCCATACCCTCGGCTGGTACCTCTACCACCTGATGACCTTCTGGACCATCCCGAACCGGCTGGTGGAGTGGGAGGTCAGGAAGATCAAACGCATGAGCCGCAAAACGCTGCCCAGGGCCATGGCGGAGTGGTCCGAACCGCTACCGGAAGACCAGCGGGCCAGACCCAGCGAGGAACTGAAGCGCCAAAGCAGGCGGGTGCTGGAACTGCAAAAAGCGGATCCGCAAAGGCCGATTACCGAGATCTTTGCCCAGGTCAGTGAGGAGTTTTCAGGTGAGGGATCGATGATCGCTTGATCCGGAGCCAATCGCCGCCACATGGAGGATCCAGCCTGGGCGAAGGGCTGGTGTCCAGCTTGCCAGAACCCTGGGCCCGGGTACGCGCAGTCAGTATTCAGAAACCGCTAGGCAAGTTACTCGAAGGTTCGATAGAGCAGGAAACTTAATGATTGGCCGCTGGTTAATGAACAAGGTTCTGGATCCACTGCCTGTTTGGCTGCAAGTGGCAATTGTTTTGGTGATTTGGAGCCCGGTTGTGTGGGACTATTTTTTTGCCGTCGAGGAAACCGCTTTTGTATTGCACAATCACACGGTGCGGCCTATTTCCGAGGTGATTGTAGGTGAGATTTGGGTTGGGAATGCACCTGCGTTTAATGGGTATTCGACCGGAAGCGGCGTTATATGCTGCGCTCAGTTGGAAAAAGAAAGGGTCGATGTTAGATGGAAGCTTAGTGTTACCCAGAATCAATATGAGGCCGGGATTAGGGCGGAGGATCTGAAAAAGGAAGTTCTTATCCCAGGGCGTAGTGAGGATGACTCTTATCTTCACGTTCATATTTACCCAGGTAGTTCGGTTGGGCTGTTTTGGAGTGAGACGAGGCAGTCTGAATTTCAGGTAATCCAAGGTGAGAAAATACAAGATAATGTTGTCGGGAAGAGCGGCTGACAAGGTTATCCCATCATATATGAGTTATGGTTTTTAGTCTCAGACTGAAATAATTCAACGCTCAACGGGATGAATACGATGCAATACCTCCACACCATGATCCGCGTCAGCAACCTCGACGAAACCCTCCACTTCTTCTGTGATCTGCTCGGTATGGTCGAGATTAGCCGCAAAAGCAGCGACAAGGGCCGTTTCACCCTCGTCTTCCTCGCCGCTTCGGAAGACGAGGCCCGGGCCAGGGAAGACCGGGCTCCAATGATCGAACTGACCTACAACTGGGACCCGGAGGAATACACCGGCGGTCGCAATTTCGGGCATCTGGCCTACCGGGTGGATGACATCTACAAGTTGTGCAGTCACTTGCAGGCCAATGGCGTTACCATCAATCGACCGCCCCGGGATGGCCATATGGCGTTTATCCGGTCGCCGGATGGCATTTCCATCGAGCTGCTCCAGAAGGGTGAATCGCTGCCGCCACAGGAACCCTGGGCGAGCATGGAAAATACCGGTACCTGGTAAGCGGTTGCCATCCGTCGTTGCAATTTGCAACACCCGTGATAGTCTGTAGCAAATGCTGAGCCCTGTTGCAGGAGGCTACGATGACAACTGCTGTCCGTCTTGATGATACTCTGGTTCGCCATGCCGCAGCCGAGGGTGCCGTTCACCGGCGCTCAACGCCCAAGCAGATCGAGTACTGGGCCGAGATTGGCCGGGCGGTGGCCGGTGAAGTCAGCGCCGAGGACCTGATTGCGATTGTTCAGGGGATTCGCCAGGTCCGGGTTGAGCCTGTGCAGGCCGAGTCTGTTACCAGTGAAGACCTCTGGAGTGAAGTGGATCGGGCCCGCGAAAGCGGTGAACTGGGCCGCTCGATTGCCCGGGGGCGCACGGTGTATCAGGCGTCTGAAGCGAAGCCGGGCTATCTGGAGGCGGTTTATCCAGACGGTTCCCGGGAAGTAGGGCAATTCCGCAACGGGCGCTTTGAAGCACTGAGCAGTCGTGACGACGCAGCCTGAGCTCTGGCTGCTGATTGGCGGGAACGGTGCCGGAAAGACCACTTTCTACCAGCGCTTCCTGGCGCGCCGCAAGATTCCCCTGGTGAATGCCGACAATATCGCCCGCAGCCTGTGGCCGGACGCGCCGGAGAAACACAGTTACGAAGCGGCGCTGATTGCCGAGCGGGAACGGTTCCGGTTGATTGAGGAGCGCCAGAGTTTCTGTTTTGAAACCGTCTTCTCCCACCCCTCCAAGGTCGATTTTGTCGGAACCGCGAAGGCAGCGGGTTTTCGCATCCGCATTTTCTATTTTCACCTGGAGCTGGCCTCACTGAACAAGGCCCGTGTGGCTTCCCGGGTAAAATCCGGCGGCCACAGTGTCCCGGAAGCGAAGATAGAGTCCAGAATACCCAGAACCCTGGCCAATCTTCGCCAATGTGTCGGCCTGGCAGACGAACTGCATCTTGTCGATAACAGCAGCCTGGACCGGCCCTATGTGCGGCTCGCCCTGTGGCAGTCGGGGCAGTGGCATCTTTATCACGAAACCCTGCCCCAATGGGCCAGGGAACTGATCGACCCTGATTGACCGATTTGGAGAGCCCCATGGGCCTGATGTTTGAGGAAATAGACAGCCAGCCGTCAGCGCTGGGGGAAATTACCCTGCGCCGGCGCCGTATTCCGGCGCTGGGCGACCGGGATATCTTCGAGGTGAAGCTGGGCGATGAGTTTCTGATGTCCAGCATGTTTGTGGATGCGGAAGTGGCGCTGGCGGATCTGGGCATCGAACGGGCGGCAGGTGAGTCGCTGGATGTGGTGGTGGGTGGTCTCGGCCTGGGTTACACCGCGGAAGCCGCGCTGCGCCATGATCGGGTGAATGAGCTGCTGGTGGTGGATGCTCTGGATACGGTGATTAACTGGCACGAACAGGAAAAGGTACCCCTGGGGAAACTGCTGAATGCGGACCCGCGCTGTCGTTATGTGTTGGGCAGTTTCTTTGACTTTGCCGTGTCGAATGAAGGGTTTGATCCACAGTCACCCGGCCGCCAGTTTGATGCCATTCTATTGGATATTGACCACTCCCCGCGCGCGCTGCTGAACGAATCCAACGCCAGTTTTTACACCGCCGAAAGCCTGGGCAAAATGGCCCGCTTCCTGAAGGAATGCGGTGTGTTTGCCATGTGGTCCAACGACCCGCCGGATGAACCTTTTATGGATACCCTGCGGGAGCTGTTTGTGGAGGTGGAGGCCCGGGTGGTGTCTTTCTACAATCCCTTCCAGAACCGCGAATCCACCAATACCGTCTATCTGGCAACCAGGTCCGGGAGCTGAATCATGGCCGAAACCACATCGATCGAGTGGGCCTCCACCACCGCCGCAGTCTGGCGTCGCCATCGTTCCGGCCTGCGCGCCATCCGCCGTCTGGACCCGGTGCAGTGGAACAGCCTGAAGGGCATTGACCGGCAGCGGGACGCGATTGCCCGCAACACCGAGCGATTTTTGGCGGGAGAACCGTCCAACAACGCGCTGCTGTGGGGCTCTCGGGGTACTGGTAAGTCCTCGTTGATCAAGGCGCTGCTGAATCGCTACGCCGGTCAGGGCCTTCGGATGATCGAGGTGGACAAGGACGATCTGGTGACCCTGCCGGAGATTGTGGATGACCTCTGCGAGCAGCCCTACCGCTTCGTGATTTTCTGCGACGACCTGTCGTTTGATGTGGGCGAGTCCAGCTATAAAGCATTGAAAAGTGTGCTGGAAGGTTCGCTGGAGTTGCCGCCTGAAAACGTGCGGGTGTATGCCACTTCCAACCGGCGGCATCTGATGCCGGAATTCATGTCGGATAACCTGCAAAGCCAGGTCCGAGATGGCGAGCTTCACCCGGCCGAGGCAATTGAAGAGCAGGTGTCGCTGGCGGACCGCTTCGGCCTTCAGCTGTCTTTTTACCCTTTCCCCCAGGATACCTATCTACAAACTGTGGATTCTTTCTTTCCCGATGTCTCCGATCGGGCGGCGTTGCATCAGGAGGCGATCCGGTTTGCCACCGCCAAGGGCGTTCGCAACGGACGCACCGCCCAGCAGTTCTTCCGTCAGTTTGCGGGCACTTTCGATTAGGCGTGGCTCGGCGATTAGGTGTGGCTCAGGCTCACTTCTGCTCGGCAAGCCTGAGAAAGCGACGCCGGATCGACCGCACGGTCAGGTAGACCAGAGCAAGCGTGGCGGGAATCGCCAACCCCAGTAGCAGCGGCTTGTTGAATACAAAGCCGGCTTCCTGGGCCACGTCCATGGCCATGCGCATCAGGGCAATCAGGTAGTAGGAGATCACCACCACCGAGAAACTCTCCACCGTGTGCTGCATCATCAGCTGGACTTTTGAACGCTGGTTCATGGATGTGAGCAGCTGCTGGTTCTGGCTCTGTATCGCCAGTTCCACCCGAGTACGCATCATATCGGACGCCCGGCCCAGCCGGCGGGAAAGGTCATCGAGGCGCTCGCTGACGGACTCGCAGGTTTCCACCGCCGGGGTCAGGCGACGGTTCATGAATTCCCGGATGGTCAGGTGGCCGGAAAGCTCGTCTTCACGAAGCACGGCCAGGCGCGCCAGCACCAGCTGATGATAGGCCCGCGTGGCGGAAAAGCGAAAGGTTGAATGGGCCCTGAAAGCCTCAATTCTTGCCACCATGCCGGTTAACTTTGCCAGCACGCCCTGCTCGTTGACTCCGGCGTCGTGGGTCAGTGAATCGGTGATCGTCGCCAGGTTCTGATCCATCTGATTCAGGTCGGGGGTCATGGCCTTGGCCTCGGGCAGGGCCAGCAGCGCCATCAGGCGATAGGTTTCCACTTCTATCAGGCGCTGGGTCAGTCGCCCGAGCTGGCTGTCGGACAGGCCTCCGTTGATGATTATGAACCGTCCAAACCCGTCCTCGTGCAGTTTGAACGCGCTCCATACCTGGGCCTTGCCCTCCGAAGGTCGGCTGCCAACCAGCCGTTCGCCGTCGAAATACTCCCGGATGGCTGCTGTGTCGGGTGCCTGGTCTGTCTTCGTTTGTTGCAGGTCGATGTGGAAGGCGGCGATGACTGTGCCGGTCAGTCGCTTCAGCCAACCCTCGGGAAGATCCGCCAGGCCGGTATCCGTGAACGGCCGATGACCTTCCTTCGCGCCAAGATGGATAAACGTATAGGCGGTGAACTCCATGTGCAGCTCACGGCGGATTCTGAGGTTGCCGAAGGTGGCTTCGAAGCAGCTTTCCTCATCATGTGGAATGGGCTGGCCCAGTTGTGCGTGCAACTCCTGCCAGTGATGGAACTGGGCGTTGCGCTGTTCCGGTGTGGTGATCAGGGCAAGATGAGTCACCTGGGACGGGCAGGGAAGCACCTGGAAGGGCCGCGCGTGGAGCTCGTTGTATAGGGATTCCCGCAGGGGATGGAAGTCGAGCTTGTGCGGTGGCGGATTCAATGTTCTGTCCTCGGCGGGCGGCCGTTGCGGGGTTGGCGGTATTTCGGAATAACAGTAGCGGCTTCTGTTGCCGGTGCAAACACGACATGTGGTTTAAGACTGAGGTAGGGCTACCGTAAAACGCACGCCGTCCTGCTCATTGCCCGCCTGGATTCGCCCACCGTGATGCTCGGCAATCAAGCGGGCAATCAACAATCCCTGCCCCAGGTGGCCTTCCTGCCCGGAGGAGCGGAGCGAGACAAAGGGACTGAAAATGTCGTTGGCCAGTTCATCAGGAAGGGCCGAGCCCTGATTGAATACGCTCAGCAGAAGATTCTTGGCGTCCACTCGTAGACTGATTTCGATCAGGCCGTTCTCCGGGGTGAAGTCCCGGGCGTTATCCACCAGCTTGTCGAGCAACTGCACCAGCAGTTCCGGCGAGCCGTAATAGCGCACACCCTGTTGCGGGCCCTGGTAGCGGATTCGGAAATCCGGCGCCAGTGACTGGTAGGCTTCGGTGGTCTGGAGGCAAACATCAGCCAGGTCGAAGGTCTCTTTTTCCGCATGGTCCAGGCTCTGTTCCAGCCGGGCCGCTTCGCTCATGCCGTGAAGAATCTGGCTCAGTCGCTCTGTCGCGGTTCTGGCTCTGGCCAGATAGTTTGCCCGGTCTTCTTCACTGGTGCTCTGGCCCAAGTTCTCCAGCGAGGAGCGCACAACTGCAATCGGAGTTTTCAGTTCGTGGGACAAGCGCCGCGAGAAACTCTCCAGATAATGGGTGTAGCCATGCAGCCGTTCTGTGAGGTGGGTGAACTGGCGCGAGAGGTCCCCCAGCTCGTCTTTTGCCTTGACCGGAGGTAGCGTTCCCAGCAGGCGGCCGTCCTCGTCAATGCTGGCGCTGACGGCCCGCTGCAGCCGGGTAATTCGCCACGACAGCCAGCTGGCGTAACCCAGCAGTACCAGCATCAGCCCCACCAGCAAAAGCGCACTGCGGGCGATCACCGAACCCAGCGTACTGCCGGAAAGCGTCAGCATCTGGTCGAGGGATTCTTCCAGCACCAGCGTATGGCCATCGGCCAACGCCTGGGTCGCCAGCAAATGAAGGTCGCCGTTGGTGTGTCGCACCAGCGCCTGATCCGGTAGCTCCGCAGCGGTAAACTGGCGGGCCTCGTCTTCAATCGCAGCCGGCTCGGGCTGGTAGGCGCGCACCAGAGCCCGCAGGCCGTTCAGGCTGATCTGCTCAAGGATCTGCACCGGCGTCAGGCTGTCGAAATCCGGTGCGCCGCCGGTCGAGGGTTGGGTCTGCCGGGCAATCACCCAGCCTTCCGGCTCCAGGATCCAGGCGTTCTGTCCCGGGGCGATCAACCGGGCCAGCTGATTTTCCAGTCGGGCCTGGCGGCTGATCAGTCGGGTATTGGTGTAGTCAAATAACACCTCGCGAGCCGTGCGTTCCCCGGTTTCTGTCTTGTGGGGCCCGATCAGGCGAAAGCCAAACGCGGCCCCCTGTTCCGGCCGGGGTAAGCGCAGTTCCAGTTGGTGGCCGCCATCGCCGGTCGATTCCCAGGTGCCCCGAATCCGGTAATCCCGCTCGTTATCGGTGCCTGGAATCAGTCCGTTGACGTTGCCCCGGTCGATGCTGCGTAACCTGCGCTCAATCACGCCGGCGTCTTCTTCCAGGAAAATCCGCAGTTCATCGAAAGGTCGATCGGGTTGGGCGGGGTCGTACATGGCCTCACCCCGATGGCTGATACGGAGCAGCAGGTACAGGTTGCTCTCCTGAACCGCCACTCGCCAACTCAGCGTCCCTTTGCCAGGGAGATCGCCGCTGCCCTGCCATGGCTGATGCTCATGCTCCTCGTCATAGTCTGGCCAGTCCGAGCCAAAGCCGTCGATCGTCAGGGGGCGGTTCAGGGTGGGCGCGTAGGTGACGGCGTCGGGTGTCGGGTCAGGTTTCAGGGTCTCTGCGCGCTGCTCAATCAGCCCCGCCAGTCTTTGCGCCTGTTGTTCCAGTTGGCTGCTGGCCTGTTGCCGCAGGGCGGTGTCCAGTTCCAGAACAAACTGCAGGCCCGCCCAGGGAATGATGAGCATCAGCAGGCTGGCAATGAAAAGCTGGCGTTTCAGGGTCACGAATCAGGCCTCATGGGCGTTCCAGCGATAGCCCATGCCATAGGCGGTATGAATGCCGTCAAAATCCGGGTCCACGCCTAGGAACTTGCGGCGGATGCGTTTGATGTGGGAGGTGACAGTATTGTCGTCCAGCACCGTGCTGGCAGCGTCCATCAACTGGTCGCGGCTGCGCACGTGGCCGGGGTGCTGAACCAGGGAATGCAGCATCCAGAACTCGGTCACGGTGAGCTCGATAGCCTGGTTGTCCCAGTGGGCGGTCATACGGTCCACGTTGAGCGACAGCCGGCCACGGTTCAGTACCTCGTCGGGCTGTTTCAGGGCTTCGGCCCAGGCGTCGGCCCGGCGCAACAGGGCCGTCACCCTGGCCAGCAGGTGGTCCATGCTCATGTCCTTGGTGACATAGTCGTCCGCGCCCAGGCGAAGGCCGTGGACGGAGTCAATATCGCTGTCCCGGGCGGTCAGAAAGATGATGGGCAGGGTGGGCGACAACAGGCGCAGGTCCTGGCACAGGGTGAACCCACCTTCGGGCTCGTCGCCCAGGCCCACATCAATAATCGCCAGATCTGGCAGCCCCGAGCGCATGGCCTGATAGGCGCCAGCTCTGTCGCCATAGGCGGATACCCGGTAGCCACGGCGTTCAAAGGCATCGCGGTAGTTCTCACGAATGGCCGGTTCGTCTTCGATCAACACAATATGACGCTTCATAAACCCTGGTAAACCCGCTGTGATAACAGGCTCCATTTAACCACGGTGCCGTGGCAGAACAAGGGGGCGGTGCCGCTTCGCCATAATTCATCATTATTCGTCGGGCGTTTTGCCTGTTTCTGGCACTGAATGGTCCTTTCCGGAGGTTGAAATAGCGAACAGTCGCTCTTGCACCGAGCGTTCGCTTTCTGGCTGAAAAAGGAACTGGAACCATGCTGTCGATTCACTCGCTGTCCCGACCCGCCCCACGGATAACGCCCGTGCGTGTCCGCCGGATAATGGAGGCTATTTCGCTCTGGCTGGCCATGCTGCTGTTGCTGTTTGTGCAGCCGCTGTATGCGGAGGCATCCACGCGTGGCGCTGATGGCGTCGAGAGCGCAGGCGAGTTGCGGTTTGTGGACGATCAGGGCCGGCATCTGGAATCGGCAACCATGGTTAATGCCGATTACCAGGTGGAAGTCACCGGGCTGGTGGCGGATGTCCAACTGAAACAGACCTTCCGGAATACCAGCCGGCAGTGGCGGGAAGCCGTGTATGTTTTTCCGCTGCCGGAGAAGGCCAGCGTGTACGGCCTGACCATGGTGGCCGGCGAGCGGCGTATCGTGGGGGAGATCCGCGAAAAAGCCTTGGCCAGACAGGAATACACAAGGGCCAAAAGTGAAGGCCGCAAAGTGGCCCGGGTAGATCAGCAGCGGCCGAACCTGTTTACCACCTACCTGGCTAACATCCCGCCGGGGGAATCCATTGCCATTGAGCTCAGCTACCAGCAGCCGGTGCGCTACCAGGGTGGGGAGTTCGAACTGCGCATCCCTACCACCCTGACGCCTCGCTTTATGCCCGGCCCGCCAGTCACTGATGCTGAAACCACCTGGAACAAAGGCTGGGCGACGCCTACCACCGAAGTGCCGGACGCCGATGAGATCAGCCCCTTCACGGTTCTGCCTGGTGACGTAAAGCCCGGCAGCCATCGGGCAACGGTCGCCATGAGCATCAGGGCCGGCTTGCCGGTCAGCCGGGTCAGCAGCCGCAGTCACAGTCTGAGCAATACCTGGAACGGCAACACCGTGGAGGTAACTGTTGGTGAGGGAGGATTCGCCATGGACCGGGATCTGCTGGTGCGCTGGGCGCCGACCCGGGGTATAGCGCCTTCGGCCGCGGTTTTCCGGCAGCAATGGCAGGGGGAGGACTATCTTCTGGCGATGATGATTCCGGGGCTGGAGTCGGAACAGCAGGTTCCGCGGGAACTGGTGTTCGTGATTGACACCTCCGGGTCCATGGCGGGGGAATCCATCCGTCAGGCAAAACAGTCTTTGCTGCGCGGGCTCGATTCCTTGGGGCCTGACGATACCTTCAACGTTATCCAGTTCAACAGCCAGACGGCATCGCTGTTTATGGATCCGGTACCCGCCACCGGTAACTATCTGGCCCGGGCCCGTCGGTATGTGCAGGGTCTGCATGCCGATGGCGGTACGGAAATGGCACCTGCGCTCGATGCGGCGCTGGGGCGGCATGGCCCGGCGGCCGGCTCTGAAACGGCGGAGGGCGTTCAGCGCCTGCGTCAGGTGGTGTTCATTACGGATGGTTCGGTCGGCAACGAGGCTGACCTGTTCCGTCGAATCGAGCGCCAACTGGGTGACACCCGTCTGTTTACGGTGGGCATTGGTTCCGCCCCCAATATGCACTTCATGCGCGAGGCGGCCCGCTATGGTCGCGGCACCTACACCTCCATCAACAGCACCGCCGATGTGCAGCGCCCACTTGATGAGTTGTTCGGCAAGATGCAGTCGGCAGTATTGACCGATATCCAGGTCCACTGGCCCGATGCGGAAGCTGGCAAGAGTGCCCGGCCCGCGCGAATCGGCGACCTGTTCCGTGGCGAGCCGCTGATTCAGGTGGTTCGGGAGCATGCCCCCCATGGTGAGCTGAAGATGTCGGGTCAGTTGCCGGATGGCAGCCCCTGGCAGCAGTCTCTCGATCTGGCGCAGGCCGCCGAAGGCAAAGGCCTTCATCGGGTCTGGGCGAGTCGGAAGATTGATGGCCTGCTGGACGCCCGGACTCTCGGCAGGGCCTCTGGCGAAAACAAAACACCGATCGTCGAACAGGTGACGCGCCTGGGCATCGAGCACCAACTGGTGACCCCTTACACCAGCTTTCTGGCAGTGGACAAAACGCCGTCGAGGCCGGTGGATTCGACACTGGCAATCGACAGCTTTCCCACCCTGCTGCCGGCCGGTTCCAGCACCGGAATGCTGCGATACCCGCAGACCGCCACCATCTCGCCCCTTCTGCAGGCTTTGGGGCTGCTGGGGTTAATGTTCAGCGCTGCCATTGGCCTGTTGAAGAAGAGGGCATTCGTATGAAGCACTTTTGTACCCTGGTAACCGTTTGCTCTTTTACCGTCCTGGCGTTCGGTCTGTGGATACCGTTCAAGGCGGTGGTCGCCCAGCAGTTACTGGAGCTTGCCTGGGCCGAAAGCCAGGCCCGTCAGCAGCAGGTTCGCCCCTGGCCCTGGGCCGACACCTGGCCGGTCGCCCGCCTGACGCTACAGCAAGGGGCGGATGATAGCGGAAGGTCCCTGATTGTTCTGGACGGTGCCCATGGTGAAAGCCTGGCTTTTGGGCCCGGGCAGGTTTTTGGCAGCGGCGACAGTCGGGGGCCGGTGATCATCGCCGGTCATCGGGATACCCACTTCAAAAGCCTGCAGACGCTGGAGGCCGGCCACGATCTCCGGCTTCAGGGTCGCGATGGTCAATGGCAATCCTATCGCGTTATCGATACACGCGTGGTGGACAGTCGCCACCAGCAGATCAACACCGCACTGCTGCCCCCGGACACCCTGTTACTGGTCACCTGCTACCCGTTTGATGGCCTACAGGCCAATGGGCCGCTACGCTATGTGGTAGAGGCAAAGGCAACCCCGAGCGAGCTGGTTGCCGCGGTTGTCGAACGTTGAAAATGGCGTACACTTGTGCGCCTGAAAAACTGCATCAGGGTAGTATTTGATGGGATTGCTGAGAAAGTTTCTGGCCTGGTTGAGCATGCTGGTGATCTGCCTGTTCGCTCTGTTCTTCTACCTGGCCCGGCCCTTTAACCCCGACAACAATCGTTATCTGGCCTGGGTTATTGCCCGGGTAGGGCGGGCGCTGTTGGGAATGAAATGCACCATCACCGGCAGAGAAAATATTCCGGTGGATCGGCCCACGGTGGTTATCGCTAACCACCAGCACAATGATGACCTGTTCATGCTGGGCGGGCTGTTGCCCCCGCGCACGGTGACCGTCGGCAAAAAAGCACTGATCTGGGTGCCTTTCTTTGGCCAGGTGTTCTGGCTGGGCGGTAACGTGATTATTGACCGCAGTCGCTCCAACAAGGCGGTTGCCGTAATGCGCGCCACCGCCGATGCCATCAGTAAGGAGCGCAAAAGCCTGTGGGTCTTTCCCGAGGGGACCCGAAGCCGGGGTCGGGGACTGCAGAGCTTCAAGAAAGGCGCTTTTCACGCCGCTGTGGCCGCCGGTGCACCGATCACCATGGTGTGCGTCAGCCAGTATTATGACCGCACCATTGGCTGGTCAGGCCGCCGCGAGCCGGTTGCCATCAAGGTATTGCCGCCGGTGGAAACCGCAGGGCTGACAGCGGATGACATCCCCCGGCTGATCAGCGAATGCCACGCCACTATGGCGGCCACGATCGACTCATTGGCGCCGCCGTCCTGAACAGAGGATCCGAGGCGGCGGAATTGCTTGAAGCCGCCCGGTAAAACGGGCAGTCTTCCCCAACAACCCAGGGAGATAAATTATGAATCTGATTCTGTTTCTGATCATTGGTGGTGTTGCCGGCTGGCTTGCCGGGTTGATCATGAAAGGCCGCGGTTTTGGCGTCATGGCCAACATCGGTATTGGTATTGTTGGCTCTGTTCTGGGTGGTTTTGTGTTCCGGCTTCTGGGGCTGGCAGCCCAGGGCGCGATCGGCGAGCTGGTCACCGCAACGGTAGGCGCGGTGCTGCTGCTTGCCGTTGTCAGCGCCATCAAGAAGGGCTGAAGATGATCGTTCCTGTTTCCGCTGTTTTCGCCGCTGTTCTTGGTCTTTTATTGCTTTTTCTTTCTTTTCTGGTTTCCCGCTACCGCCTGAAATTCAAGCAGGGGTTGGGGGTCAGCGAGGATATCGACTTCCAGGCCACGGTACGCGCCCACGCCAACCTGGTGGAATACGCACCCATTGGCCTGATCATGCTGGCCATTGCTGAATTGAACGGGGTGTCGAGTACGCTGATCTACTGGATAGGTATGGGCTTTGTGGTCGGGCGTCTGCTGCACGCCTTCGGCATGATTAACGGTCGTGGCGGCCCGCACATGGCCCGCATGGCGGGCATTCTGCTGACCTGGCTGGCTATTCTGGCGCTATCACTGTTGTTGTTCTGGAACGTGTTCCAGGTTTACGGGTAAATGCCACGCGGGCCCCTCAAAGGGCCCGCGCCATATCCACGTTCAGGTATTCCAGTTCCAGGCGCCGGTTGGCGGCATGGTCTTCAGGCCTTGCCAGTGGTCGCGCGCTGCCCCAGCCGCTGGTCAAAATCTGGTTCTCTCTGGCCCCTTCGAAGATCATCAGTTTCGCGGCACTGCTGGCCCGCAGCCGTGAAAGAAACTCGTTATACTCGCCAACCCCAAAGACATCGGCGTGGCCATGAATGTGCAGGCAGGCGCCGGGGTTGTGCTTCAGCCAATGTGCGTGCTGGCGCAGCAGGTCCTGGTCCTCATCGTTTAGACGATGCTGGTTGAAGCCATAGTGGAAGCGCAAACGGTGAGGGCGCCCAATGGAAGTCTCCGTTGATGCTTCACCCTTTACGGCCATGCTTGCCTCGATAGCCGTTCGGGCCAGCAGCTCAGGGTGATCCAGTACAAGTGTCGTCATGCTCTGTTCCTCAGGTGCATAGTCTGTTCTTTTTATTGTCCCGGCTACTATTAGAGGTGGCCGGGACAACCGCAATAAGCGATTGGTCGAAAGATTCCCAATGGTCTTCGCCTTTCGCTTCAGATTTATTACACCGCGAAAAACAGGCCATGCTGTGGTAAAAAGCAGTTCTGCCGAGGCGAATTATGACCAATTGTGACAACCCATGCTGATTATTCCTGCTGAAAGCACCGTTAACTGGAAGCGTCCACCCTGGATGACCCTGGGGCTGGTCATGACCTGCCTTCTGGTGTTTCTGTTCTATCAGGGGGATGACAGCCGGCTGGTTAACGAAGCCGTGGAAGCCTACCTGGAAACCGATCTGCAATCCCTGGAGGCCCCGGCCTATGAGGATTATCTCCAGCGCAGTATTCGCCTGAACGGCCGGCAGTCCCTGGTTTCCCAGCTTCAGGATTTCAATACCCTGCAAGAGCAGGATGAACGGGGATGGATAGCGGTTACCCTGCTCTTCGATTCGGAGTTTTATCAGTACCTGCTCAACAACCGGGACGTGATCTGGGCGCCGGAGCAGCGCCGGGTGTGGATGGCCCAGCGCAGCGAGATCCAGCAGCGGTACGTAGACCGGCTCAGCGCCAATCAGCTGGGGCTGGTGCCGGCGGAATTCTCGCTGTACACCCTGATCACCTACCAGTTTTTGCACGGGGGCTGGGGCCACCTGATCGGCAACCTGGTGTTCCTGTTCCTGCTTGGTTTTACCGTGGAAAAGGCGCTGGGCGCCGCCCGTTATCTTCTGGCCTATCTGGCCTGTGGTGCGATTTCGGGTCTGGTGTTCACAGCCTTTTCCCTTGGCAGCGCGGTGCCGCTGGTAGGGGCATCGGGCTCCATATCCGGCCTGATGGGGATGTATGTCGCCATCTACGGACTGCAGAAAATCCGCTTTTTCTACTTTGTGGGCGTGTATTTCAACTATTTCCGCGCCCCGGCACTGGCGATGCTGCCGGTGTGGCTGGGTAAGGAAATCTATGACTACTGGTTTGCCGGGGCCACCGGCATCGCCTACATGGCCCACGCCGGCGGGCTGGTAGCCGGGGCAGGGCTGGTCTGGCTGCTGGGCAAAAGCTGGCTTCAGGTCAAAGAGGAATTCTACGAGCCCGAGGACGAAGAGCAGGACGAACGCTTTACCAGCGGCTACGCCCAGGCCATGGCCAGCCTGGGCCGCATGGAGTTTGATCTTGCCCGGCGCCAGTTCGAAGCGCTTCGGAGGCACTATCCGGACCGTACCGTGCTGCTGGAACACCTCTACCAGCTGGCCAAACTACGGCCCGATCTGCCTGACTACCGGGAGTACGCCCGCGAGCTGATGAACGAATCCCTGAACCGGCGCCAGCCTGAGCGCACCATCGAAGTCTGGGCTGAATACATGAAGCAGGGTGAAAGCCATGCGCCGCTGGCACCGGAAGATCACAATCGGGTGCTGTTTACCTGCCTGAAAAACGATGACCTGAAATCCGCCGAGCGGGCCTTTGAGCGCCTGCGCGGCGCCGGTGATAAAGCGCTGGCGGATGAGGCCTGCCGACTGCTGGCGGAAGAATTCGACAAGCGCCAGGTCGCTCCCAAAGCCCGTCATTACCGCCAGTTACTGGCAAACGGCGTCTGAACGCAGCCCCCCGGGCTTTCGCTACTCGACGCTGAACGACGCTTTGGGCCCTTTCAGGGGCTCATGGTTCTGCGCCTGCTGCAAGTAAACGTCAATCTGTTCCTGTAGCGGGTGGTTTACGCAACGTTTCTTTATGAAGGTAAGGAAGGCCGTGGCCTTCTCCCATTGCCCCAGCCCATTCGCCAGCGCCTGGGCCACCACCAGGTAGGCGTGGGGCAGGCATTCGCTGTCGGGAAAGCGTTTGTGAAAATCCTGCAGCAGCTTAAGCACCGGCTTGAACTGTCCCCGGTGATAGAGGGTTCTGGCGCAGTGCAACGCCAGTTCGGGATCATTCAAACGGAAGCCCGGTTCAGTCTTCTCGATTGTGTTCAGCAGGCTTGCCAGGGACTCGCCATCGTTCCTGTCGGCCAGCATGGTGAGCAGCCGGGGGTGATAGCGGTAGAGTTCCTGATGATCGTCCCTGGCCGTAAGCAGGGCGTGCAGTTGTTCCAGCCGGTGGGCATTGGAAGGGTCCCGCTTGAGGCTGTCTTTCAGCATCGACTGCACCCGGTCGTAATTGCCGTCCTTCAGATTCATGTCGATGTCGGCATCAAAGCGATGGGTGCGATCCCGGTTCTGCAATTCACCCAGGCTCTCCTCGTCCTGGTGGTCACTGGCGAAGCCGAGCTCCTCCTGATACTGGAACAACAGATAGCCCAGCATGTGAAACAGCATCAGCGTAAAGGTGCTGTTCAGGAAGCCGGCCAGAATATTGGCCATCTGGGGTGCAAAATGGTTGAAGGCGAACTCCTGGGCCGCGCCCGAGGCGATGGACAGCAGGATCAGGTAACCATAAAGCAGAAAGTAGGGGCTGCCGATACGGGAAATGAGAACCGCAAGATTCATCGGGTTGACCGCCGCCGCCACCGAATGCTCTATGGCCAGCACCATGACGCTGGCCGGCAGTGCGAGTACCACCAGTGCCAGTGCGACCAGCATCAGTACCGGGCCGCCCAGCATCATGGCGGCGCTTACCAGAGCCCCCATGAGGATGAAGACCAGCAATTGCAGAATGACAATGTCAAAGCCGCTGCCGCTGAAGGCGACGGACACGGGCGGCGGCTTCATGTGCCCCTCGGCGGTATGGCGGATCACCGCATAAGTATACTTCAGTAATGCCAACACCAGCACCAGTGACACAATCAGCCCGACAATATTGCCGGTAATCACCAGTGGCACCAGCGTGCAGATGGCGATAACCAAGAGCGGATCGGTGTGGAAGGGGTAACGGAAAAAAGCGCCGATCCTGTTCCAGAAGGGCACCACCTCGGTGGCGGCTCCCAGGTAGCGCATGGCCCGGTTGCATTTGGGGCAGAGGGCATGCTGTTTTCGCTGGTCTGCGTCCGGCATGCAGCGGGAGCAAAAGTGAATCTGGCACTCACCGCAGTGCCATTTTGCGGGGTCGCCCGGGTGGTAATCGCAGTCGTGTTTCACAATGGGTCCGGCTCGAATGGTTCCTGGAACAGTCGGCTGCAATGATGGCAGATGGCAGGCTTTGTCACCAGTGAACAGACCAGAGTGTTCAAAGTAGGGCGAAAGGAAAAGGCCGGTTATTGGGCCGCAGCCGGCAGAGCATCGTATGCTTATCCCTGAATCGGATTTACAGGAGGCTGTTTGGAACAGGCAACAGAGCAGGGGAATTTTTATGAAGAGACGGACGCAGACAACGCCCCGGCGCATGCCTATACCTGGCGGGGGATACTCTCGCTTGCGCTGAAACACAAACCGCGACTGGTCCGGGCTAATGTGCTGGCCATTCTGGCGACGGTGGTCAGTGTGCCTATTCCTCTGCTCTTGCCGGTGCTGGTCGATGAAGTGCTGCTGGACGAAAAAGGCCCGGTATTGCCGGTGATGCAGGCGGTGCTGCCGGAGTCATTGCACCTGCCGTTTGTCTACATCGGCATTATGGTGGTAACCGCCTTCCTGTTGCGGCTGCTGGCCCTGAGTTTCAATGTGCTGCAGTCCCGGGAATTTTCCAAAATCTCCAAGGATGTAGTTTTCCGGGTGCGCTCCCGCCTGTTGGGGCGTCTGCGCAGGGTGGCCATGTCGGAATATGAAACCCGCGGTTCCGGTGGTATTACCAGCCACTTTATTACCGACCTGGACACCATCGACCAGTTCCTTGGCACCACCATCAGCCGGTTTATCGTGGCCAGCCTGACGGTGATTGGCACCGCCTGCGTGCTGGTGTGGGTGCACTGGCAGTTGGGTCTGCTGATTCTGCTGTTCAACCCGCTGGTGATTTTCGCCACCATGCTGATCAGCAAACGGGTGAAAGAACTCAAGCGCCAGGAAAACAGCGCCTATGAAGATTTCCAGGGTGATCTGACGGAGACCCTGGATGCCATTCACCAGCTTCGCGCGGCCAACCGTGAAGGTCACTATCTCCAGCACCTTGTCTCCCGCGCGCGGGTGGTGCGGGATCACGCCATCCAGTTCGAATGGCGCAGTGACGCGGCCAGCCGGGCCAGTTTTGCCTTGTTCCAGTTCGGCGTGGATACCTTCCGGGCTGCCGCCATGGTGACGGTGCTGCTCAGTGATCTGAGCATCGGCATGATGTTCGCCATCTTCGGCTATCTGTGGTTTATGCTGACCCCGGTTCAGGAAATGCTGAACATGCAGTACGCCTGGTTTGCCGCCAACGCTGCCCTGGGCCGTATTAACCGATTGCTGGCGCTGAAGGAAGAACCGCGCTATCCGGCAATGGAGAATCCGTTCCGGGGTCGTCACACGGTAGATCTGGAGCTCAGGAATATCCATTTCAGTTATGGCGAAGAGCAGGTGCTGAAGGGTATTGATCTGAAGGTCGAGGCCGGAGAAAAAGTGGCGGTGGTCGGCGCCAGCGGTGGCGGTAAATCCACGCTGGTGCAAGTCATTCTGGGCCTTTACACGCCTCAGCAGGGCGAGATTTTAGTGGGTGGTGTGCCGGTGGAGCGAATCGGCCTGCCGTGTCTGCGGGAAAACGTGGCTACGGTGCTGCAGCATCCCGCGCTTTTCAACGATACGGTGCGCCAGAATCTGACTCTTGGCCGACAGAAGGACGATGAGGCCCTCTGGCAGGCCCTGGCTATTGCCCAGCTCGATCAGACGGTGGCCGATATGCCGGATGGGCTCAATACCATGATCGGTCGCCAGGGCGTGCGCCTGTCCGGCGGTCAGCGCCAGCGTTTGGCCATCGCACGCATGGTACTGTCAGATCCGTCGGTGGTGATTCTGGATGAAGCCACTTCAGCGCTGGATGCGGAAACGGAATTCCAGTTGCACAAGGACCTTGAGGCTTTCCTGCGCCAGCGCACCACGCTGATCATTGCCCACCGGCTGAGTGCCGTAAAACAGGCGGACCGGGTCTATGTCTTCGAGGATGGGTTCATCTCCGAGGAAGGACACCACGACGAGCTGATTGCGCGTCAGGGACTCTATGCCCAGCTTTACGGGGACCGGCAGGTCTGATGTGTGTCTTTCCTTGTCAACTTATTGCCGACTCCGCCGTTAAACTGCTATCAAAGCCGTATTCAGAGAGCCAAAAATGATAACAACCCAGATTTCCAGTGGTGAACAGTTCGCCCGTGAGCAGGTTTTGACTACGGACCAGCAAATGTTGACGATACTCCTGCTCCACCTTCCGGTGGTGGGGCTGCTGATCCCCTGGGGCTACGGTACCTATACCTTCGCAATCGTCGGGTCGCTGCTGGTCAGCGCGGTGGCAATGGCGGGCTATTTCCTGTTCCGCGGTACCCGCGCCTGTTCGGTGGTGTTCGCTGCCTGCCTGATGCTGTTTTCGGCGGTTATGATACAGGCGCAGCTGGGCCGCATTGAGATGCACTTTCACATCTTTGCGGCGCTGGCGCTGGTAATTATCTACCGGGACTGGATGCCGGTGATTGTGGGGGCTGCTGTGATTGCGGCACATCACCTGATACTGACGGCCGTTCAGATGGCGGAAGTTCAGATTGGCAGCATGCCGGTGGTGATATTCAATCATGGACTGGGCTGGGATACGGCGTTCCTGCATGCCGCCTTTGTGGTATTCGAATCGGGTATTCTGTTGTTTTTCGCCCGCAGAATGGGTGCGGAAAGACAACAATCGATTCAGATGATCTCGATCGTCCGCGAGTTTGACAGTGAGAAAGACCTTCGTGGGCGCCTACCGACGGAGGACAAGAGTGTCAGTGCCCTGTCCTTCAACGAGATGATGAACCAGTCGGTCGCGCTGATCAGGCAGCTTCGCGATTTCTCCGGTGTATTGCGCCGCAACGCCGATGATCTTGCCAAAGCCAGCAAGAAAACCCGCACCTATGTGGATGAGCAGCAGGAGCAGGCGGACCAGGTCGCCAGCGCCAGCAACCAGATGGCGGCGAGTGTTCAGGAAGTCGCGCAGAACGCGCAACTGGCATCAGAGGCATCGTCGGATGCGGCCGGTGCTGCGGCAGCCGGAAGCAAGGCCATGGACAGCGCCCGCACCATGACCGAGGCGACCAATCAGGCCCTGGGCGACAGCTCCCGGATGGTGAGCCAGCTTGCCGAGAAAGTAGACTCCATCGCCCGCGTAACCGGCTCGATCAACGATATTTCCGACCAGACCAACCTGCTGGCGCTGAACGCAGCTATCGAGGCGGCCCGTGCCGGCGAACACGGCAGGGGTTTTGCGGTGGTCGCGGACGAAGTCCGTTCACTTTCGAGGCGCACCCAGGAATTCACGGATGAAATCCGGGCAACCGTAGGCGAGCTCCAGGACCTGTCTGAGGCTACCCGTGCAGCCATGGAGATGGGCCAGAGCCGGTCCGGTGAATCAAACCGTGCGATTGGCGAGGCGGCGGACGCCATCAGTCGAATTGAGGCCGCTATCGGCGCCGTGACTGACATGAATCAACAGATTGCCTCCGCCTGTGAGCAGCAGTCTGCAACCTCCGTGCAGATCAACGAGAGTATTCATTCGGTGGCAACCCGCAATAGCCAGGTCGCCGGTGAGGCCGGTGGCGTTGAGAAGATATCGGCAGAGATCGAGCGCGCGATTGCCGATGTGGATGCCCTGGTGAGCCAGTACCGGGTCGACTGAAGAAAGCGCCGCACAACAGAGACGCCCTGCAATTTCCGGCCGGTGGTTGAACTCCGGCCAATCGGTGCAATAGTTAAGGAAGACTTCAAAAACCCGATTGAAACCGTCATCCTGAATGTCTTTACGGGTCCAGAGCCGATTCGGACGATCACATTCTCTCCTCCCGGCTTTCCGTAATGGGCGGATAATGACGAAAAGGAGGCAACATCATGTCTGGCGACAATCTCAGTAAAGACAGTCTGAACACACTCTCTAGCCTGGATGCAGGCGGTAAGACCTACCACTATTACAGCCTGCCCAAGGCGGCGGACACGCTGGGCGACCTGAACCGGCTCCCGTTCTCACTGAAAGTCCTGATGGAAAACCTGCTGCGCAACGAGGACGACACCACCGTCGAGCGCAAGCACATCGACGCCATGGTTCAGTGGATGAAAAACCGCCACTCCGACACCGAAGTTCAGTTCCGCCCGGCGCGAGTATTGATGCAGGATTTCACCGGTGTCCCTGGGGTTGTTGACTTGGCTGCCATGCGCGCGGCGGTTCAGGCAGCGGGCAAGGACCCGGCCATGATCAATCCGCTGTCGCCGGTGGACCTGGTGATTGACCACTCGGTGATGGTGGACAAGTTCGGCGATCCTTCCTCTTTCAAGGATAACGTTGCCATCGAGATGGAGCGCAACGAGGAACGCTATGAATTCCTGCGGTGGGGCCAGCAGGCCTTTGATAATTTCCGCGTAGTGCCACCGGGCACCGGCATCTGTCACCAGGTTAACCTGGAGTACCTGGGCAAGACGGTCTGGCAGAAAGACATTGAGGGCAAGACCATTGCCTACCCGGATACCCTTGTCGGCACCGATTCCCACACCACCATGATTAATGGTCTGGGTATTCTGGGCTGGGGTGTCGGTGGTATTGAGGCCGAGGCTGCGATGCTGGGCCAGCCCGTATCCATGCTTATCCCCGAAGTGGTGGGCTTCAAGATTACCGGCAAGCTCCGCGAGGGCATCACAGCAACAGACCTGGTGCTGACCGTTACCGAAATGCTGCGCAAGAAAGGCGTGGTGGGCAAATTTGTCGAATTCTACGGCGATGGCCTGAAGGACATGCCAGTGGCCGACCGCGCCACCATTGCCAATATGTCCCCTGAGTACGGTGCGACTTGTGGCTTTTTCCCGGTGGACGACCAGACCATCAAGTACATGCGACTGACCGGCCGTGACGAGGCACAGCTGGAGCTGGTTGAAGCCTATGCCAAGGCCCAGGGATTGTGGCGTGAGCCGGGCCATGAACCGGTCTACACCGATACCCTTGAGTTGGATATGGGCGACGTGGAAGCCAGCCTTGCCGGCCCCAAACGTCCCCAGGACCGGGTGGCGCTGAGGGATATGAAGCGCTCGTTCGAACTGCTGATGGAGACTGCAGAAGGCCCCGCCGAGACCACCGCTGACAAGCTTGAGTCGGAAGGTGGACAAACGGCTGTGGGCATTGAGAAAAGCTACGAGCACGCAGCCAGCCAGCCGCTCCATATGAACGGCGAGAAAACCCGTCTCGACCCCGGCGCTGTGGTGATTGCGGCGATTACCTCCTGCACCAACACCTCCAACCCGAGCGTGATGATGGCAGCAGGACTGATTGCCCAGAAAGCCGTCGAGAAAGGCCTGGATACCAAACCATGGGTCAAGACTTCACTGGCGCCCGGCTCCAAAGTGGTCACGGATTATCTTCGGGTTGGCGGCTTCCAGGAGCCTCTGGATAAGCTCGGGTTCAACCTGGTGGGCTACGGCTGCACCACCTGCATCGGTAACTCCGGCCCTCTGCCGGACGAAGTGGAAAAGGCCATTAACGATGGCAACCTGACCGTGGCCTCGGTGCTGTCCGGTAACAGGAACTTCGAGGGCCGGGTACATCCTCAGGTGAAAACCAACTGGCTGGCGTCGCCGCCCCTGGTAGTGGCGTTTGCACTGGCCGGTAATGTGCGGCTGGATCTGTCGAAAGACCCGCTGGGTACCGATAAAGAGGGCAACCCCGTTTACCTGAAGGACCTGTGGCCGAGCCAGCAGGAAATCGCCGAGGCGGTGGAAAAGGTCAAAACCGACATGTTCCACAAGGAGTATGCCGAGGTCTTCGACGGCGATGCCACCTGGAAGGCCATCAAGGTGCCGGAAAGCAAAGTCTACGAGTGGTCCGACAAGTCCACCTACATTCAGCACCCACCTTTCTTCCAGGGCCTGAAAGAAGAGCCGGACGCCATTGAGGACATCAAGGACGCCAACATCCTGGCGCTGCTGGGTGATTCCGTCACGACTGATCACATTTCCCCGGCCGGGTCCTTCAAGCCGGATTCCCCTGCGGGTAAATATCTGCAGGAGCACGGCGTGCAGCCGAAGGATTTCAACTCCTACGGGTCTCGCCGTGGTAACCATGAAGTGATGATGCGGGGCACCTTTGCCAACGTTCGTATCAAGAACGAAATGCTGGATGGCGTTGAAGGCGGTTTCACCAAATTCGTGCCCACCGGTGAGCAGATGCCCATCTACGATGCGGCCATGGAATACCAGAAAAAGGACACGCCGCTGGTGGTGATCGCCGGCAAGGAATATGGCACCGGCTCCAGCCGAGACTGGGCAGCCAAGGGCACCCGCCTGCTGGGCGTGCGTGCGGTCGTTGCCGAGAGCTACGAGCGCATCCACCGCTCCAACCTTATCGGTATGGGCGTGATGCCCCTGCAGTTCCCGGAAGGCACGGACCGCAAAAGCCTGAAGCTGACCGGCGAGGAGACCATCAGCATCGAAGGCCTGTCTGGCGAGATTAAACCGGGCCAGACCCTGACCATGACGGTGAAATACAAGGACGGTTCAACCGAAACCTGTGACCTGAAATCACGCATTGATACGGCCAACGAGGCGGTCTACTTCAAGCACGGCGGTATCCTGCACTATGTGGTGCGGGAAATGCTGAAGTCGGCGTGATTTAATCTGAGCAGGACTCAGGATCGCGACAGACCCGGAGGCCTCAGGCCTCCGGGTTTTTTTGTGTGATCGGCAATTTCAGCCAGAAGTTAGCCCCCCTGCCTTCCTCGGACTCGAATCCGACTTCGCCGCCCATCTGGGTCATGATCTCCCGCGTGATGGCCAGTCCCAGGCCGGTCCCTCCTATGCTTCTGGTGGCAGAACTGTCGGCCTGAGCGAACTTCTGAAAAATACGAGACCGGAAGCTTTCCGGCACACCGGGCCCTTGATCGGTGACACGGATTTCGAAATGGTTTTCTTTCTGTTCCAGGGTTACGGTGACCTTACCTTGCAACGGTGAGAACTTGATGGCGTTGGACAACAGGTTGGAAAATGCCTGGTTGAGGCGGGACTTGTCGGTCGTGATTTCGGGAAGGCCCGAATCCTCGAGTAATACGACACTAACGCCGCAATCGACAGCATAGGTCCTCAGCCGTTCGATAGAGTCCCGAATAATGGGCGGGATCGACTCTGGTGCCATATTCAGGGTCATTTTGCCGGACACGAGCTTTTCCATGTCCAGCAAATCGTCCACCAGCTGCTTCAGTTGTTCGCTGTTGCGGTAGGCGATGGCGATCATACGCTCAACCTGCTCGGGGAGCGCTCCCAGTGAACCACCTGCGATCAACCCGAGCGACCCGGTGATGGAGGTTAGAGGGGTGCGCAGTTCATGGCTGACGGTGGAAATGAACTCGCTTTTCATCCGATCGACTTTCTTGCGTTCTGATATATCTTCAATCAGGGTCCAGACCAGGGGGCGACCTTTGGAGTCCTTGATCCGGATACCGCGGATCAGGGCGGGGTAGTGGGAGTGATCCGATTTCTGAACGGATATCTCCAGAGGGCCGAAGCGGCCGTTTTCTTTCAGGCTGGTGATGATGTCCCATCTGTTTTCTTCTGCGTCGCCCAGCAAAAGGTCCCGGAAATCCTTGGCCATGAGCTGCGCACGGCTGTAGCCAGTGGGTTCCAGTAGGGCTTCGTTCACATCCAGAAACTCCCCGGACAGGAAGTCATTGAGTGCAATACCAATAGGCGAGAGTTCGTAAAGCCTGCGCAACTGGGCCTCACTCTCGTAAAGTGCCAGTTCCGTGCGTTTTTTCTCGTCGATGTCTGCGATATAGCCGTGCCAAACGACGCTGTCGTCCGGCATCCGTTCCGGGGAAGCCTTGCCCTCAACCCATCGCCAGGCGGAGTCGGTCTGATCCGTCTTGACCCGATACTGATGCTGCCAGACGGTGAGTGATTCCGCAGATCGATCAATACTCTCTGTCACCGGCCCCAGGTCGGAAGGGTGAATCCGGTCGAACACTTTCGACGCATCGTCCTTCAGCTCCAGGTTCTCAAGTCCGTAGATATCCCGGATGTGCGGACTGGCAAATGGAAAGGCCGCGCTTCCGTCCGGCCAGAGCCGGTACTGGTAAAGTGCGCCGGGTGTCTGATCCACAAGCTTGGTCAGCATCTGAACACTGATTGTACGCTCCAGTACACTGGCCACCCAACGGGCCAATAACGTCACGAAGGTGACTTCTGTGTCTGAAAACACGTTCTGGCGGGGTTCCGGGGACGAAAAATTCAGCGTTCCAAAGAGCCGGTCGCGCACGTAAATCGGGGCAGCCAGATAACTCTCGAGACCGAAGACGTTGTAGCATTTCTTGTGTCGATAATCGGATTTGGCCATATGCGAGATGGCCAGGCTTTCATTTTTCTCAAACAGCATCGAACAGTAGGTATCTTCCAGGGCAAAACTGGCGCCTGATTCAAGTCCGGAGCCTTCCGGCGCTGCAAACCAGCGAACGGAATAGACGCGACTGTTGATTTCACTGACGATACCGATTGGCAGATCCAGATAATCCGTTGCCAGGCTGAGCGCCCTCTGGATGCGGGCGTCATCGTCGGCTTCGGACCCCAGAGCGAGCTCATTAAGGATGCTCAGAGCCCTGTTTTGCTGCTGGATACGCTCAAGATTTTGCATTTCTTCGGTGACGTCAGCGTGCGTACCGAACATCATCAGCGGCTCGCCGGCGTCCGTCCATTCCAGAACCTGGCCACGGTCATGGACCCAGATCCAGTGGCCGGATTTGTGCCTCATCCGGCAACGGAAATCATACTCGGGTAAATGGCCCTTAAAATGTTCCTGAAGCAGCCTCTCGGACTCTGCGAGATCGTCTGGGTGGGCCAGGCTGAGCCAGGTCTGAATACTGACGGGCTCGAGCTCTTCCAGCCGGTAACCGCAGATCTCGGCCCAGCGCTGATTGAAAACGGTCTCATCAGTCTGCACGTTCCATTCCCAGGTGCCGACTCTTGTTCCTTCAATTATGGCCCGAGTACGACCTTCGCTTTTGCGCAGTGCCGCGTAAAACTTTGATGCTGCGTGGTGCTTGATCTCCTGCTCAACGCAGTCCGCGAATTCCCGCAGCAACAAACGGTTCTGCTGGTCAAAGGTTCGTGGCTGTTGATCGATAATGCACAGGGTGCCCAGCGGGAAACCCTCTCTGTCGCGCAGAGGTGCGCCGGCATAGAAACGGATAAGCGGGGCGGAGGTGACCAGCGGATTATCCCTGAAACGGTCATCCTCAAGGGTATCCTCGATCACGAACATGTCCGGATAGTGAATGGCGTAGCCGCAGAACGAGATGTCTCTCGGTGTTTCTGAAACGGACAACCCGTCTGCAGATTTAAACCATTGTCGATCTCTGTCGACCAGGCTGACCAGGGCAATTGGCGCGTTAAAGGCGAAGCGAACCATACGCGTGAAGCGGTCAAAGCGTTCTTCAGCCCCTGTGTCGAGCAGGCCGGAACGATCCAGAGCTGCCTGCCTGAGAGCTTCGTTGGTTGGCATTCCGGGCGCTTTCATGAAGCGGACTCCCTCGCACCGGTGGTGGGCAACTCGACCCAGAAATGCGCACCCCGATCGTTGTACGCGCCGATACGTCCACCGAGCATGAGCGTCAACTCACGACAGATTGCCAGGCCCAGCCCGGTGCCCTTTGAAGCCTTTTTGGTACCAGCTTCAGCTTGGGCGAAGCGCCTGAACAGACGCTCTCTGAACTGTTCCGGAAAGCCGCTGCCGTGGTCACTTACCGTCAGGCGAACCATGCCATCCGGCGCTGATTGAGCTTCGACCCGCACCTCACCATGGTCAGGAGAGAACTTGATGGCGTTGCTGATGAAATTGTCCAGAATCTGTCGCAGCCGATGGGCGTCGGTGTGAATCATCAGCTCTCTGTCACACTGGCCGATCAGGGCAATCCGGTGCTCCCGAGCGGTCGCCTGATTGTCCTCAATCGCCTGTGTCACGATGGGGGCCAGTGGTTGGGTGGCCATCGTTGCCTGCATTTCGCCGGCAGCCAGCTTGTTAAAGTCCAGCAGGTCCGAGATCAGCAACTGCAGTCGTTCGCTATTGCGAAGAGCCAGCTTGCTCATTTCTTCCGCTTTGGCCGGAAGCTTGCCCACCACCCCGGAGACAATCAGCCGAAGCGCGCCGTTCATGGATGTCAGGGGTGTGCGCAGTTCATGGCTGACATTGGACAGGAAATCCTCCTGCATCTGGCTTGTTGCATCCCGTTCGTCCTGTAACTGATTGAATGCCAGAGCAAGATTTCGCACCTCAGGGGGACCGGCCACCGCCAGTCTGGAAGATGAAGCGCCCGAGGACGACATGTTTCGAATCCGCTGCGTCATCTGGTCCAGGGGCTTCATGGCAGAACGGGTAACCATAAAGCCGAGAGGAAGAATGACCAGAATAATGATCAGGCTGATCTTAAAAAACTGACGGAAGGATTTCGTTGCCGGCGCATTCGCCTGGTCTTCGGGAACGGCCCGGATAAACAGCCAGCCCAGGCGTTCCAGGTGGCTGGTGGCGTAGATTAGCTGGTTGCCGTCCGGTCCGGTCACCTCCCCCAGACCCATACCGGACAGGGCTGCGTCGATGAGCGGATTTTCTCCCGGTGAGGGTAATGACCGGATGCCACTCTCCTCATCTGTCGATTCTACGTAGAGAAAGTTGTCGGTATCGACCACTAGCAGGTGCGCCTGCTGCCGCTGGCTCAGTTTGAGGGCATCAGAGGGAATCAGGTTTGTTTCGTTGAGGTTGATACTGCCTGACAGAAAGCCAAGCAGATCATCGGCATCGCTCTCAATCGGAACCACGAACGAGAGTATTGGCACCCCTGTGGCGCGGCCGATGATCGGGCGGCTGATGACCGGCTGCCGGGTTTCCAGGGCCCTGGCGAAGTGTGCCCGGTCGGCGTAATTAGTGCCGATACGGCCCTCCACGAAATCACTCTCGGCAATGGCGGTAGCTTTTTCATCGAGTACCACCAGGCCGTTGGAAAAAAGCTCGAGCAAAGCGGATTTCCGGCCAATGAAGTCTTCAATCCGGGATGTGGAGAGCCGGTTTTTGCCATCGGTCAATGTGGTGCTGAAGGCATCGAGTATTGCAAGGCGGGTCTGAAGCCGCTGGCTAACCATGGTCGAGACGCGTTGGGCCTCGTAAGCCTGCTGTTGGGCGAGGATGGCTCCGAAATCCTGGTTCAGTGCCCGGTAGGCTGTCATGGCGACGGCGATAATGGCCGTCAGACTGAAACAGACAATGATAATGGCAAGGCGGGTACCAATGCCC